>NZ_JBFTMU010000005.1:0-189053 GCF_056397125.1 Arthrobacter sp. 05N425
CAAAATTGGTATCAACAAACTTGGCACACTATTGAGTTCTCAAACAACAGACACACCCGGCACCACCCAAACCCAACGGTCCAGGATCGCTCCGGAGCAACTTTTCAAACTTACCCGAATCCATGAAGCTTTGCAAACCGGCGTTTCCGTCATTCACAATTCCACAGGGGGTCCCCACCCTTATAAAGCGCGCAACATTCCGCGCCATTTTCCAGGCCGTTTATCAGGGGGTCGGTCGCTATCTTTCCGCTTCAGCGGCGGCGACTCGAACTACTTTACACACCAACCCGACCCCATACAAATCGGCCCCCGCAAGCACCTCCCCGCGCCACAAGCCCCGGAAATCCGCGGGTTTCAGCCCCTGCGGCGGGGTCAAAGCGCCCAGCCGTTCGACGTCGGACTTCTGTGGAGTGGGTCACAGTCGGAATGCCGGCCCCGCCACGGCGGAGGGTGAAACCAATCCGATCAGCCCGTTGCACGCCGTCGTTCACCTGCCCTCACTCTCTGCGGGCGCGGGCGGGACGGCGTCGGGTGCCGCCGCATGCGGGTCGCCGCCGGGTTCGCCGGCGCCGGGCTTCCCCGCCTCCCCGCCACGCGCCGTCGTCGTCGTCGTCGTTGTCCTTGACGTCGCTGCCTTCGCACCCGAACGGCCCCGCCGCCACAGCGGTTCCAGCTCCGCCACTTCCGCAGCCGTGGCGGTCCCGAACGGAGCGTGGGCCGGCCCCGCGGGAGCCCTGCGCTCCTGGCCGCGGGTGGCCCAAAGGCTTGCGCCGATGGACACGCCGAGAATTGTGGCGATGACGCCCAGCGACAGCGGGGTGGGGATGTAGTAGATGTCGATCTTGAGCAGCATCTTGATACCGACCCAGACCAGCACGAGCGCCAGCCCGATTTTCAGGTAGATGAACCGGTGGATCAGGTCGGCGAGCAGGAAGTACATGGCACGGAGGCCAAGGATCGCGAAGGCGTTAGCGGTGAAGACCAGGAACACCTCGTCGGTGACGGCGAAGATCGCGGGGATCGAATCGACGGCAAAAATGATGTCCGTAACCTCGACCAGGGCCAGGACGGCCAGCAGCGGGGTGGCCAGCACCAGGCCGTTCTTGCGGACCAGGAATTTCTGCCCGTGGAACTTGTCGGTCATGGGCACGTACCGGCGGAAAAGTTTCAGCGCCCGAGACTTCTCCGGCTCCGGGTGGTCGTTGCGCTGGCGGATCATCCGGTAGCCGGTGAAGAGCAGGAACGCCGCGAAGAGGTAGAGTACCCACCCGGCGCTGGCGATAATGGCGGAGCCCGCGGCGATGAAGATGCCGCGGAACACCAGGGCGCCCAGCACGCCGAGGAAAAGCACCCGGTGCTGGTACTCACGGGGCACGGCTAAATACGTGAAGATGATCGCCCAGATGAAGACATTGTCCACCGCCAGGGATTTCTCAATCAGGTACCCGGCGAAGTACTGCTGGCCGAATTCGGCCCCGTACAGCTGCCACACGAGCGCGCCGAATCCGACGCCGAAGGCGACCCAGACGGCGGACCACAACGCCGCTTCACGGACGCCGATCACATGCGCTTTGCGGTGGGCGAACAGGTCCACCGCCAACATCAGGACGATCACGCCAAGGACGGCCAACCAGGCCCACAGAGGAACATTCATCGAAGAGCACCCGCTTCCAGTCAGTCAACACCAACTGGAGGTCTCTCCCGGCCCCAAGGGGCCTGCCCGCCGGGCCGCTCAGGGGCGGCCGTACTGACGACGGAACATTTGGGGGATACTCCCCTCCACCTAAAAAGTGAAACACACTTCACCTCTGCCGACAATGGCCGGCAGAGCATCCCCGTTGCATCCGCTCCCCCGAACTGGCTAGGGTAATTACTAAGCATGCTTAGCGTGTTGTGGGATCCACCCCGCCGTCGATGTCCGGCCCTGCAAAAGGTACCGGGCGCAACGCAACCATCGGAGGAGAACTATGACTGACCAGTACACGTTCAGGAACCCCGTTACGGCGTACGAGCAGATCGAGCCGCCCGAGCAGAGCCAGCCGGAGCCCGGCCTGGACGCCAAGCTCACGCCCAAGGCGGATCTGGGCGAGGACACGTACCGCGGCACCGGCCGGCTGGAGGGCCGCAAGGCGCTCGTCACCGGCGCGGACTCCGGCATCGGTGCCGCGACGGCGATCGCCTTCGCCCGCGAGGGTGCCGACGTCGTGATGTCCTACCTTCCCGAGGAGGAAGAGGACGCCACCCGGATCGCGAACCTGATCGAGAAGGCCGGCCGCAAGGCGGTCAAGGTGCCCGGCGATCTGAAGGATTCGGCAGTGTGCCGGGAGCTCGTCGAAACCGCTGTCAAGGAACTCGGCGGCCTGGACATCCTGGTCAACAACGCCGGCAAGCAGGTCGCGCAGAAGGCGCTCGGCGACATCACCGATGTCGAGTTCGACCACACCTACAAGACCAACGTCTACGCGATGTTTTGGCTGACCAAGGAGGCGCTGCCGCACCTGCCGGCCGGCTCCAGCATCATCAACTCCACCTCCATCCAGGCCTACAGCCCTTCGGAAACCCTGGTGGATTACGCCTCCACCAAGGCGGCGATCAATAACTTCACCAAGGGTTTGGCCCAGCAGCTGGCACCAAAGGGCATCCGGGTGAACGCGGTGGCGCCCGGCCCCATCTGGACCCCGCTGCAGGCCAGCGGCGGCCAGCCCACCGAGGACCTGCCGGAGTTCGGCAAGGAGACCCCGCTGGGCCGCGCCGGCCAGCCGGCCGAGCTGGCGCCGGCGTACGTGTTCCTCGCCTCGTCCGAGTCCAGTTACGTCATCGGCGAGACGCTCAACGTCAACGGCGGCATGCCGACGCCGTAGGCGCCGTCTCCGTTCACGCCAGTGGGCCCCTCCCGGACTTTCCGGGAGGGGCCCACTCATGTTTGCGACGCCGGCCCGCCCACCCAAGTACGACGCCGACGCCGGCCCGCTCCCAGCGCTACCGCTCCGGCTGCAGGGCCTTGCTCCACAGCACAGCACCGTTGGCGTTGCGCAGGCTGACGGTGAAGACGTCGTCGGCGCCCAGGTCCACGTGGCCGAAGTACTGGCTCTCGCCGCTGCGCGGGGATTCGTTGGCGTAGGCGCCGGCCTTGAAGAACTTCACCTCCGGCCCGAAGGTGCCGTCCAGGGCGTTGGGTCCGAAGCTGCCGGCGTTGATGGGCCCGGCGACGAATTCCCAGAACGGGTCGAAGTCGGTGAACGCGGCACGCTCCGGCGCGTAGTGGTGCGCGGCGCAGTAGTGCACGTCGGCGGTCAGCCAGACCACGTTCTTAACCCGGCTGCGCTTGAACGCGGAGAGCACCCCGGCGAGCTCGAGTTCCTTGCCCAAGGGGGCGCCGGCGTCGCGGTTGGAGAGCGATTCCTGGTTGACCGGGCCATCGGGCACCACCAGCCCCAGCGGGAGGTCGTTGGCGATGACCTTCCAGGTGGCCTTGGATTTGCTGACTTCGCGGATCAGCCAGTCGGCCTGCTCCTGGCCCAGGATGTGCGTCAGCTGCCGTTCCTTGCCGTCCGTGTTGGCGTCCTTGTAGGTGCGCATGTCCAGGCAGAAGATGTCCAGCTGCGGGCCGCGGCTGATCTTCCGGTAGATCCGGGCCGGTTCGAAGCCGGTGCCGCCGGCGCTGACCCCGGCGATGGGCTGGTACTCCTGCCAGGCCTGCCGGCCGCGGGCGGCGAGCACGTCCACGCGGCGTTCGGTGTAGCGGCTGTCGGTGAGGATCTGGCCCGGGTACCAGTTGTTGTGGGTCTCGTGGTCGTCCCACTGCGCGATCACCGGGACCTCCGCGTAGAGGGCGCGGACGTTCCTGTCCATCATGTTGTAGCGGTGCCGGCCGCGGTATTCGTTGAGCGATTCGGCCACCTTCGACACTTCCTCGGTGACGAGGTTGCGCCAGATCTTGCCGTCCGGCTCGGTCACCTGCGCGCTGATCGGCTCGTCGGCGTAGATCGTGTCGCCGGAGTGGATGAAGAAGTCCGGCGCTGTGGCGTGCATGGCCGCGTAGCCGCGCATCCCGCCGATCTCCTCGTTGATGCCCCAGCCTTGGCCGGCGGTGTCGCCGCTCCAGACGAAGCTCTGGCCGCGGGCGGCGCGGCCACTGTGCAGCAGCCCGGTCTCCGGCGCGGTGCTGAACGATCCCTGCGCGGTCTCGCCGGCGTTGCCGTCGGCGTCCTCGAAGTGCAGGCTCACCGCGAAACGGGTGCCGGCGGGCAGGTGTTCGGCGTTGATCCTTGCGGTGAAGTCGGTCGCCTCACTGGCGGCGCTCCCCCGCAGCACCCGCCGGAAGGCGCGGCCGCCGCGGAGCGGGGACCCGCCGTCGTCGACGGCCAGCAGGTTCGCCACCAGCCGGCCGGGGCCCGACGCGCGGGACCACAGCACACCGGAGCCGGTGGTGACATCGCCGGTGGCGATGCCGGAGGGCAGGGTCAGGCGGTTGCGGACCAGTGCGACGCCGGCGGGCCGGGCGGCGCTGGCCGCTCCGCCCGTTGCGGGGACGACGGCGGCTGCGCCGGCGGCGGCCAGGGCACCTTTGAGGACATTGCGGCGGGTGAAATCAGTCATGGTGCCATCCTTGACCGCCCGCGTAAACCGTCGGTGGCGGGAGCGTGAACAGCGCCGGGCCAGTGGATGCGTCCGGCGCTGGTGTCTACCGGAACCAGAGGGTGGGCGGGAAGGCCCGGTTCGCCGACGCGTAGGGTTCGCTCGGCAGGTTGCCGGCTTTCCACGGTTCGTCGGACCGGACCTCCGGGGTGTGGCCGCGGCCGTCCCGCAGGATGGCGACGAACGTGCCCGGGATCGCGACCAGGGCGGATCCGGCGAGCAGGACTGCAAGTACTTCCATGGTGATGCACCTCGGTGGTGGGTGGCGGGTGGATGGCTTCAGTGTCTGCGGGCACCGTGTGAGCAGGCGTGTGAGGACGTTCCGGCGGTAAAATTCGGTATGGCCGACACCTGGATTCGGCTCCTCGGCCCGCCCCGGATCGAACCCCCTGACCCAGCACCCACGGACCTTGACTCCGCGGGCGGGGCTCCCCCGCAGCCCCGCGGCCGCAAGGCGTGGGCGGTGCTGGCCTACCTCGCCCTGAACCCGGCCGGCGTTGGCCGCGCGCGGACCGCCGCGCTCCTGTTTCCCGACGCCGCGGATCCCCTCGGCGCGCTGCGCTGGAACCTCTCCGAGCTGCGTCGGGTGCTCGGCGGCGCGGCGATCGCGGGCGATCCCCTGCGGCTGGAGCTGCAGCCGGGCTGGCGCTGCGACGTGCTGGAGCTCCTGGGTTCGACAGGGGGCCGTGACGTCGATCCGCGTCGGTTCGAAGGCCAGCTGCTGGAAGGCCTGAACTTTGCTGATAGCCCGGTGTTTGAATCCTGGCTCGCGGACCAGCGCTACCGGATTGAGAACGCGCTGCAGTCCTTGCTCTACGACGCCGCGCTGGCGGCGCTGGCGGCCGGCGCCCCGGCGGACGCCTCCGCCCTCGCATCCCGGGCGCTGCAGCGGGATCCGTTCAACACCGACTGCACCGCCGTGCTGGTCAAGGCGCTGGTGGCCCTCGGTGAGCAGCGCCGCGCCCGCGAGCAGGTCACCAAGTTCGGCGAGCTGTACCGCGCGGAGCTTGGGCTGCCGCTGCCCGAGGAGGTCCTCCGGGCGCTCTCGGAACCGGGGACCGCCGCGGATTCCGGTACCCCGGCGAACGCTGCCACCGTGCGGTCCTACCTCGACGCCGGTGCAGCCTCGCTCTCGGCCGGCGCGGTGGACCGCGGGCTGGCGCAGCTGCGCCTCGCCGTCGAACTGGCCCAGCGGGCGGGCGAACGACACCTGCTGGCCGAGTCGCTGGTGACACTGGCCGGGGCGGTCATCCACCAAGCGGGCGGCCGCGGCGCCGAGGTGGCGGACTTCCTACACCGCGCGCTGACGGCGGAGGCGCCCGACGGCGGCTCCCGCACCGCTGCTGCCGCGTACCGGGAACTGGGCTACCTGGCGGTGCAGCGCGGTGTGCCGGACCGGGCCGCCGGCTGGCTGGAGCGGGCGATGCGGGCCGCGAGGGGGTTCCCGGACGAGCAGTCGAGGATCCTGGCAATCCAGGGCATGCTGGCCTCGGACACCGCGCGCTACGCAGATGCGGTGGCCGCTCTGACCGAGTCGGTGCGGCTCGCCGCGGAGGCCGGGAACCGGCGGCAGCAGGCGTTCGGGGAGGCACTGCTGGGCCGGGTCCACCTCATCCGTGGCGAACTTGGCCCGGCCGGGGCGTGCCTGGACCGGGCCCTGGCCGGGGTGGCCGCGGAACACTGGACGGCGTTCGAGCCGTTCGTGGCCGGGCTGCGCGGCGAGACGTATCTGGCGGCAGGGGAGCTCGAGCAGGCGGCAGCGCTGATCGACCGGTCCTGGGTGATGGCGGAGCTGGCCGGTGACCACTGCTACATGGCCCTCGCGGCCGGGGCCGAGGCGCGGCTGTTCCTGGCACACGGCGATCTGGCCGCCGCCGAACACTGGGTGGGCCGGGGCATGGCGCCCAGCCCGTGGTACCTCTGGTACTCGGCCCGGCTGCTGGACGTGGCGGCGGAAGTGGCATTGGCCTCGGGTTCGCCGCGGGCCTCCGAGTTCGCGGACCGGCTGGGTGCGTTGGCCAGCCGGTCCGGGATGCGTGAGTTTGCCGTGCGGGCGCAGTCGCACCGGGCGGCCCTCGGCGATGCGGGCGCCGCCGAATCCGCGCAGTGGCTGGCGAAGGAGATCGACAACCCGGTGCTGGCCGGGTGGGTGGCGCGGCGGCAGGCGGGGCACCGGGCCGGGTGAGGCGGCCGACGTCGGGCGCTTCCGATGGGGAAAACGGTTGGTGCGAGGCGGATGCTCTATCAGCTTTGGCTGTTCCGACGGGCTCAGACCAGCCATAACTGACAGGGCATCGGCAGCAAGGCAGCCTTCACGCGTGCGCGGTTTCCACGAACGGGACCTGGCCGGCGTACTGCTGGTAGAGCTTGACCGCTTCGTCGACGTCGATGTGGCCGATGTCCAGGGAGACGGCGAGGCTTTCGAGCTGGGCGCTGCAGGTTTCGGCGGCGCTGACCCGGTCCGCGACGGCACGCGAGGTGGCGAAGTTGGTGGACAGCGCGGCGGCGACGGAGAGGATCACGGCCAGCAAGCACAGCACCCGCCAGACGATCGAGTCCTCGCTGAGCGAGAGCAGGTTTGCCGTGGCGTGGGTGAATCCCGTGCCGCCCACCGCGGGGCCGGCGGTGAGTGCAGCGGCCAGTCCGCTGCCCACAATGCTGACGTTGGAGAGCCGGTTCCGGCGGGGCCGTTCGCGGGCCAGGTAGGCGCGGACGGCGCGTTGCTTCTCGTCGATCCGGTCGGACAGTTTCTGCCGGGCGTCTGGTGATTCGCTCATGATCCTTGTGCCAGCTTCCCTCGCCAATCCCTGGGGGCCGCGTGGTGGCGAACGCGGACAGCAACAGGATGCTCCCGCACGTGGACGGTGTCTAGGGTGTGCGGTTCGGATACGCGGCGCTCCCCCAACTGACTCGCAGTTGTTGTCGTTTTGGGGCCTCAAAACGACAACAACCGCGAGCTACTTGGGCACGCTTGGCACATCCGGGTTAAACAAAAGCAGGGCCCGTCCGAAGACGGGCCCTGCTAGAAACCTAACGGTTCCGGGTATCTAAGGAAATTAGATAGCCTGGATGTTGGTGGCCTGAGGACCCTTGGGGCCCTGCTCGGTTTCGAAGGAGACCTTCTGGTTCTCTTCGAGGGAGCGGAAGCCGGAGGAGTTGATCGCGGAGTAGTGCGCGAAAACGTCCTGTGAGGAGTCATCGGGGGAAATGAAGCCGAAGCCCTTTTCAGCGTTAAACCATTTGACGGTACCAGTAGCCATTATTTTTGTCCTTCGTGAAGGTGGAGGAACTGTCCCGACTTTCGGGTCCTCCTGTTTGGGGTGCTCAAAACCGCTGCTTCAGAAGAACACGGGCTTTCGACCGTGCGTACTGCCTGAACTACGAACTGCATAAACACAACAACAAGAACTACTCTACAGGACGGATGGGCGGAGGATTACCACTCGTCATCATCGGCACCGTTTGGGACGCCCCCGCCGCGCACCTACTTACGAGACGGATTGCCGCGTCCGGCCGAGGTCCGCTGCCGACGACGTCGTTCCCACCTCGTGCGCGATGCCCGGTTCCGCCGGGGGATCCGCGCGGTCGCGGCGGCCGCCGAGCCGTCTCTCCACGGCCCGTCCTGCGGCTATGGAGAGGCGCTGGGCGGGCTGCTCCACGAAGCGGTAGAACAGTTCGGCCACCGCGAACGAGGCAACCGCGGAGACGGCGAGCGCCAGCGGAAGCGAGACTGACTGTAGCAGGGTGACGCCGGCCAGGATGATCGGCAGGTGCACCAGGTAGAGGCTGAAGGAGATCCGGCCCAGCCATTGGGCAACGGCGGTGTCTCCGAGCTTCTTCGCGGAGCCGGACAGCAGGAACACCAGGACGAGCAACGTCGCGCCGACCGTTACCAGCGCCTCGACGCCGTCGACCGGTTTGGCGGGGCTGAACCATTCTGCGTTAGCCAGGACCAGGCCGGCGGCGGTGACAGGCAGCCAGACGAAGCGCGGCCACGAGCGGGTCAGCTCGCGGATCCGTTCGCGCTCGGCACCGAGGATCGCGCCGATGGCGAAAATGGGCAGGTAGATCAGCCAATCGATGTGCTGCACCGCGCCCACCGCGGCCAGGGCCACGACGATGCCGAGCTTCAGGTGCCAGAAGCGCCGCCAGCGGAGGGCAACGAAGACGTACACCGGCAGCAGCAGGGAGAACAAGACCTCCCACCGGAGGGTCCACAGCGGGGTGTTGATGGTGCTCGCGCCCAACAGAAGCAGGCCGTCCTTGGCGACCTGGCCCACGCTGGGGTCGGTGACGTACATGTTCGCCCAGGAGCTCTGCAGCGAAGACACTGTGCGTGGGATAGTCACGACCAGCGCGACCGCCACGGCTAAGGCCGCCCAGGCTGGCAGGTAGAGACGCAGCAATCGCTTGGCGTAGTACGTGGTCCAGCGGGTGGCCTTGTCCCCACGGGTGAACGGCAGGATCAGGACAAAGCCGGACAGCACAAAGAAGACGTGGACCGCGGGAGTGCCGTTCCAAAGGACGTGCAGCGGGGAAAATACCGCCCAGTGCCCCGCAGCGTCCAGTGGTGCGGACCGGTCATCGAAGACCACGTTCCCGATTCCCGGGAGCGTGGAGAGCAAATGGCAGGCGATGACCACCAGGGCGGCTATCCCGCGGAGGCCGTCCAATTGGGTGACTCGTTTTTGACCAGACTGATTCGGCATCAGCCCTATGTTACCAGTTCGTTACATTGGGGCGGGTGGCTGGTGTTTGCTCGCGGGCATGGATTCGCGCCCTCGTCGCGGACCATCGCAGTCTGGTTCCCGACGGAAAATTCCCGGGCACATCCTCCCGGACACGCAGCGACATGGCCTCTGAAACCGGGCGCTTTCCGGGTAATGACTACTCGTGACACGGGATCACCGCGCCTATAACTTGAGCTTCACTCGGTACGGGTCGAGGTACAGGTGCCAAGCGGGGAGGCAACCATGCGTAAGGGTGCGACACTGGCCTCCACTGCGCAGGCAATCGAGGCGGCCGCGCTCCGCGGCCCAGTCCGCAAGGGCCCCACACCGATATCCGAGAAAATACTGTTCAACTATGCCACCGTTGCGCCGATGAGCCGGGCCGCTTATGAAGCCGCACGCACATTCATGGCGGATTTTTACCTCTACGGGCCCCCCGAAGTGCTCTACCAATACGACACACTGGCAGACGACATGGCCACCGAAGCCGCACGGCTGGTCAATTGTGCGGCTGAAGAAATCACGTACCTAAAAAATACGACCGAGGGCATCATCATGGCGAGTGAGGCCCTGCCGCTGCAGCGGGGCGATGAGGTACTGGTGCTCGGCAACGAATATCCCGCGAATCTGCTGCCGTGGTTGCGCAAGCGCCACGACGGCGTGACGGTGAGGGTAATTACGGGCCGCGACAATGAAGGCGCGTTCCTGCGTTTGCTCGAGAGCATCGGCCCGCGAACAAGGGCCATAAGCATCTCCTCGGCCCAGCAGTACGACGGATTCATGCCGGCCCTCGGCTTACTTTCGCGCAAGTGCCGCGGCCTGGGCATCTTCCTGGTTGTCGACGCCGTCCAGCACGTTGGTGCGCGGAGGATTGATCTAACCAGGACCCCGGTGGACATCCTGGTGTGCGGCGGCCAAAAGTATCTGCGCGCCGGCATGGGGATCGGCTTCATGTACGTCAACCGGAACGTCATGCCCCTCCTGCGTGACAGCAAAGCGGGCATTCGCAGCGTGGAACATTTCGACGAGAATTCCTACGTGCTCAAAAGTACGGCCGCCCGGTTTCAGGATGGGACCCAAAATGTCAGCGGCCTGGCGGCACTCCATGCAGCGCTCCGGGAAACCAACGCCATCGGGATGGGCGCCATCGAACAGAAAAACCTTGAGCTCCTGGCGGGGATCAAGGGTATTCTGCACGAACACAACCTGGACTTCATTGATCACGGCACGCATCAAAGCAACATCGTCTCGCTACGCATCCCTGATCCGGCCGGCCTATGCGGATTCCTGACGGAACGGGGCGTCTACCTAAAGCCCCTCCAGGACGTGGCCCGAATCTCCTTCATCCACGAGTCCAAGCTGGAAGACGTCGAGGTTTTGGCCCGGCTCACCCGAGAATTCCTCGACGGTGGTAGGAGCTAGGGTTCGCGCAGGTGGTCGCGGGTCACGCCGTCAGTGACGCCGCCGGCGGGCGGGGCCGGGGCGGTATGGGCAACGGTTTGGCGGGCGGGGCCAGGGCGGTGCGGGCGGCCACGGGCTTAGTGGGCAGGGTTAGCGGGCAGCGGCTTGCCTGGGCGACCAATTAACTCTTGGCATGATGATGGACGGCTCGATGTTGTCTTTGTAGCGTCGCGTGAACTCGAGCATGGCGGCCAATTCTGCCTGCAGCCGGGCCTCCAGGTCCCTGTGACAGGCCCTGATTGCCTCATGCACTTCCACGTGAGGTTCCAGCTTGCCGGTCGCTTCCTGGCGGGGGTTGGTGACATGCTCGATTTTGACCGAGGAATCGATTTCTGCGAGTTTTTGGGCTATTTCACCGACACTCAAACGATGGGTGAAGTTGTGCACCATCAGGTGTTCACCGGCCTCGACGTCGAGGTCGATCAACTTGAGGAAGTTGTCGACCGTGTCGGTCAGGCTGATCAGGCCGGTCTTCTGGGTCCCGTCGCCATAAACAGTCAGGGGATGGCCGACGACGGTCTGGCAGACAAAGCGATTGATGACCGTGCCAAAGACGGCGTCGTAATTGAATCTGGCGGCCAGTCCGCCACGCTCAGGTGAATGGTTTTCCGGAATTGTCGCTCCAAAGATGGTGGCTTGCTGGACTGTCATGACCTTCAAGCCCCACATTTTGGAACAAAGGTCATCGATCAGCAGGTCAGTGATCTTCGATTGATGGTAAAAGTCCGTGGCTTGCATCGGAAGGAAGCTTTGCAGGACCTTGTGCTGCCGGCCTTCATGTTCGAAAGCGAAGTCGTGCTTACCGAGCGGGACGGCATCGGTGTCGGTGGCCATGTAGCAGCCTCCGGAGCCAAGCTTGATGTATTTAGTGGCTCTGCTCAGGTGCGCGATAGCCCACAGCACGTTGAGGTGGCCGACGATATTATTCGTAAAGGTGGCTGCCGCATTCTCCGCACTACTCATTGAGAACGGCGCGGAGGGCTGTTGGGCCCCGTTGATGACGACGGCGGGCCGGTACTTCGCAATTACCTTCTCAACAGCCTTCGGGTCCAGGAGTTCGACATTCTCGAATGAAAGATTCTGTTTCCCGAAGATCCGTTCGTATTCGGCGATGCGCGCTTCGGGGCTCCGGAGTGGCACCAGGACCTTGGCCCCAGCCTCTTCTTCCCAGCGGCGCTTGATGAGGTTATCCACCAGAACCACCTGCCGGCCGGTGCGGTTGGCCAAGGCCAGTCCCAGCGTCCAGCCCAAATACCCGTCACCGCCAAGAATCATGAGCATATTGTCGTTCGTCTCAATCATGGCTGACCCCATGAAAATCACGCTTTCCGCTTTTACAAAATGCATGAGTGGTTCCGTAATTCGAGAACGTAGAGCAAACACTGCCCATGAGTCAATGCTTTGTGTCAGCGGAAGGGACGTACCGGCTGGTCGCACGGGAGTAGTCCCGCAGGATTCACTCGCCTTGCTGCTCCCGAAGCAAAATCCACCGGATGGAGCAATCCGCCGCTCAATGTCCTCCGAATTGCTGGCATAAGCATCGGAACGGCCGAACCAAAGGTCGCTCCCTCACCGCAAGCCCGCACCCAAGGAGCCAGCATGACAACCACGACCCACAACCGGACCGCAGCCCGCACCACCGTCCAGAAGGCGAGCCTCGCCGTCGGCGCCGTCTTCCTGCTGGTCGGCATCCTGGGCTTCGTCCCGGGCATCACCACCAACTACGAGTCGCTGCAATTCGCCGGCCACCACTCCGAGGCCATGCTGCTGGGACTGTTCCAGGTCTCGGTCCTGCACAACATCGTCCCCCTGCTCTTCGGCGCCGCCGGCCTGCTGCTGGCCCGTACCGCCACCGGCGCCCGCTCCTTCCTGCTCTACGGCGGTGTCATCTACCTGGTCCTGTTCGTGTACGGCCTGGTAGTTCCCGAAGATTCGGCCGGCGACTTCGTGCCGCTGAACAGCCTGGACAACATCCTGCACCTGGTGCTCGGCGCCGGCATGATCGCGCTGGCAGTCATCCTCACCAAGGGCCGCGCCAAGGCACACGCCTAAGCCAGCGCCGCACGGAGCACCGCGCCTCCACGACAACCGTGCCCGCCGGAACCCGGCGGGCACGGTTGTCGTGTCAGGTCTTGTCACGCAGTTAACTGCGCATTCATGTCTTCCTTGGATTGGGTCAATCCGGCGTGAATAGCGTGGCGGGCATGGACAACATTTCGCGCAGATCCGTTCTTTCCGCCGGCCTCGGAGCGGGGCTCGTCGCCGCCTGGCCGGGGGCCGCCGTCGCCGTTTCCACCGCGGACGACGCCGGTCTCCGCACCGATCCGTTCCGGCTCGGCATCGCCTCCGGCGAGCCGTGGCCGGACGGTTTCGTGATCTGGACCCGGCTGGCGGTGGACCCGGTGGCCGGGGACGGGCTGGGCGGGATGCCCGCACGCAACGTCGCGGTGGCGTGGGAAGTGGCGGAGGACGCAGGCATGCGCACGGTGGTGGCCCGCGGCGTCGAGCACGCCCGGATCGAGACCGCGCACTCGGTGCACGTGGAGCTGAAAGGCCTGCGGCCGGGACGCGAATACTTCTACCGGTTCCGCACCGGCCGGCACATCAGCCCGGTGGGCCGGACGCTGACCAGCCCGGCACCGCACGAGGTGCCGGCGGCGCTGGCCATGGCGTTCGCCAGCTGCGCGCAGTACGAGCACGGTTACTTCACCGCCTACGCCCGGCTGGCCCAGGACCACCCGGACCTGGTGCTGCACTTGGGCGACTACCTGTACGAGTACAAGAAGGACAGCTACGTGATCGGCGGCAGCAACCCGCGCGACCACGCAGGACCGGAGACGGTGAACCTGGCCGGCTACCGGCAGCGGCACGCGCAGTACAAGGCCGACGCCGACCTGCAGGCCGCGCACGCCGTGGCGCCGTGGCTGGTGGTGTGGGATGACCACGAGGTGGACAACAACTGGGCGGACGACGTCCCGGAGAACCGCGATGCCGGGCAGCTGAACGACACCACCCAGCACTTCCGGCAGCGCCGCGCCGCCGCGTTCCAGGCCTACTACGAAAACATGCCGCTGCGGCGCTCGTCCGTGCCGGCGGGTGCCGACATGAAGATCTACCGGAAGCTGCAGTGGGGCCAGGTGGCCAACTTCCACATGATGGATACCCGTCAGTACCGCGACGACCAGCTCGCCGGCGACGGCTGGCGGAAGAACGTTACCGAGCGCCTGGCGGAGGACCGCACCATCACCGGCGCGGAGCAGGAGAAGTGGCTGCTGGAGGGGTTCCGGAACTCCACGCAGCGCTGGGACATTCTGGGCCAGCAGGTGTTCTTCGCCGAGCGGGACCGGAACCAGGCACCGGAGATCGACGACGTCTCCATGGACGGCTGGGACGGCTACGCCGCGTCACGCCGCCGCATCACGCAGGGCTGGGTGGACGCGGACGTGCGGAACGCCGTCGTCCTGACCGGCGACGTGCACCGCAACTGGGCCAACGACGTCAAGGTGGACTACAAGGAGCCGGCCTCCCCCGTGGTCGGCTCCGAACTGGTGTGCACCTCGATCACCTCGACCGGCAATGGCACCGGCTCCACCACGGACGCCACGATGGCCTGGAACCCGCACCTGAAGTTCTACAACGACAACCGCGGCTACGTGAACACCCGCATCACCAAGGACGCCATGACCGCCGCCTTCCGGACGCTGGACTACGTCACGACGCCGGGCGCACCGGTGAGCACGAAGGCGTCGTTTGAGATCCGGGACGGGGTGCCGGGGCTGCAGTAGCGGGGGCAGAACACCGGCGGTCTGTACCGGGCGCGGCCCCGGGCATATCCTGCAGAAAGACCTGTTCAATGGCCCCCATTTCCGGGAGGTACGCATGGAAATGCCCAAAGCGTCCGACGCCGACAAGGAGCACTTCCGCTCGCTGATTCCGGACCATCCCGGGGTGGTCATCAAGCCGATGTTCGGAAACCTCGGGGCGTTCGTGAACGGCAACATGTTCGCCGGCTTGTTCGGCTCCACCATTGGCGTGAAGCTTTCCACTGCGGATCAGGCGGCGCTCGAAAGTTCGGAGCGGACCGTTCCGTTCGGCCCGGCCGAGCGCCCTATGGGCGGCTACACCGGATTGCCGGAGGTCTGGAACGGCGACGGCGGCGGCACCGGCGAGGAGCGCGCCAGGGCCTGGGTGGAAAGGGCGTTCGAGTATGTGGCCGGGCTGCCGCCTAAGGCCCCGAAGGCGGCCAAGGCCTCCAAGGCACCGAAAGCGCCGAGGAAGTAGCCATTCCCTCCCCCGGCGCGGGACCTGTCCAGTCGGCCGACACCCTGGTGGTCGGCGCGGGGCAGGCCGGCCTGGCGACCAGCTGCTGGCTGAGCCGGTACGGCGTCGACCACTACGTGTTGGAACGGCGGAGGGAGCTGGGCGGTGCCTGGCAGGACCGCTGGGATTCGTTCTTCCTGAACACCCCGAATTTTTCGTTCCTGCTGCCGGAGCTGAGCTACGACGGTCCCGAGCCGGACGCCTTCCTCCCCCGGGATGAGGTGATCAGACTGTTCCGCGACTACGCCGCGCGGATCAAGGCGCCGGTCCGGCTCGGCACGGAGGTGACCCGGGTCGGCGTCGTCGACGGCCGCTTCACGGTGGAGACCAATCAGGGCCGCTGGCTCGCGCGGAACGTGGTCCTCGCGAACGGCGCCTTCCAGCGGCCGCGTTTTCCGGCGTCGGCAGGCAATCTCCCCGGGCACATCCGCCAGCTGCACAGCCACGACTTCCGCAACGCGCAGCAGCTTCCCGACGGCGCCGTGCTGGTGGTAGGCACCGGGCAGTCCGGCGGGCAGATCACCGAGGACCTGCTCGATGCCGGCCGAGAGGTCCACCTGTCCGTCTCCACCTGCCCCGACGCTCCGCGGCGGTACCGCGGCCAGGATGTTTTCCAGTGGATCCTGCAGGTCAACCTCCACGGCCCCGAATTCGGCATCAACGGCCTCCAGGCGGACCATCTGCCGTCACCGGCCGCGCGGTTCATGTGCAACCCGCTGATCTCCGGCAACGGCGGCGGCCATGGCATCCACCTCCGCGACCTCGGCCGCCGGGGCGTCCGCCTGCACGGTCGGTTCGAGGGAACGGACGACGGCGGCCTCGTCTTCAGCGACGATCTCCCCGCACGCCTCGCCCTGGTGGAGGCGGGGTTCCGCGAGCGCCTTGGGCGGATGGCCGACGCCTACATCGCCGCGGCAGGCATCGACGCCCCGCCCGCGGAACCCGCGCCGGCGGACGAGTGGCTGCCCGCAGACTCGGGGGCGCGGCTCGACCTGGCAGCCGAGGGAGTCACCTCGGTCATCTGGTGCACCGGCTACGGCCTGGACTTTGGCTTCCTCGACGCGCCCGTGCTGGACAAGTGGAACTACCCGCGGCACCGCCGGGGCGTCACTGAGGTCCCGGGTCTCTATGCCGTGGGCCTGCCCTGGCTCACGAAGCACCTGTCGGCCACGCTGTCGGTGGTGGGCGACGACGCGAAGTTCGTGGCAGAGCACATAGCGGGGCGGTGACGGCGTGCGCTACCTCCGGGTGGCCCCCGGTCCGGCGGCGCAGACCTGCGCCTGAAGCTCGGCGTCCCGGAAGGCCTGGTCCCAGTCGTCCTTGTCACCGGCGACGACCCACCGGCGCTGGACCGACCACCGGGACAGATAGGCCGGCGCCGGGGCGGGGCGCGGGATAGCGCGCGGGACGGCTGGAGCGTTGTGGTGGAGCTTGGCTGCCGGGGCGGCCCGCGGGGCGACGCGGTGCCGGGTGCGTACATGTTTGACGATCGCCACGGTCACCACCAGCGCGAGGACGAACAGCCACGTTGCGGCGATCACGTAGACCACCACGGCCAGAAACAACAGGAACCCAAGAATTCGTGCCATGGCAGCATTGTTCCAACCCAGACCCGGGATGGGAACACCCGACTGTTACCCGGCTCAGAAGCTCTCCGCCGAGCCAGCGTCAGGCGGCGCCATGGGGCCCCGGGAGCCGTGCAACCCGCAGCGTTGCCGGAGACCGCATAGTCCCGGCAACGCCCGGCGCACCGCACAGGGCCCCGGCCCCTACGGGTGCACCAGCACCTTCACGGCCGTGTCCTTGTGGTTGATCAGGGTGTCGAAGCCCTGTTCCACGAGGTCGTCGAGCGCGATCCTTCCGGTGATGAAGGGCTTGAGGTCCACCTTGCCCTCCTGCACCATCCTGATCACGGCGGGGTGGTCCCGGACGTAGGCGATGGTGCCGCGCAGGTCGATCTCCTTCAGCACCAGCTTCTGCATGTCCACCGTGGCGGGCGCGCCCCAGATGGACACGTTGACCACCACTCCCCCGGGCCGGACGGCGTCGAGCATGGTGTCCAGCACCGCGTTCACGCCGGCGCATTCGAAGGCGACGTCGGCGCCGGTCCCGCCGGTGAGTTCCAGCACCCGGGCCGGAACGTTTTCCAGGCTGGGGTCCAGCACGTGGTCCGCCACCCCGCTGGAGAGGGCCTTTTCCTTCCGGGCCTGGGTCAGTTCGCTGATGATCGTCGTCACGCCCATGCCCTTGAGGACGGCCGCGGTCAGCAGCCCGATGGGGCCCGACCCGCCCACCAGGGCCACGTCGCCGGCCTTGGCGCCGCTGCGCGCCACCGCGTGGTGGGCCACGGAGAGCGGCTCGATCAGGGCCGCCTCGTCCAGCGGGATGTCGCCGATGGGGTGCACCCACCGCTGGTCCACCACGATCTTTTCGCTGAGCCCGCCACCGCCGCCGGAGAGCCCGATGAAGCCCATCTGCCGGCACAGGTGGTAACTGCCCGCCTGGCACATATCGCAGTCGCCGTCCACAAAATACGGTTCGACGACGACGTTGTCCCCCACCGCGAGCCCGTCCACGCCTTCGCCCACCTCAGAGACGGTCCCGGAGAACTCGTGCCCCAGGGTCACCGGCGACTCCTCGTGCGAGAGCGGGTGCGGGTGCCCAGGCGCCGGGCAGAAGATGGGGCCTTCCAGGTATTCGTGCAGGTCAGTGCCGCAGATCCCGCACCACGCGACGTCGATCTTCACCGCGCCGGCCCGGAGCTCCGGCTCCGGGACGTCCTCGATCCGGATGTCCTTGCGGCCATGGAAACGTGCTGCCTTCATGATGGTCCTTCCAATCAGTGGAACGGATATGGGGTTTCACCGGGCCGGCCGGTGGCCGCCGGTTGGGTCCAGCCGGCGGCCGCCGATTGAGCCCGGTCAGCGGGTGTGGTGACTTGGCTGCAGTTCGTAAACAGGCGTTTCGAGTCCTTCCATCCGGGCCTTCAGCTGCAGGGCCAGATAGGCGGAGTAGTGCCGGCTCTGGTGCAGGTTGCCGCCGTGGATCCACAGGCTGGGTACATTGGTCGGCTTCCACATGTTGCGCAGCTCACCCTCCCACGGACCAGGGTCCTTTGGCGTATCGGAGCCGTATCCCCAGCATTTTCCTACTTTGTCCGCAATTTCGGGAGAGACCAGGTCCGCCAGCCAGCCGTTCATCGAGCCGTAGCCGGTGGCGTAGACAATAAGGTCCGCCTCCAGCTCGGTCCCGTCGTCCATCACGACGGCGTTGCCGGTGATCTTGGCGACCTGGCCGGACTTCAGCTTCACCCGCCCGTCGATGAGCAGCTGGGAAGCGCCGACGTCGATGTAGTAGCCCGAGCCGCGCCGCAGGTACTTCACGAACAGGCCGGACCCGTCCACGCCGAAGTCCAGGTCGAAGCCGGCGGCCTCGAGCTGGGAGTAGAACTCCGCGTCCCGCTCGGCCATCTGCTGGTACACCGGCACCTGCGCCCCGGGAAGCACCCGCATGGGAAGCGAGGCGAACAGCAGGTCCGCCTTCTCGGTGGTGATGCCGTTGGCGAGCGCCCGCTCCGAGTAGAGATCACCCAGGGCCAGGTCCATCAGCGACTCGCTGCGGGCGATGTGGGTGGAGGACCGCTGCACCATGGTGACGTCGGCGCCGTGCTCCCAGAGGTCCGCGCAGATGTCGTGCGCTGAGTTGTTCGAGCCGATCACCACGGCCTTCTTGCCCGTCCAGTCGCCGCCGCCGGGGTGTTGCGAGGAGTGGCGCTGCTCGCCGAGGAAACTCTCGGCGCCGTCGAAGGCGGGGATGCTCGGGTAGCCGGAGACGCCCAGGGCAAACACCAGCTGCTTGGGCCGCAGCGTCACCGGTTCGCCGTTGCGGACGACGTCGACCGTCCATTCCTGCGCGCCGTCGTCGTACGCCGCTCCCACGCACTCGGTGCCGGACCAGTAGTTCAGCTCCATGATCCGGGTGTAGTGCTCCAGCCAGTCGCCGATCTTGTCCTTGGCGGCGAAGACCGGCCAGTCGTCCGGGAACTTCAGGTACGGCAGGTGGTCGTACCAGACGGGATCGTGCAGGTGCAGGGACTTGTAGCGGTTCCGCCAGGAGTCGCCGGGGTTCTGGTTCTTCTCGATGATGATGGTGGGCACGCCGAGGCGCCGCAGCCGGGCGGCGAGGCCGATGCCGCCCTGCCCGCCGCCGATGATCACGCAGTACGGCTGCTGCTCGTAGCCGAGCCGGGCCTCCTGCTCTTCCTTCAGTTCCAGCCAGGACCGGCGGCCGCGGACGATCTGGTGAGCCACGCCCTGCTCACGGCGCGGGCCTTTCTTCTCCTCGAAGCCCTTCAGCTCCTGCATGGTGGTCAGCAGCGTCCAGCACTTGCCGTTCCGCAGCCGGAGGTGGCCGTAGCCGCGGGCGTCGCCGGTCTCGAACGTGATCCAGGCTTCCACGGCGTCGGCGTCCCCGGTGGCATCCTCCGCGAGCGCCCAGCCCGCGGGCTGTACGCGTTCCAGTGTCGCTTCCAGCATGCGTCGGATGTCCGCCTTACCCTCGAGGGTCTTCAGGTTCCAGGTGAACGCCACGAAGTCGCGCCAGTAGCTGTCATCCTCGAAAAGCTCCAGGGCCGCGTCCAAGTCGCGCCGTTGCAGCGCGTCATCAAAGGACGCCAGCCAGGCCTGCGCGGCAGCGGTTGGTGTTCCGGTCATCTCCACTCCTTTGTGATGTTGCCAGGTGAGCCCCGTCCCGCCGGTACCCTGCGATATGCTGGGGCGAGCGTGAGCTGCATCACCATTGGAGCGCGCCGGGGGTAACAGCGGCGTTACACGCCCACCGGTCCGGCACTGCCGCCGACTGCGGGGAGGAGCTGAGTGGACTACGGCCTGAGGTTCTCTGACCCGGCACGGTATGCACGGACCCTGCGCCGCGCACATGAACTCGTCATCTCCGGCGTCCCGCGCCCCGAAATCCCCGCCAGCCTGGCCGATTCATGGCACCGGGCCATGGCCTTGGGCATCAGCCCGGACCAGCACAGCCCGCGGCACCTGCACGAGGTGTCCGAGGTGCTGGAGCTCCGGCGGGAGCACCGGCTGCAGCGCGTGATGCCGGCCCTGCATGAGCTGCTGGCCGACGATTCGCGGAGCGGCCGGCACTTGCTGGTGTTGACCGATGCCAGCGGCGAGATCCTGTGGCGGGTGGGCAGCCCGGCCGTCCTGCGGCAGGCTGACCGGCTGGAGTTCCTGGAAGGGGCCGACTGGTCCGAGGCCGGGATCGGCACCAACGCCATCAGCGAGGCCCTGGTCACCGGTAGCCCGGTGCAGCTGTTTTCCGCGGAGCACCTGGTCCGCACGCACCACGAGTGGGCGTGTTCGGCGGCGCCCATCACGGATCCGGCCACCGGGCGGGTGCTGGGGGTGCTGGACGTCTCGGGGCCGCTGGACACGATCAGTGCGGACACCCTGCGGATGGTGCGGTGCGCCGTGCGGGTGGCGGAGTCGCTCCTGGGGACGCCCGACGGCGGGACGCACGACGGCGGGACTTCCGCGGGTGCGCCGTCGGGCCCGGGCGGGCAGCGCCCCCGCGAGCGCCTGCGCGGCCCGGTCGACTCGCCGCCGAGGGCGGCGGTGGCGTCCCTGGAACTGCTGGGCGACAAGCCATCAGCGTTGATGGCCGACGGCAGCCGCGTGCCGCTGACGCCGCGCCGCGCCGAGATCCTGGCGCTGCTGGACTCCCGCGCGCAGGGCTGGGCGGCAGAGGAGCTGGCCTACGAACTGCACGGCGACGCCGGGACTCCGCAGGCCATCCGCACCGAGATGTTCCGGCTCCGGTCGCTGCTCGGCGAGGCGGTGCTGTCCAACCCGTACCGGCTGGCCGCGGACGTGGCCGGACGGTCCGACTCGGGGCGGGTGCTGGGGCAGCTGCGCGAGGGCCGGGTGGCGGAAGCGCTGGAATCCTACCGGGCTCCCCTCCTCAGCCGGTCCGGCGTCCTAGCGGTCCAGCTGCTCCGGGACCAGTTGGACCTGGCCGTGGGATCGGCCGTGCGCGCCAGCGCCGACCCCGGGCTCCTGATGCGCTGGCTCTCCACGGACATGGGATCCGCCGACGCCGAGGCGGCGGAGGTCCTGGGAGCGCTGCTGGGTCGCGGGGACCCGCGGTACCTGGCGTTCCGCGCCTCCGCCGGCGCCTGACCGGGCCCGGAGACAGGCTGCCGGGGCTGGTGGCGAAGTAGAACCCATTGGCCGAACGGACGAGGCGGGGGCCGCGCAACAGGTTATTGACCGCCGTATGGGGCGGGGGTAATTTACGAGTAGCCGTGCTGTAACCCGTTGAGACGAGGGCGAACCCCGTCTCGGAATCACGCCAAGGCAACCCGCGTAACGATGCTGGGTTGCCAAGGTGCATAAGGTCTCCGCCGCTGTGGAAGCCTGCGGCATAGGCTTTTGCCCTCCACGACCCAGGGCCCCATCGGCTGCTAAACCCATTACCCGGCACGACCCAGCGGCCGTGCCCAGTTGCCCGGGCATGCCCGGCCCGGGTGAATCGGAGTACACGGTGGACAACAGCTCTTTCCAGGCCCTCCAGGAGAAAGTGCGGGGCCACGTCATCACGAGCGATCACGCGGACTACGACACCGCGCGTGCCGTCTTCAACGGAATGATCGACAAACGCCCCGCAGCCATCCTGCGCGTGTCGCAAGTCGCGGACGTCATGGCAGGCGTGAACTTCGCGCGGGACACCGGTTTGGACCTGGCCCTGCGCGGCGGCGGCCACAGCGCACCCGGGTTCGGGACCTGCGACGGCGGCCTCGTCATCGACTTCACTGGCTGCCGGGGCGTGCGCGTGGATCCTGCCAATGCGACAGCACGGGCCGAAGCCGGAGTGACGTGGGCGGACTTCAACCACGCCACGTGCGCCTTCGGCCTTGCCACCACCGGAGGCATCATTGGATCAACGGGTGTTGCTGGTCTAACCCTCGGCGGAGGCATCGGCTACCTCGCCCGCAAGTACGGACTCTCGTGCGACAACCTGAAATCCGCGGACGTAGTGACCGCCGACGGGAAGTTCCTCGTCGCCAGCGACACACAAAACGAGGACCTCTTCTGGGCGCTGCGCGGCGGGACCGGCAACTTCGGCGTCGTGACTTCCTTTGAGTTCAACCTGCACCCGGTGGATGTTCTCTACGGCGGAGTGATCATCCACCTTCTGGAGCACGCCGACGCGGTGGCACGGCTCTACCGGGATTACATCGCCACCGCACCGGAGGAAATGGGAGTTTTCCTGGGCTTCCACCAGGGGCCGCCTGTCCCCTTCCTGCCTGAGGAATATCACGGGAAGCCCGTGGTGGTGCTGGTGGGCGGCTGGGCTGGCCCCCACGACGAAGGGGAGCGTCAATGGCAGCCGTTCCTCGACGTCGCGCCCGCCGCCGGTTCCTTCCTGGGCCCCATTCCGTACACGGTGCTAAATACACTCTTCGACCCCATGTATCCCAAGGGCCTGCAGGCCTACTGGAAGTCCGCGTTCCTGCCCCGCCTGAGCGACGACGTCGTCCGTGTCGCTGAGAAGTTCGGCGAGGCCATTCCGAGCGTCCAGACGGCCAACCACTTCTATCCCATTAACGGTGCCGTCCAGCGGGTCGGGCGGGACGCGACCGCGTTCCCCTACCGCGACGCCGACTTTGCAGTGGACATTGCCTGCCACTGGGAGGATCCGGCCGACAATGACGCCAATAGGAAATGGGTGCGCGACTACTATGCCGAACTCCACCCCCTCGGATCCGGCGCAGGCTACGTGAACTTCCTCGACGCCGACGACCAGCCACACATCGAGGACACCTACGCTGGGAACTACGCCCGCCTCGCCCAAGTCAAAGCCAAGTACGATCCCGGCAACCTCTTCCACATCAACCAAAACATCAAACCGGCGGGCTGACACTTCCAACAACCCGGCGAGTGCATGCGGTTGGTGCGCCGGGTGGGTCACCGGTTCCCAGGAGCTGAGCATGCGGGAGCAGCAGGACATTGTTGTCATCGGCGGCGGTCAGGCCGGGCTCGCGATGAGTCGGGTGCTGCAGCAGCAAGGCCGCGACCACGTCGTCCTGGAGCGCGGGCGGGTCGGTGAGCGCTGGCGGACCGAGCGATGGGATTCCCTCCGCTTTCAGTTCCCGAACTGGACCCTGCAGCTGCCTGGCTACGCATATCAGGGGCCCGATCCGGAGGGGTTCGCCCACTACCGCGGGATTCTCAGTCTCCTGGAGGACTATGCGGGGCACCTGGCGGCGCCCGTGCGTGAACACGCCGAAGTCCAGGGTCTCGCGGCGCTTGGCGGGGACGAGGGCTTCGAGCTGTCCCTGGCTGACGGCTCCATCCGCGCGCGGAACGTCGTCATCGCGACGGGGCCCTTTCAGCTTCCCCGGATCCCCGCCGTGGCGCACGAGGTCCCACGATCGGTCCTGCAGCTCGACCCCACGCGCTACCGGCGTCCCGAGGCCCTGCCGGAAGGTGCCGTGCTCGTTGTCGGCAGCGGCGCCTCCGGCACCCAGATGGCCGATGAGCTGCTCCGTGCCGGACGCCGCGTCTACCTCTCGGTTAGCAGGCACCGGCGCGTCCCGCGGCGCTTCCGGGGCAAGGACGCCTACTGGTGGTTCGACGCACTGGGCCGCTTTGCGCAAACCATCGACAGCTTTCCCGAGCGTCAGTACCCGCCGTCGACGGTCGTGACAGGGGTGAATGGCGGCTACGACGTCGACGTTCGCAAGCTTGCGGCAGCCGGCGCGAACGTGATTGGCCGGGTCACCGGAGCGTCAGGCGGCGAGCTGGGGGTGCAAGCCAACGCGAATCAGATCCTCGATGAGGCCGATCAGGCGTACGCCGGCTTCGTGGCTGCAGCCCGGGACTTCATCACCAGAGGCGGTGAGGATGGGTTCGCCGAGGCGGATTCGGGGGAACCAGAGCCTCTTCCCGGTGTACAGGAGGTCGAGTCGCTGAGCCTCCCGGCGGAAGGCATCACCACTATCATCTGGGCGACGGGGTACGGCTACGACTACGGCTGGGTCAGGATTCCGGTGTTCGATGCCCGCGGCCGGCCCGCCCAGCAGCGCGGCGTCACCGCCGTTCCGGGCCTGTACTTCCTTGGGCTGCACTGGATGCACACCTTCAAGTCCGGCCTGCTCTCAGGTGTGGGCGACGACGCCGAATTCCTGGCCGATCAGATGTCTCGGGGGCGCCCTCCCTACAGGTAGTCCCCGGCGCGTTCGCGGGCGATTTCCAGCAACGTGGAATGGAAGGCGACCTCTGCCGGGGCGTAGACCTTGTCCTGGCGTTGGGCCAGGAGTACCCGCCGCAGGGGCGCGGCCTCGCCGAGGCTGATCACCCGGACGTCCGGGTGCTGCAGGGCCACGGCCGTCTTCGGCACCATGGCCACGCCCATGCCGACACTCACCATCGCCTGCGCTTCCTGGTAGTCGTTGGCCAGGAAGCCGATGGTCGGTTCGAAGCCGGCTTCATGGGCGGAGCGCTGCAGCACTTCGACGACGGGGTGCGCTTCGGCCCGCACGATCCAGGATTCCTTGCGGAGCTCTTCCATCCGGATCTCGTCGCGGTCGGCTAGCGGATGGCTGCGGGACACCAGCAGGACCGTGCTTTCCTGGAAAACCTCCGTGATCCGGATGGAATCGTCGTGAAAGCGGTTCCAAGGGTAGTCCCACAGCAGGCACAGCCCGGTCACTCCGGACTGCAGGTCGCTCACCAGCTCATCGAACCGCGCGCTGCGGAGGGACAGGCCGATCGCCGGGTACCTCTTCTTGAAGGCCCGGATGACAACCGGCAGGAACGAGCCGGCGAGCGTCGGAAAGGTGCCAACCGTCAGCGAGCCCCGCTTGAGGCCGGCGATCTGGTCCAGGTCCGACTGGGCGGCGCGCATCTGCCCGATGACCTTGCGCGCGTGCCCGGCGAGGACCTGCCCGGCCTCGGTGGGCACCACTCCGCGGGAGCGGCGGTTCAGCAGCGGCTGGCCGACTTCCTGCTCAAGCTTCCTCAGCTGCTGCGAAACGGCGGAGGGCGTGTACATCACCAGCTCGGCCGCAGCGGTGATCGACCCCTGCTCCACCACCTCCACCAGCAAGGCAAGGCGCCGAATGTCGAACAATTCCCGATCAGGATCGTTAAGCAACGCTATGCCCTTCTGTTGAATCCGTTAATTCTATACATTCACGCTCTCTTCCGGGGGTGAAGCGAACAATTTCCGACGGCGGCACTCCGGTAGGCAGGATGGCCTGAGCTTCAAAGACAATGAATGAAGCATCACTACAGTCCCGTGCAGAAATCCAACCTTGTCTTCATTTGTGATCTGGATCAATCTCGAATCAAGCCCTTGAACACCATTGGGGCAGATCTATGCAGAACCGAAGCTAGGAACAGACCATGAAGATCGAAGCGGAGTGGATGCGCGGAGGCACCAGCAAATGCTGGGTCTTCGAAACAGGCCAGCTGGACGAGACCGGGATCAGCCCGGACGTGCTGCTGCCCCGGCTGTTCGGCAGCCCCGACCACCGGCAGATCGACGGCGTCGGCGGCGCCACCTCCACCACCAGCAAGGCGATGATCCTGCACCGCCACGCCGACGCCGGCGTCGACGTCGAGTTCACCTTCGCCCAGGTGGGCATCGAGGAGGCCGCCGTGGACTGGGGCAGCAACTGCGGCAACTGCTCCGCCGTCGTCGGCCTGTACGCGATCGAAAAGGGCTGGGTGGTTCCCGACGGCGACGTCACCCGGATCGTCACCCGCAACACCAACACCGGCCAGATCATCATCCAGCGGGTGGCGACGCCGGCCGGCGCCCTGCCCATCGTCCCGCAGGCAGAGATGCCCGGCGTCCCGTTCCCCGGCTACCGGGTGGGGCTCGGCTTCCTGGACCCGGCGGGCATGACCACCGGCCGGCTGCTTCCCACCGGGTCAGCCACGGACACCATCGTCGCCGGCGGCACCCGCTGGACCGTCTCCATGGTCGACGCCGGGGCCCCGGTCGTGATGCTGCGCGCGGAGGACCTGGGCCTGGACCCGGAGCGCCACGCCAGCTGGACCGCCGGGCTGGACCTGCAGCTGGACACCCTGGAACACATCCGCCGCCAGGCCGCCGTGCGGATGGGGCTGGCGGCAACTCCCGCCGAGGCCGCCCGCGCGGTCCCCAAGGTCGCCGTCGTGGGCGCCCCTGCCCCGTCCGACGCCGAGTCCGACGTCGCCGTCGTCATGCTCTCGATGGGCAAGCCGCACCCGGCCCTGGCCATCACCGGAAGCATCGCCCTGACCCTCGCCGCCCGCACCCCGGGCACCCTGCTGGGCGACATCACCGGCGGCACCGCCGGCCCCACGCTGCGGTTGCGCACCCCGGCCGGAGTGATCGAAACGTGGAGCGAGGCACGGGACGGGCAACTGCTCGTCGGCGTCGACCGCACCGCCCGCACCATCGCAACCACCACCATCCACCTGCCCGAGGCCCTCGGCACCGCCGTCGACGCCTCCCTTGCCAGCGCTACTCGATGAGGAGAACGCATCATGACTAACATCGCAGAAAAGACTGCGGAACAGCCCACAGAAGAGGCGTCCGTACAGGCCGCACCCGGCGACACCCGCGTCGAGCCCTCCCGGCGTCCCGACCGCCGCCGCCGTATCCTGCTGGTGACGGTAGCCGCGATCGCCGCCCTGGGGCTGGTCGCCCTCCTGTTTGGAGGTGGCCTGTTCAACCCCGCGGCCGCCCCTGAATCGGAGCCGACCATGACCGCCACCCAGATCATCCCGCTCGTCATCCTCGTGGTGATGTTCGTCGTCGCCACCAAATGGCCGCTGAACATCGGCGTCATGGGGCTGGTGGCGTCCTTCGGCGTCGGCTACTTCATGCTCGGCATGAGCGACAAGGAAATCCTGGAGGAGTTCCCGGCCAGCATCGTCCTGACGATCATCGGCGTGACCTACTTCTTCAGCATGGCGCAGCGGAACGGGTCGATCGACATTATCGTCCAGACCTGCGTGCGGCTGGTCCGGGGCAAGACCATGCTGCTGCCCTGGGTGTTCTTCCTCCTGGCCGCGGCGCTGACGGCGCTGGGCACCTTCTCCCCCGCCGCCGTGGCGCTGCTGGCCCCGGCGGCGCTGGGCCTGGCGTATGAATCGCGCATCCACCCGGTCCTGATGGGCGCCTTCGTCATCAACGGCGCGCACGCCGGCGGCTTCTCCCCGCTCTCCGTCGCCGGTGTCCTGGTGCACGACATCGCCCTGAAGAACGGCTTCCCCATCTCGCAGGGCTCGCTCTTCCTGGCCAGCTTCGCGCTGAACTTCATCCTGTCCGCCCTGACCATTGTGGTGTTCGGCCTGCTGGGCAAGCTGCGCGACAAGCACAGCAACGAGTACGCCGGCCTGGAGACGCCCCGCACCGGGCGCCCCACCGGCCAGCAGATCTTCACCCTGCTTCTGATCGCCGCGATCCTGGTGTGCACCCTGGGCTTCCACATGCCGATCGGCTTCGTGGCCCTCTCCGCCGGCCTGCTGCTGGCGTTCGTCAACATCAAGGAACACAAGACCTTCATCGGCGGCGTCTCCTGGTCCACCGTGCTGCTGGTGGCCGGAATGATCACCTACGTCTCGCTGCTCCAGCACGTGGGCGTCATCGACACCCTCGCCGAGATGGCCCTGGCGCTGGGCGCACCGCTGCTGATCGCCCTGGTCCTCTGCTACGTCATCGGCGTCGGATCCGCCTTCGCGTCCTCGACGGCGCTGCTCACCGCGTTCATCCCGATGGCCGGGCCGCTGCTGGCCACCAGCTCACTGAGCGCCTCCGGCACCGTCGCGGCCCTGGCCATCGCCGCCACCGTGGTGGACGTCTCCCCGTTCTCCACCGACGGCGCCCTGGTGGTGGCCAACGCCCGCGACAACGACCGCCAGCGCGTCTACCGCCAGCTCATGATGTACGCCGGAGGTGTGGTCCTGGTGGCGCCTGCGCTTGCCTGGGCGCTGCTGGTGTTGACCGGGATTATGTAGGGGCTCCGAACCCCGCATGCACCCAAGGCAGGCCGGCTTTCATAGCCGGTCTGCCTTTGGCGTAATGCGACCTTTGCGTCTTACCAGTTTCACGGCGGCGGCAGAGCATCTCGCCGCCAACGGCCGTGTGTCCGTCAGCTCCCACACTTCACAAGCGGTGCAACCATGACCGCCCCAGGCCGTTGAATGCGGGGACATTGGGACCAGGCTTGCGCGCCCCACGAAGCGACGCCGCGTTGTCGCCGAGAATGTCGGCGTCGCGAGGATGCTATTGGGGTCGCTACTACCGCTGATGGCGGCTTTCAGTTGGGGAGGGACAAGAAATGACGACAGAGACCAAGTCGCTCGTGCCGGTATGGGCAATCGCTACCGACGCCGTGAGCGTGTCGGACGTGCTAGGCGAAGAGGGCATGACACCGGCACGACTCGCCGAATTGAGAACTGTCCTCGCAGCGCTTGCGAACTCCCCAGTCGTCACTCTTGAAGTCCTCCGCGGCTTCGTATACAGCATTCTGGCGGCGGTGGCTCTGCCGGGACTCTTGCTCGTGGTTCTGTACATTGTTGCGTCCGTTGTGCACAGCCGGGACGTCAGACGCCGGGACCCGGTCCGGCGCTTCGGCCGCCAGCAGCGCCGGGAAGGAATGACGCGGGCGGGCGGCCAGTGCGAGATGGAGTCCCGTCTCGGGCGGCGGTGCCCGCAGCCCGCCGAGCACGGTGACCACTTCTTCCCATGGTCCAAGGGCGCGCTCTACAAACCTGCAAAACTTCGTCGCCGCCTGTGCCAGATGCAACCGGACCAAAGGCGCGAGGACACCCTCGCCCGGTCAGCAGGCGAGGATCCATCGCCGACGGCGGGAGTACCCGGCGTCGGCCGGTCCCATCAGCGTCGGCGAACGGCAGCCGTCAGCCTGAGCGGCATGGATCGAGCGAATAACTGGCCCCGGCTGAATGCCTGAATAAATCGGGGCCCTTTACCCGTTTCCCGGCTAGGGCCGTGAAGCGAACGCCTGGATAGCCTGCAGGGAGTCCGGCCCCTGACCCCGAAGTTCCCGACATACCCTTGTAAATGCGGCTTGCCACGCTTTGCTTAATCCACGAACACCAATCTGCGTTCCACTAATATGTTGGCTAAATGATCGAACTCTGAGATTGAGGCGCATTGTACCGCTTACTCCACCATCAAGACGAGTCACTCCGCTTTAGGCTCGATTCAGATGAAACTAAAGGCCAAAGATTTACCGTCGTCCTAGGCCCTAACGGAACTGGGAAGAGTCAATTACTACGTAGCATCGCCGAGATGTACCGCGCTGGTAGCGCCAAGTCGGAAGCGCAAGCTCCAGACCCGCTCGGCGGTGCTCGTTCGGAAGATGCTCCGACAGCGCTTCTGGTCCTCTCGAACATGGTTACCGATGTTTTCGTTAACACGTCGAAGCGGCGTGATTCTTACCGATACCTCGGACTGCGCCAAGCGAGTAACAATACGTCGACCGGTGCACTCCGAGACGTCACGAGTGCTGCCATTCTCGAGTGCTTCAAAGTCTCTGATGGTAACCATCGCCTAGGGCCTGTTTTGAACGCTTTAGGTGGGGACCAGTTCTTCGTGAGCTTTGAACGGATTCGCGCGCGATCCAAGCCAGCCCAGGATGGGTCTAAGCTTGTCAGCAAGTTCCTAGACGGTCTTGAATTAGATGACAGTCGCAGCCATTACTCGTCCAGTGAGGCGCTCCTCACCGAGCTTCGTCACTTTGACGCTTCCATTCCGCATAGTCGCAAGATCTTTGATTTCGACGCAGCGGAATTGGCGTTCTTCTGGAGTATCTCCGCGCGCTTCCAGCTCGAAGCCATGGACCTTATCAGGCTCCTCAGACAACTTGGCTTTGCCAACGTGCGAGTCCATGTACGCCTAGGCGACCGAATTGTCGATCTCGATGAGCTGAGCACTGGGCAGCTTCTTCTACTTTCCACATTTGCACGAGTCGCCGCCTATGCGCGCCCCCGTTCGCTGGTGATCATAGACGAGCCGGAGGCCGGACTTCACCCCAATTGGCAATCAGCCTGGATACCTCTCATGCGCACTACGGTCCCAGCAGAGTACGGGTGCCATTTTTTCATCGCGACTCATTCGCCGTACTTGGTTTCCGATGCGGACGACGTGCTTGTTCCCGGCGAGGAATGGGGCACCTTCGTTCAGTTCGACGAACCCTACCAGGGTCGCTCGGTTGAAAACATCCTCTATCGAGTGTTCAGTGCCCGAGTGGCCGGGAATCTGATGGTGGAAAATGACCTACGAACGCTGGTGCAGCTCATCTCGCGCGGTTTCCCCGAGCCCTCTCCCAAGCAGCTAGAGCAGGCAGCGGCCGCGCTTCACCGGTTGCGTGGCATGCAGGGTGACGATACGAAGGACCTTAACCTGATCATCGAACAGGCTGAGGAGGTGTTGGCGCCGTGAGGACCCTCACAAAACCTGCCCCGACAATGGACTTGACGCCGCAACCACGAGCAGATGGAACACTTCCGAACTGGTCAAGACAGACAAATAAAGTCAAGGCGTTTGTAACTTGGGCACTTGCAAACCAGCGCGATCAGTGTGCCTTTTGCGGTTATTTCGTTGGTGATATCGCCAACAGGAGAGCTTGGTCCGTCGATCATTTTGCACCCAAGGGAAAAAAACGCTTCCCGCAATGGACGTTCGAACCGATGAACCTAGTCGTTACCTGCCATAGTTGCAATTCGATTTTCAAGCTCGAATACAACTCCGTCGCAACGGTCGCTCCGAACTACGTGGACTCCGAATTCGTGCTGGTGCATCCGTACTTGGATCTAGTTGATGACCACATGTTGGGTACGTATGCGGGCGGAAGTCAACGAGTCGGAGCGCCGAAGGTGCGCTCGTCCAAAGGACGCGAGACTATTGAGGTGTTTCGCCTCGATGACGTCAATTACCTTGCGGCGATCAACGGTCAGGCGCTGCGCATTTCGATAAACGATTGGAAGGCTAGGATTCCGGGCGCCGCTAGGTCCCTGTTTCGGAACGCGCTGGCTGAATTATCTGGGCGGACGTATTAGCCGGGCAGTCCCGCCGGTGTTTCCCGTTGGTTCCGTCGGAGGTTGGGCGATGCATTGATTCGGTGTCCATCTCGTCCTGGCAAAGGATTGTGTGTGGCCTCCGAGGTTGCGAAGATGAACAGCTGCCGTGTCGCCCTGGGTCATCGCGACATAACCGTCGAAGACCGCTTCGATGCCCTTGCCGAACGTCGCAGGGTCGATCAGGACCACCGGTTCGATCTCGAGCCCCAGTACCAGGCCGGTGCAAAACAAGGCCCCGTCGGCTCGAACAACGTATCCTCGTCCTTGTGACTGACGCATTATTCAACATTGCCCCAGAAGAAGAACCCACTCAAAGCGCTGATCCTGCAGAGCTTCCGATTCGAGACGACCAGGTGCGTGCCATCCGCGAAGCATTTACCACCGCCGGTATAGAGAGCCAGGAACGTCGCCAAGAAATAGCACAAAGCTGCGTCGTTCGGCCGTTGACATCGCTTCGAGAACTGACAGCAGCCGAAGCCCACCGCGTCCTGAAGCGGATTAGGGAGAATTCGGCGGCAAAGCCGCGACCCGAAGGAGCTTCTGCCTGGGATCTCCGAGAAGAAGACACCTGGATCGACAAGCTCTAGCTCAAATTGAGGAAGCCCCGCGACGCAACCGCCGCTGCAGCCTCGTAGTCGGTCATGCGCTCTGCCACCGTCCGCATAGCCAATTCCGGCGGCAGCATTTCGAAAAACTTAAGCTGTCTGACGGCGCGCTCATCAACGCTCGGTACCACTCCGCGGAAGTCCGCTCCGAATGCGGCCTTGGCCGCGGTTACAGCGGATGCCACGGCACCTGCGGTTGCGTCGCCGCGCAGGGCAATCTGCCAGTTGTCGTAGGCGGTGTTCGTTTCAAAAAGTTCGGGGCGGACGGCGGACAGCGCTGCCGCTAGTACTGCATTGCCTTTTGCGCCAGCCCAGGTCCACCATCGAACTCGGCTTCCTCCACCGGATCCGACGACGGTACGAGTTTCGTCCACCCTGTTTGAGTACTCGTCCCGGAGTTCCAACGCCATGTTCTCAGCCCTCTTGGTCGTTCGGACTCCTCGGGCATCCGCACCTAGAAGTACACGCCTGATCGCGTCTGAGAGCGCAAACGAATACGGCTGCGGAATGCTGGTCCACTTGACCACCCCGCCCCGTATTGAGGGCTCGACGTAGGCCCGACGGCGCTTCCAATCGACGTACGTCACTTCCCAAGGCCTTCCTCCCAACGTGATGAGCCTCGGACCGTCCACCTTCCGTTGAAGCAACATCGGGTCCACGGCCCCGACCTCTTGGCGACCATGAAGAATCACCACCTGCGGATCCGCAGTAAATACCGCCATCAGGTCCCTGTAGTGAATCCGACCGTATCGTTTTTCGGCTTCAGGTCCTGCGAATAACATTCCGCCGTCCGAATCAAGATGGCCTTGGTCGAGCAGCCACTCCTGAATCGACTGCCATTCCCCCGGGGCCGCCAGTTCGAGTCCTCCAAACCAGGAGGGCCACTGGCTCTGACCAATGCGCCGTTCTTGGAGGGTGACGCCGAGTATCTGCTGCGCGGCGACGTGCCGGGGTGACAGCGGCGGCACCACAGGCTCGACGTATCCTTCAGACCAAAGCAGCAGCAAACCGGAGGCCCGGAGGAATTCGGACTCCTCGGTGGCGAGGAACAACATGTTTCGCGTCGTCTCAGCGCGCCGGCCGGTTCGGCCCAGTCGCTGCAACAAAGAGGCAACCGTGCGGGGGGAACCCAGTTGAATCACCCGGTCCAGATCCCCTACGTCAATACCGAGCTCGAGTGTTGAGGTGGAGACAATGACGCAGTCGCGCCCGACGGCGAACGCCGCCTCAGAGCGGCGCCGGGTGTCCACCGACAGCGAAGAATGGGAGACATGGGTCTCGACGCCACTGTCATGGAGTGCCAGTGCCAACTCTTCGACTACTCGGCGAGAGTCGGCAAAGACCAAGCGCTTCTCGCCGCGGTGGAGTCCAGCGACAATCTTCGCCGCGTTCGAGGTGCTTCCGACGAAATCCAGGTCCATCTGCGGGGCACCTGCCGCGCTGGCGTCTGGAGACACCACCGCGGCCGGTCTTCCTGCTGCGCCTCCCTGCAACCAGTGAAGCAATTCGGGCGCGTTGCCAACCGTCGCGGAGAGACCAATTCGCTGGAGCGGCTGGCCCGACAATTTGGTGAGTCGTTCGAGAACACCGAGAAGGTGCCAGCCCCGGTCATCGCCGGCGAATGCGTGGACCTCGTCCACGACGACGGCGCGGAGATCAGCAAAGAATCGTTTCGGATCGCTGCTGGTGGAGACCAGCATGGACTCGAGTGACTCCGGGGTGGTTAGCAAGATATCTGGTGATTCCAGAAGCTGCCGGCGCCTCACGCCTGCCGTCGTGTCTCCATGCCTCACCGAAGCCGTGCGGCCCAGCCAAGATGCGTATGTGCCAATCCTGGGTTCCAGGTTGTTCAGCAGCGCCCGCAACGGACATATGTAAAGTACCGATGTTCCGCGCCATTCCTCAACGGACATGCGAGAGAGCAGCGGGAACATTGCGGCCTCGGTCTTGCCGCCGGCTGTGGGCGCGAGTAGCAGAGCGTCGTCACCTCTTAGCAGAGGTTGTACGGCTTCGTCCTGCAGCGGACGAAGGGCCGGCCAGCCCAGGGAATTGACAATGTGATGCTGCACTGCCGGACTCAGCCGGTCGAATCCGCTCATGCGAGCTAGAGTTCCAGCTCGATGTCACCGGCTGAGAGCTTGCTCGCGTTCTGTTCTACTTCGCTCATGTCCTCGCGGGACAAAGTCAGTGAGTAGTGCTGGCGCGGGTCGAAGTCAGCAAACTGGTCGACGCGATCCAGTACGTCACCCACCAGCTTCTTCAAGAAAAGCCTGGGTGCAATGCCAACCCTTCCCCCCAGTCCTCCAGCGACTGCCGAAGCCAGATCCTTGAGGTAGGCGTCGTCCACCAGAGCCGCGATGCGGTCGTCAGAGGAACTTCCTGCCGAGTACAGATTCCTCACGCGTTTGCCCAGCTCAACCAAGGAATCATGGTTGAATCCGGCCAGCCTGATCTGGACGGCACGCGGATTGTCGAAGCGACCTTCCGTGGCGAAATCCGTGGCTAGCCGCTGCGCCAGCGGGGGCAAACGCGGCACGCCGGAGGGCCCGTCGAAGAACGCAGGGGTGCCGGTCATGACAAGGTACAGGCCGGGGAACCTCCCCGAATCCACTTCATCCATGAGCTGGCGCAGCGCATTCAGCGCCTTGTCCCGGACGTCGCCCCGGACCCGCTGCAGTGTCTCGACCTCGTCCAGAACGACCAGCAGACCAGGATGCCCCGCGTCTCGCAGGACGAGCAGTAAGCCCTGAAGGAACCCCAGTGCGCCGAAATGGTCGAGGTCACCGCGGACACCCGCGATGCGCTTTGCTGCGGCCGAGACGTGCGGCTGGCCGCCCAGCCACGCTGCAAGCCCGTCGGCGGCGGGGGCATCCCCCGTGGCGACGGCGGAACGGTAACCGCGCAACGCCTGCGCGAAGGCCGGCGTCTTGGCACTTACCGAGGCCAACCGGTCGTCCAACAGTCGGGCCGTCGCCGCTTCGAGAGCAGCCGCCCCTGCATCAGCGAGGCCTGGCTCCGCGGCCAGGGCGTCATCTTCCAGTGTGAACAACCAGGCGTCCAGGACGGAACGGAATGCGCTGGGGGCGACCGATGCAGTCCGGAGCGATTCTGTAATCCGCCGATAGACAGTCTCGAGCTTGTGGAGTGGAGTCTCCGTTTCCGAGATCTGCACTTCCGCGGTGGCGAAGCCATTCTTCAACGCCAGCTCGGACAGGTATCGGGCGAAAAACGTCTTGCCTGTGCCGTATTCGCCTCGCACTGCTTTGACCGTGGCGCCTCCGGACGCCACTGAGCTGAGCTCGTCGCTCAACGCGACGTGGAATCGGTCCAGGCCCACGGCTAGCAGGTCCAAGCCGTTGGCGGGTACAGTGCCACGGCGAAGCGCGTCAATTACCTCCCTACGGCGACGAGGCGAAACGTCGGCCGTCACGTCCCGACCTCAAATTGCTCGCGGAGCAGTGGTTCGTCGATGACAAGTGAATTCCCGTCCAGCCGCAGAACTGGGTAGCCTTCCACGTTCAGCAGCTTCTGCAACTGTGCAACAGCGCCGCTGATGCGCTGAATGGGCACGCCGATCGCGACCGCAGCAGCGTGAAGGGGCAACCGTGAACCTGCCGCAGTAACCGCAGCGTCGACGAAGGCTTCGATCTGACCATCGAGGAGCGTCACGCGCCCCGCAATTTTTCGTTGGGACTTATAGCCCGCGGTGGCCACGACGCGAGCCCCCAAGTTGGCGGGCTTCGTTCCGGCTGTACGTGCGTTCGCAGAGCCTTCCAGCTCCGAAAAGAGGTCCGGGCCTTCGTCACGAGCCTTCTTGCTTTTTGGCGGAAGCGGCGAGGGCTGCGCCTGAGTGGTACCCGACGAAAGTGACCACCACAGCGGTTCTTGGGGTGGCGCCAACTCCCACCCCTCGGGCACCACTCCGTCCGGAATGACGACGGCGAGCGGCACGACCGCTTCAGCCGGCGATCCTCCTCCGTGGTATCCGGCCTTGAGCGGCCCGTATCGGAGACTCTCGTCGACCGCCAGGATGGCCTTTCCGCCGTGGTCCAATACTCGTGGCCCGGCCACGGCGATTTCGTCTTCACCAGGGGTTCCGAATGCTGCGCGGGACCGTGCGCTGGATGTCTCGTCAAAGCTCCGCTGGGTTCCGGCGCGCCGCTCCACCACATGCCCGTGGTCGGCAGTCAATACCACCGTTCGACCGGCCGCAAGGGCGGCCGATAATAGGGGACGTAAGTGACGAACGGCGTCGTCGGTCCAGGACGTTCCGGCGGGATCGCTGCGATCCAAAGCGTCGTCGATGGTGTTCAACACGGATCCCACGAGGGGAAGCCCCTCTGTGTCAGCTATGGCCGATGCCACATCAGCAGCGAGCAGGTGCCCGGGACGCGAGGAATCGAGCGGCTTCTTGTGAAAGAGCACCGAGCCCTTCAGGCCGGCTGACTTGGCGACGGCGGCGAACCCAGTCCGTTCCTCGGACTGTCCGCCCGAGAGCAATCTGCCCGTCAAAAGAGACGTACGGCTGTGCTCGGTAATTGTCGGCAGCACCGCCAGTCCGCAGGCTCGCCTGCTGGTTCCCTTGGCAACTATCTCGGCCCATCCGTCCGGACGAGCTAAGACGCTGGCCATCACCTGCGTCGCGACGCCTGTGCTCATGCCGTCGAGGACAAGCAGCAAGGTTGGACTTTGTCTCGCGAGCTTGGCGACCACCTTGGGCAGGAGATCTTCGATCAGCCAGACGGGCTCACGCCCGGAGACTCCCTCGATGAGGCTCGCAGCAGACGTGGCGATGGCCAGCTTTTGCGCGAATTCCCGGTCATGTAGGGTCCTGCGTTGCTGAGCTCTGACAACCGTTGATTCGATAGAACGCGCCAGCTCGGGTTCGTCTATCCCCTGTGCCGCTGTGTTGATGGCGGCATCAACCCAAGCGTCAGTATGGCTTTGCCGGAGGGCCAAGGAGGCCAGATCATTGCCGTCGGCAGAATCCTCGGCAAGCCATCGCTCAAGCCGCACCGCTGCTTGGAACGGCTGCCGTCTGGAGTCCTGGGCGTCCTCGAGCCCTACGGCGCTCAGCGGGTGTTTCGTGACGAGTTCCCAGGCAGCTTCCACCGACTGGATAGTCCCGCCGAGGGCGCAGCCGAGAACCTGGTATGCCCGGTTCAGGGAGGACGGCAGCAGGTAAGAGTCGTTTGCGAGTGGCTGGGCATTAACGTCCTTCAAGACGCGGTCGGCGGCCGCAAGTGCTGCCTGACCCGCGCGCCAACTCTCCGGGCGCGCCAGCATATCCTTAACCACGCCGATGCACATGGCACCGAAAGCCTGAAGTTCCGCGCCGGTGATGGATTCGCCGGCCCACCGATGCTCCAGTCGCGCCAGGGCGAGTTCTGCCTGCGTTCGTCGCTCACCCGCTCCAGTTGCCTTCGCAGAGGTCAACAAATGGAGGACGACGCCGAGCGGCAGCACTTGTTCTGGCTGTCCGCTCGTCAGTAGATGCAACATTGGGCGTTCGCCGTCACCGAGACGCGCAGCGAGCCAGCGGAGGACCGCATCGGCCAAGGCATCGCCTGCGTCACGACGAAGGTCGCCGATCGTTGCGGCCGCCCCAAAGCCGGACGTCCAGGAGAGCACCGCAAAAGCGTCGATCCCGTGAAACGGCAGACCGAGCTGCTTACTCGCAACTGAGCCGAGTGCGTGGTCGCGCGACAATACGCCGGCCGGCGCCGGCGGCCATCCGTCCTCGGGCGCCGTCCTAAGAAGCCCGTAGGCAATCTCCGCACGGCTCCCTTCACGAAGCAGTGCACGGTCCAATGAAATCGCTGCGAACCTCTGCCGTACCGCGTCCCAGGGGTCCGGGTTGCGCAGCTGCTGCCAGACGAAGTGCGAAAGGATACCCGGGCCGAGGTCGGACTCCGTCCGGTCGGTGAGAATAACCAGCCACTCGGCGTCGCGTCGCTGATGCAGTGCGTCCCGAATTGCCAACGAGGAGACGCAGGGCACGACGTCGATTCTCTGACCTTTGTCCGTGAGCGTCGCGGCGCCGTCGGGATCAGGGAGCGCACGAATGCCAATGACGCCGCCCTTACGCCGCCCATCCGTCCCTCGGGCCTTAGCAACCATCGCTTGAATTGCGGCCGGGGTCACGGAAACAGCCGCAGGCGCCAGTCCGATCATTCGATCACTCTCCACTGAACCTCAACGGACTTGACGCCGGACGAGAGTATCTCCTGTAGTTGAACTTCCAATAGGCTCAAAGCATCACCAGGCTCGAGAACTGTCTGCTGCCAGTGGCCAACTCGGCCGCCCTTCCCTCCGTTCGAGCCGCCAGTGCCGCCCCCACCTGGACCTGGTGGTGTCACTGCTCCTGCAACCCAAGCGAAACCGTCTCTGTCAGCCTTCTCAAGAGCCGCAGTAGCCCGGTCCGCCTGTTCGTTCGCCCGCAAAGATCCCCGAAGGTCGTCCAGGATGCGGCGCGCCCGAGCTGACCGCTCGTCCGCGCCCGCGCTGCTCTGCCTCAGCGGCCCGAGCCGCTCCCATTGGAAGTCCCGGAGCTTTTGGGCCACAAGACCTGCGGATGACAGGGATTTGGCTGCCTCTTCGTCCTGGCCTGGCAGCTCGAGGCCAGCCAGATGCCTGATGAGGACGACACCGCTTTGGTCTCGCAGCACGCCGACCAGTACAGACGTGCGGCGCGCCATCTCAAGGCGGTCTCCGTCCGAGATCTCGAGCCGGGAATAGGCGCCTTCGAGGCCCGAGACCAGCGTCTGTGAGGGCTCGTATAGGGCCTTAGCACGCTCCTGAACGTCGCCGGACAGCGCAGCAACTGCCGACGGCGTCAGGTATGGACGGTCGGCAACACCAAAGATCGTGGCGGCACGCTTTCGCGCCTTGTTCCACTCCTCAGCGGTCGGCATCGGCTGAGGTCGCAGCTCCATCCCCGGCTGCAGCGTGCCTGGCACCGGCAGTCCTGACTGTGGTGCACCGAAGCTGAACCAGGCACGCTGGCGCAGCAGCCCCCACCCCAGAATCACCAGGTCAGCAACCTCCGGTCGCAGTCCCTGGGATGGTTCCACGGCATCGATGACCGCGCGCAGCTGCGCTACGGTTACGGGGCCGTCTTCATCCACGCCGTTGCGGGACAGACCGCGTACCAGCGTCGGGCCCCAGTCGCCGAAGCGGTCATCGCCGAACAGGAAATGGGTCTCCGTGGCTTCGCCGACGCGGAGCGCGTTGGCCACGCGCCGGATGCTTCGCGCATCGCCTTCGAGCTGGACGCGGTGCTCAGGGTCGCCTACGGCGCGTTCCAGATGCGCGACGACGGCCTTCAGCTCAGGTTGGCGCACTTCGGCGTCGGCAGGCTCAAACTTCGGGTGCCCGGGGTACGTCGCATCGAATGCCTTCACTACGAGCTGTTGAAAGGCAGACGCCAAGCCTGCCCCCACTGGAGGGGCAGGATCGAAGCCGGGGTCCAGGGACCACAGAACCTGGCCCGTGCCGCCGTCGTCGAGCAATGCCCCCGGTTCTGCCGATGCTGCACCGTAAGCCTGCTGAATGACTCGAAGCAGGCTGTCTCGGAGCGAACTATGCTGCGCTTCCAGAATATTGCGGGCCTGGGCGCGATCCACCTCTCCCAGGTGGTCCGCATGGCTCGCCCACCGGTCCCCGCTGCCACCGAGCAGCCAGTCAAGGATGACCAGCCGGCGCAAATCCTTCATACGGTCTCCGGAGAGGAAGCGCGGCAACCACAGCACCGTCCGCGAGGTGAAGTTTCGGGACCGGAGCGAATCGATGCGCTGTATATCCTCCACCGATGAGTGCCCGGATTCATCGAACGGGTGGTCAATCACGAAGCGCCAGGCACCTGCACCGGCCTGGAGTCGGTCCTCCGTGATGTCGCCTGCATCCCGGACATTGCCGAAGACGATTTCGATTTCGCGCTTGGAGCCGCGCCAGATGACGCTGTGACGATGTGCGCCGCTGATGTCCGGTGAGCCGAGATCAATTCCCAGGCTCTCCGTGATCAGGGCACGAAGCAGCTCGCGCTGCCGGCCCGCGTTGTCTTCTCCCTTGGCCCGCTCCACGATCGATTCGTAGTCGACGTCTGAGAGCTGAACCCGAATGACAGGGTTGCGGGGATCCGCATCCACGTGGATTTCAGGAACGTGGCGTGCCCAGTCGCGCACCTTGGACAGAACGACGCCTGCCTCGCCGCCCCGGAGTGGGGAGACGATGGAACCATGATTCAGTGATGCCAGTCGGGCGGCGGTAAGTCCCTTCAGCGCCGGAACTTTGGGCGCGACGGCGGAAAGCAGCAGTGTCTTGGCCAAGCGGTCGTCGGCGAGGTAGCCGCTGGTGACCCGGTCCGGCTGATCTAGATCCGCCTGCGTCAAGCCATGAACCCTCAAAATGAGGGGACGGAGCTTCTCCTGGTAGAGCTGCGTCGCCGAACGGAACAGGGCGGCAGCCTGCGGGTCGAGGACAGCGTCACCTTTGCCCTGGACGATGTAGTCGAAGGCGTCACCCACTGGAATGACGTCGTCAATCGTCAGCGCATCACGGCGGTCAACTAGCATCTGCTGCATGACCTTCAACGCGGTCCTGTCCCTTTGCATGACGCTGGACAAGGAGCGCAGAGTGGAGACTAGCGCCGGCGAAAACGGGTATGTCATCCGGAAGGCGGCCTCGTCCGATCCGCGGTGCTGATCGTCGGCATTGACCCCGTCGAGAAGCACATCCCAGACGGCAGGCGCACGATCAAGTCCGGAGAACGCGTCCTCGATGGCGTGGCGTGCGGCATCGTTCTTGGGCTTGAGAAGTCGTCTGCTGGCTACGTACGGCAGGTTGTCGTCGCCCAGGACGATGGACGAGAACCGTCCTTCCTGGTGGCGGAAGGCTCTGTCCAACGCTTCCTGTTCGCTACCGCTGGCGCCCGAGTCCGCAAACCAGCGACGGAGGTCCATTTGGCGGGCAACGATGGAAATGAGCGGTGCCGCAAGCCTTTCATATTCACCTTCGACGAGCTTCGTGAGTTTCTGCGATTCCCGGCGGAAGAACTCAGGGGTCTGCATGGCGAACGCGAGCCAGAGAACCAGTTCGTCGAGAAACAGGACGACGGCGTCGTAGCCGAGAGACTTGGCGTGGTTGGACATCGCTTCTAGTCCGGTGTCCAGATCCACGTATTCGGCATGGCGTGCGTAGGACTTGAAGTAACCGTCAACGAGAGCGCTCACCAGTTCCTGGCGTTCCGCGCTCTGAGGTGCCGCTGCCCGGGCTCCGTCATAGCGGGCACGGTCCCAAGAGCTGGACCCCAGGAGTCCTGCCCACTCGTCGTCGCCGGCCTCGGAGCCAAGGCCGGCAAAGAAGGCGTCATCTCCCAGCCGCTCTCTCAGCCCCTCTGCATCGCGCAAGAGGGCGTCGGAGGGGAAGAAGGCAGGCAGGGGTGCCTCCGGGTGGAGCGCCTTGATCTGCTTGATATAGCTGTCAAAGAGTTCCTGCTCCATCGAATCGGCGTCAAGAAAGTGGAATGCCAGCGGCAGAATCTTCTTGTTCTCCAGCGTCGGATCATGACGCGCGACGACGGATTGCAGCTCAGGGAGCGAGCGTGCCTCCGGAGTGTGCTGTAGGAGTGCGTGGAGGACCGCCATGAAGTGCGACTTACCGGAACCAAATGAGCCGGCTAGGAACGCGCCGCGGTTAAACCCGGTGCTGAGTGCATTGGAGACGAGCCCGAGCGCGGCATCGAAGGCATCAGCAATCGCGGGGGTGACCACGTAGTCTTCGACAGCATGTTTGGCACCTTCGCCGGAAACGCTGTCCGTCAGCCGAAGGACATAGTCTTCGCTTCCGGCACGATCTGGAATCTCAAAGACATCCCTCAACAACTCTGGCATTCTGCCTTCCCCATTCCGGCTCTCGTTCTTGTCGTTCGCGAAGCTCATTGTGTCACCTTAGCTCTACGCCCGCGGCCGTCGTTGTGGGGCGCCAAGCTTTGAGGTGGTCAAGGGATCGACCGATTTGGGCCGCCCGCTCTTCGAACTGCTGCGCGCAGAAGTCGGCCATGCTCACACCGTAAGCGGGGTCGATGTCGGCGTGCCACTGTTTCACCCACGGGAGTATTTCGACCATACCTGCCACCAGCGGAATTAGTTTCTCGTCCGGTGCGCCGTCTGCCACTAGCTGATCCATGATGGCGGCCAGCGCCAGGAACTGCTCCACATGGTTCCAGCCGGCCCATCCAAGCAACAGTGTTTGGTCGGTGGAGCGGCCCGCGCCGGGGTAGAGGATGAACCGTTCCTTGGGCACGTCGAGCTTTCCGCGGGCCTGCCACCACGATGCCTTCCGGAAGTCCGCGGAAGTGTATTTGGGTGGAACCGGGATGGAGCCGACGTCTTCGCCGGCGTCCTCGCGGCGCTGCAGCTCCCATGTCCGCTCCCACGCTTCGAATTTTCGGAGGCCCGAGTCCTTAAGTCGTTGCGCTGCGAGATACGGGACAGCTTCGTCGGTCAGGAGCTGAGTGAGTGCCCTGACGACGTCGACATCCCGGCTGCCGTCCCACAGGGACAGAACAGACAGGAAGTCGTCGTCGCGAGAGACGATATCGGCGAGCTGGCTCACGCTTCGGGCCGCCGGCCGGCCCTGCCGATCGAACCACAGTGACCGATCCTCTAAGCGCTCCAACAACCAGCCACGGAGGGCACGCTCCTGCTGCTTCTCCCACGGCTCCATAGCCCAGCGACGCTTGTACTCCGGACGCTCCAGCAGGCGGATTGACGGGTTCGAATCGATCAAATCAAGCCGGCGCTGGACGAGCGACTGGTACTCGCACGGCCACTGCGGCGGGACATCGTTGGTGGCCTTCGATCCGTGCCGATCAAACCACGCCGAATCAGCGTTACCGGCCGCGAGCTGTCGAGCCAGCGCAATCTCGAAGGCGCGTTCGCCTAGGGCGACCCCCGGAGTAGAGTCGCCACGGCAAGTTAAGTCATTTTCGATAAGTCCGTACAAGCGGTAGGTCTCCCAATCCAGTTCCTCCTGCTCGGCGATCATTTGCCGACGGGTGGATTCATAGACCTTCCGCGCATCCGAAAGTGACTCCAGGTTAGGGATGTTGTTGGCGGCAACCGCCGCCGGAGTGTGAGACGCAAGAAGTTGGACCAGAGAATCCAAATTCTTGCTTTGCTTAAGAGGAAATGAGTCGGGCAGCGGAATCTCGGCGACGTTCGTCGAGTTGAAGTTAAACCGCTCCATCCACGCCTCGGCCTGTATGCCACGCCCGATGCCCGATCCGCCCTTGGACCCACACACTTGGCGCAGCCAGAAGCCAGCTACGGAGGAGTTAAGGACCCCGAGGAGAGCGAGGTGGTCGTCTTCGGTCGCGTCTTCAGGCAGCTTAATCACCGGTGCCGAGCGGATGAACAAACTAGCATCTCGGTTCATGACAAAGTGATTGTGGGTGGCCACTTCTGCGAACGAGATTAGTAGGTTCGCCAGGTAGCGCCTGCGATTCAGTTGTGAATACTCCCACCATTGGAGGCCCTGTTCAGTCTGGAATCCACTTAGCGCACGCCTGTTAAGTAGGTGTTGCTTTACGTTCCACAGCAGGCGCTCGGCCGGCTTGTCTAGGGATGCACTTCCAAGTTCATCGTAGGTGCAGAGAGCCCGGACCCCCTCATAATGCGTCCAGTCCCTCAGGTCACTGCCGCTGAAGACATTTCGTCTCAAGTCATCCGCAATTCCACGACGCCGCAGGAGAGCATCGCCAACCAGGTAGGCATCGTCTTCTCGGGTGACGACCATGAATCCGATGTCGCCGGTGATATCCGAAACCCGCCTTGTCGAGGCCGTTTCTATGGTCCGACTCACGGCGAGAGCCCCACCACCGGCGAGGCTCCAAGGATGATTGTCGAGCGCTCTACGAGGAATATCTGCAACGCTGACCCATTCATCGTCGTAACCGGGGTTCTTTACATTTTGTGTTATCGATCTCCATACGAGGCCAAGCGCGGGATCGGCCGGTAGGCCCGGTTCTCCGCGGACCCCCAGAACTGCACGGACGGCGGGCCCAACCGGCAGCTGGTTACGTCCGATAATGATTATTGTCGGTGTGCCGTGGCCAGGGATATGTGCGCCAGCAGTGTCAGCAACGAGCCGCAGGTCTTGGCGGGACAGGAAGTCCTCGATGAGTTTGGAGCCGAACTCCCGCTTCATGAACGAGTTTGACGTTATCTGCCCAGTCCACCCGGCAGGCTGGGATGCGGTACCGTGCTTGGCGAGTCCGAAGAACCGCTCCATAAATGGAACGGTCATGGCATACGTGCCTTTGCACGTCGTGTACTGCTTGCGGTAGGCCTCGTTAAGGGTCTTGTCCTTCACCGTGATGTATGGCGGGTTGCCAACGACTACGTCGTACTGTCCGGGCTGGAGAATGCGCTTGAGTTGCTTGAGGTCCTCGGTAACGTATGAGAATCCTGAGAGCTTTGAGTCGGCGTCGAATCCGTCGAACTGGAATTCCCTCTGGATGTGACCATGGAGGAGGGAATCACCGGCGGCAAGGTGGAAGTTAAAGGCCGGCGCGACCTCCAATGAGCTCTCGTTGCAGGCCTTCAGAGCGGCAACCGTGAGACGGAACCGGGCGATGGCCACAGCAAACGGATTCAAGTCCACGCCGTGGACTGCGTCTAATGCTTTCTGAACCCGGGCGCGCGCATCCAAGCCCGGCGCATGCCTTGCCCATTCATCGGTAAGACGCGCGAACGCACCAAGAAGGAAGTGGCCCGAACCGCAGGTAGGGTCAATCAGCTTGAACCCCTCCAGAGGGCGCTCAGTCAGGGCCGGAGTGAGGGTCTGGTCGAGGATGAACTCCTCCACGAACTCCGGCGTCTGCAGGAGCGCGAACGTCTTCTTCGCATAGTCGGACAGGTCCTGGTAGAGGTCGCCAAGGAATCGGGTCGACAGCCCCGGGTCCGCCAGATCAAAGGACGGTAGTCCGGCGGCGTCCGTCTGCCGCCAGAACTCTAGGATCTCCGTGGCCATCCTGCCAGAGGGCTGGACCTGCCACAGAGCCGAATGTTCCCCCACCAGGTCCTTGGTGGCGGGAAGCTTCGTCAGATACTCCACCGGCTCGAGCAGCCACTCGCGGTCTGTTAGTTCAGGGTGGGAACGGAAGAACACAATCTGCGCATCCAGCGCCTCCTGGCGCCGCGCCCCAGGACCGGAAATCCACACAGGACGGACCAGCCCATTGTCCTCAGCGAACCGAACGAACACCGTCGTCAGAATCCACGCAACCGCGGCCTGGGTGATTTTGTCATCCCGCCACGCTTGCCATGCCGAGGACGTCCGCTGTGCATCCAGTGCAGCCTGGTGCTCTGCCTTCCAGCGCGACAAGTTCTCGTCGTCCTGCGCCAACCGGTCGCGCAGATCATCCTCCAACCGCAAGACAAACTTGCGCAGATCAGCGGTCAGCTGAGACGAAACAGTCATTCAAAAACTCCTATAGCGGGCGCGGTTGTCAGCACGTCGGGCGGCGCAGATTCATGCTGTCACCTTGGCTTTGCGTCCTCTAACGGCCATAGAGGGGCGCCAGGCCTTGAGCTGGCCATGGGACCGATCGATCTGGGCTGCCCGCTCCTCGAACTGCTGGGCGCAGAAGTCCGCCATGCTCACGCCGTAAGCAGGGTCGATGTCGGCGTGCCACTGCTTTACCCACGGGAGTATTTCGCCCAGACCTGCCACCAGCGGAATAAGTTGTTCGTCTGGTGCGCCGTCCGCGACGAGCTGATCCATGACGGCGGCCAGCGCCAGGAACTGCTCCACATGATTCCAGCCTGCCCACCCGAGCAGCAGAGTCTGGTCAGTGCTACGGGCGGCATCCGGGTAGAGAATGAACCGTTCTTTTGGTACATCGAGCTTTCCGCGAGCCTGCCACCACGACGCCTTCCGGAAGTCTGCCGAGGAGTACACCGGCGGGACCGCAATGTTGCCGACGAATTCGTCGGAGTCTTCACGCCGCTGCAGATCCCAAGCCTGCTCCCAGGCCTCATACTTCCGGAGTCCCGACTCTTTGAGTCGGTGCGCAGCAAGATACGGGATAGCCTCATCGATCAGCAGCCCGGTGAGAGCCTTGACAACGTTGACATCCCGGCTGCCGTCCCACAGCGACAGAACGGACAGGAAGTCATTATCGCGGGAGATCATGTCGGCGAGCTGGCCGATGCTGCGTGCGGCGGGCCGACCCTGCCTGTCAAACCACAGCGAGCGCTCATCTAGCCGGTCCAGCAACCAACTGCGCAGGGCACGCTCCTGCTGCTTCTCCCACGGCTCTGATGCCCACCGACGCTTGTACTCCGGACGCTCCAGCAGGCGGATCGACGAGTTCGACTCGATTAGCTCGAGGCGGCGCTGAACTACGCGTCGATAATCCTCCGGCCAGCGCGACGGGATCTCGGTGATAGGGGTCGAACCGTGTCGGTCAAACCACGAACCGTCGGCGTTCCCTTCTGCCAGACCACGAGCCAAAGCGATCTCAAAGGCGCGTTCCCCCAAACGAACGTCGGGGAGATCCTCACAGTAAGTCAGGCGTTCGGTCACCAAGCCGTAAAGCCGGTAGTAGTCCCAGTCCATCTCCTCCTGGACTGCGATCATTTGGGAGCGGAGCGACGTAGTAGCTGCTTGTGCTTGTTTGAGAGACTCGGCAGTCAGCGCCTGCCCTGACAAAACGGATGACGTCGACTCTAGCCGTGCTGCAAGGCTGGACATTATCCGTGCAAGATGGATTGGCCGGACGTTCGGAAGCGGTAGCGCTTGCACAGTTCCGCCTGTGTATTCATATGTCCGAGACCAGGCGCGCTCGGCAGCACCGCCCTTGGGCTGGGAAAGTTGCCTCATCCAAAGGCATGTCAGGGAGCTACCGAGCACACCTAGCAGAGCCAGGTGATCATCCTCTGTCGCATCGGCTGGCAATTTGATAACCGGGGCGTGCGAGCTGAAGACAGTACCGCCGCGGTTCAACCCAAAATGGTTGTGTGACGCAACGTTCGAGAACGCTATAGACAGCGGCGTCTCGTATGCGCTGGCGGTGTGCTGCATGAATTCCCACCATTTGCGTTTGGCGTCCTCCATGTTGCCGCTGAAGGTCGAGCGCTCACGAAGCGTCGTTCTATAGCGCCACAAATACTCCGGCAAGGCGGAAAGTCCTGCGTCGTCATGTTTGTACGGGTACAGGACAAATTCGCGTGCATTGGCGGCATAATCGCGCACGGCACCCCCTGTGAGAAACGGGACTGCGCACACAGACTCAGGGCCGTGGCCAGGGCGATCGCGGAGATAGGGCTCGTCGGCGCCGATCCGAACTGCCCGCCCGATCTCTCCGTCGATCAATTGATGAAGCTTTAACGGATTCTTGGCGATTATCCCGATAGTCTCAGTCACGCCATCGCCACCTAGCACCCAAGGATGTGAAGCCAGTGCGTTTCTCGGGACGTCGGAAATAGATATCCACTCATCCTCGTATCCGTCGGGAGCATCAATGAATTGCGATATTCCGTCCCAATACGGTCGCTCGCCGCTCTCAGCCATTGTCCTAGTTTCGCGCTTCCCCTTGCTGAGTGCAGCCCGAACCGTGCTTCTGACCGGCGACTGATTACGGCCAACAATGATCGTCGTAGGCGTTCCGTCAGTGTTATGTCCTGGGATCCAAGCCCCCTCGGAGTCAATGAGGGTGCAGAGATCCAAGGTGGGCAAAAACTCTTCAATGAGTTTCGTGCCGAATCCGCGCTTCATGAACGAGTTCGATGTTATCTGCCCCACCCAGCCTGCTCGTTGAGATTCTGTGCCCCTCCTGGCGAGTCCGAAAAACCGTTCCATAAATGGGACGGTGAGTGCGTATGTACCCTTGCAAGTTGAGTAGATGTTGCGGTAGTGCCGGTTTAGCGTCCTGTCCTTGACCGTGATGTAAGGCGGGTTGCCGACCACGACGTCGTACTGGCCCGGCGCGAGAATGCGCTTGAGCTGGTCGCTGTCCTCCGTGGAATAGGCGAACCCAGAAAGCTTTGCATCGGCGTCGAAGCCCTCGAACCGAAACTCCTGTTGCACGTGCCCATGTAGCAAGGAGTCACCAGCTGCAATATGGAAGCTGAAGGCGGGCGCGAGCTCCAAGGACGTCTCGCTGCAGGCACTCAGAGCGGCGACAGTGAGCCGGAAGCGGGCGATGGCCACGGCAAACGGGTTCAGATCTACACCGTGGACCGCGTCCAAGGCCTTTTGAACCCGGGCACGCACGTCCATCCCGGGCGCCTCGGCTCCCCATGCATCCGTCAGCCTCGCAAACGCTCCGAGCAGGAAGTGACCGGACCCGCAGGTCGGATCAATCAGCTTGAAACCCTCCAGCGGCCTCTCCGCCAGAGCCGGAGTCAGAGTCTGGTCGAGAATGAACTCCTCGACGAACTCCGGCGTCTGCAGGAGCGCGAACGTCTTCTTCGCATAGTCGGACAGGTCCTGATAAAGATCACCCAGGAAACGTGTCGACAGCTCAGTGTCTGCCAGATCAAAGGACGGTAGTCCGGCGGCGTCCGTCTGCCTCCAAAACTCAAGAATTTCCGTGGCCATCCGTCCTGACGGCTGGACCTGCCACAGCGCCGAGTGTTCTCGCACCAGATCAGCGGTGGCCGGCAGCTTCTTGAGATACTCCACCGGCTCGAGCAGCCACTCCCGGTCTGTTAGTTCCGGGTGGGCACGGAAGAACACAATCTGCGCGTCCAGCGCTTCCTGCCGCCGCGCCCCAGGACCGGAAATCCATACCGGTCGGACCAAAGCGTTATCCTCAGCAAACCGAACGAACACCGTCGTCAAAATCCAGGCAACCGCGGCCTGGGTGATCTTGTCATCCCGCCACGCCTGCCAAGCCGAGGACGTCCGCTGCGCATCCAGCGCACCCTGGTGCTCTGCCCTCCAACGCGACAAATTCTCATCGTCCTGCGCCAACCGTTCGCGCAGATCGTCCTCCAACCGCAAGACAAGCTTGCGCAAATCAGCGGTCAGCTGAGACGAAACAGTCATTCAGGAACTCCAATAGCAGGCGTGGTCTTGAGGATTGTGTTTGCCTTCGTGTCGACCCAGATGTGATCGAAACGGACAAATTGATTCGGTGAAGTTTGCACGGGAACACCGTCCAGCAGCGGGCCTTGATTCGCGGCCAGCTGCGGTACTACCAGCCAAACTGCCTGTCCTCGGGCCACGGCCAAGTCGCTCAGCCGTCGCAGAACGTGGGCGTGCCCGTACCGTGCCAGTGGAGCGGCTTCGGTGAGCAGAACCGGGCGCGGAGTGCCGCCGTCGTCCTCTTGCATCACGGCCTCTGAAATGGCGAGTTCGACTGCCGGCAGGGCTCGTTTCACCACGGCAGCGAGGCCCTTCCCGGCGCGGCTCTCCCCCAGTTGTGCGTCGGCTGCCACGAGGACGTCCCACGGCGGAACCGCGCGCTCGTTGGCCAGGCGCTTCATCTCGTCCATGAGAATGCCAGTGAGATCAAGAACCCGCGCGTTAAACTCGTGTTCGAGCACGTTGACCAGCTTGTCGATTCGATCCGCTGGACACCCGAGGGTGAGGAAAGAGCGTCGAGCCGAGCTTTCTTCGAGGCGCCGGGCCACTGAGCCAGCATCGATATCGTCCGTCTGGGAAGCCACCACGGTCGGCATGTATGAATGAAGACCTGTGGTGTCGCCGCCCTCAGTGGGACTGTAGTACCACTGAGAAGCCTCATCGAATTTCAGGCCCAAGCCTGCCTGGTCCAACACCATATCGAGGGTCGGCCGGCGCGGCAGATCCGGCAGCGCGGGGAAGCGCGCATGGACCCGATCCTGAATTTCTTTGGGGCTGAGCCGCTCCCCGGTGCTAATTCCCTGGAACGTGAGTGCCACAGCCTTCGCCTGATCCAGATCGCGCCGGTAGAGTTCGGCCGCACCGGTGAAGGCGGCAGCCCGGGACATTTCCGCCGCCAGCCGGACCAGTCTTGTGCCCTCGAGAAGTCGAGGATTATCCGCGGCGACCGATTGTGCGGTGGGCAGGAGTCTTGTCCGGGCACGGTCCGCGGGGATGAGCGCCTCGCCGAATGAGCCTCCGCTCAGTAGCGCGTCTGCATCCCTGCCCAGCGCTTCGGCAATGTCCAGGAGACCTGGCTCCCGTGCGATGGCGAGCGCCCGGCCATCGCGACGCCGCAGCTCCATGGCACCGAGCTCTTCTTCCGCACGCAGCTGTGCACGCCGTCGATCCACAACGATGCGGAGTAGTCCTAAGGCGGAGCGGCGGGCGATGTCATCCCGGGTGCGGGCGCCCGTGCTGGATCGAAGAATCTCCGAAGCCAGCTCATTGATGCTGGCCACGCTACCGAGGGCATCCAGCCGTTCATCCACGATGCTTTCGAGGCTGCGGAGAAGCCCGAGTGCCTCTGCATCTTCGGCCCACGACTTATGGAGCGCTTCGAGAACCTGATTGGCTCGGCCGGAGGTCACTGGAGTCGGAAGAGCAGCCGCCAGCTGAGCCTGGGTGGCAAATGCGTCCGTGTGCCCTTCAGTGCCCAGGATCAGCGCCACCATCTGCCCACGGCCTGGCGACCGGGTGGAAGACACGCTGTCGGTCAAGATCTTGGCGACGTCCTCCACAGGAGGCAAAGCACCAAGTTCCGTGCCACGGTCCCCGGCGCCAAACCGGTCTCGCCATTGTTTGGCACGGCTCTTGACTTCCTTGCGCGTGGGCTCGGCAACACCCGACAGTCGGTTGAGGCGCACGGCGTCCACGGCCGCCAGGTCCCCTACCGTGCGAACGCCGAAAGGTTCCAAAGCAGACAAGGCCCGGGCGGATAGGCCGGCTGCCTCGAGCTCGGTCTCGACTTTTGCCTTGGCTGCGAGCTCGTCAGCATCCTCCGGCGCTGTGGTCGTTCCGTGGGTAAAGGCGCCCCGCCACAGCGAGAGCATTTCCGCCGCCGTGTCGTGACGCAGACTCGCATCGCGGGCAAGCGCGCGGCGGAAGAAATCAGCAAGCGAAGCTGCTACCGATGGGTCAAAGGACTTGGGCTCAACGGTAGCCTCGTCCGGAACAGCTGCCGGGTTTGCCAGCGGATCGCCGTAGTAGGGCCGGTGTCCAGTTGCCATTTCGAACAGCACTACGGCGGCGGCGTACCGTTCGGCAGCCGAGTCGAAACGCGGACGAACTCCCCCGAGAAACGGGTCAAGGTAAGGCGGCGTGCCGGCGTCGAGGGCGGCAGCCGGCGCCCGGGAAAGCGAGAAGTCAAAAAGAACAAGGTGCTTGGCCTTGCGACTGTCTTCCCGGACGCCGAGGTTGCTGGGCTTGATATCGCGGTGATCGATGCCAGCTTTATCCAAGGCAACAACGGCGTCAAGCAGGTCCGCGCCGAAGCGTTCCAAGAGGTCAATGGAGAGTCTCCCCCCACGATCTCGGATCAGTTCGTCGAGGGTCTGGGAGCCTGCACTCTCCAATAGCAGTACTGTACGGCCGTTGAGATTGAACGGCCCTTCAACGAGAGTGGCCAGGCGGGGGCCTCGAAGCCGCCCGATCACTTCGGCTTCGGCTGTCAGCCGGTCCGCAGCCTTGTCATTGAGTGCGACCTTAAGCACCCGTTCAGTTTCGGTGCCGTCGGGCCGAGTGTCCTTGACCATCAGCCCCTGGGCTGTTGATCCCTTGCCGAGCCTGCGGACGACCGTGAACCGGCCGTCTCCCAGAAGAGTTCCTGGCACCGCATCCAGCGGATCGGTATCTGGCTCGCTGTCCCTCGGTCCAGGCGTACTGCTGTCCAAGGCATTGAGGAAATCCTGCACCGTGCGCAGCCGCTCGCGCGGGACCGGGCGGGTGGCGTCCAGTACCGCTTTGCGCAGAGCCTCGCCGACTTGGGGAAGTACCGGGGCGATATCCAAGCCACCCTGCTCCCGCAACCGCTCAGCTAGCGCCAGTGAAGAGGCCGCCGGCCGAACCATGGTGACGACGTAGTACGCCAGGGCGCCGAGCCCGAAGACGTCCAACCCCACGCGGTCCGTGGCAGCCGCACTCCACCGTCCCTCAGGCGCACGGAACGCCTCAGTCAGCCAGGCGTCATCTCCCGCTGCGGACGCGACGAACGTCTGGTCCGCGCCGAAAAGCCGTGTGACGCCGTCGTCCCCTGAAAGTCCGGTCCCCACCGCGGCGGCCGCTCCCGCCGTTTGCCAGTCACTTACTTGCACGCGAAGGCGACCGTTGGACCGTGCAACCCATACAACCTTTGGCGACAGCCCCCGGTGCACAACTGCGTTGCGGTGCGCGTAGTCGATAACTTCTGCAACCTGCCGGATGATGCTGAGTTGGTCCGCCAGGCTGACGCCGTTCCCCTGCTCGGCAATCCACAGATCAAGCCGCTGCATGGACTCATCGAACGGATAGACCAGCCCCACACCGAGGTCGGACTCGACCATATCTCGGGGTTTGAGCAGCCCGTCGTGGGACAGTCGGTTCATGACCCGGTATTCGTGTTCGGCGATCTTTCGCGCACGGACTCGCTCTGCATTGCCTGCCCCGGGGTCTGACACCTGGAAGCGGATACGGGCGGTGTCCTGCTTGACCACCTGGTGGTAGGCACGCCAGTCCTGCCAGCCTTCGCCCTCGTCCAGAGCGCCGTCTTCGATAATCCATGAACCTGCGGTGCGTTCGCGCCGCTGGACGAGACCGATCCGAGCCATCAGCTCGGCGAGGATGACTTCCTGGTTTTGACCGATGGCGCGGTCCGCGCGGGGCTCCTCGAGAAGGAGGTCGCTGATTCCGGGAAGATTCGACTCGTTTTCGCGTTCGTCGAGACCGAACAGATGCGAGGCAGCGGTGCCACTCAATTCGCTGACCATGCCCGGGTGGTGCAGGAACACTGATTCCTGGACGAACGGAATGATTTTGCGCTCGTCCGCGATGTCGACTTGTTTCTCGCGCGCCCAGGACCGGAGCTCATCCTTGAGCTTGGAACTGAAGCGCTGAGCTTTACGCCTTGCAAGGAGGAGTGGTGATTCCTCGGCCCGTCGGCCGTCACGCAACCACTGGGTGTCGTTTCCATGCAGTCGGCCGGAGTAATACTTCAGTTCGATGAGGTGAAGACGGCCGCGCGCAAGCACTAAGGCGTCAACTTCATGCCACCTACCTTGGTTGTCCAGGAACTCGAAGTTCGTCCATGCTCGGAAGGGCGTGGTGGTGGGCAGCTTCGACTTGAGATAGCGCAGTCCCTCGATCTCATGGGGAAACTGCGACGGGCTGACTTCAACCCAGCGTTCTTCAGTCAATGCTCCCCCTGTGAAATTCGCCGTCCGGCACCTCCGTGGGGGCGCGGCCAGCATTGAGACTCTAGCCTTCCGATACTACTGGGTGATGCGACAATCCTTGAAGCTGGCTCGCGTGAGTTTCGTTCGGGTCCTCGGTGGAGCGATCGACGGATACCGGGCTCGCACAATGGTGGGCATCCGCTACGTTTGTTCCCATGCATTCTGAAGTTCCCGCGCCTCTTCCGAAATCCTCTGGGACTCTCTTGATCATTGGAAGCAACCCTCCCACGACCAGCGGGCAACGCACTCTTGCCCGCGCGGAGCAGGCGCGTCAGGTTCTAGGGTTCGATCGCCACGAGATCGTCAATCTGTTTAGTTTGCCCACCTACCGCACCTCCGGCGTCACCGCTGCCGGAACCTCGCCCAGCGGCTGGCTGGACGCCCGCCCAAGCCTTGCCCATGCGCTTGATGGAGCGTCAGCCGTTCTCATGGCCTATGGCATCAGCAAGCCATCGGGCGAAGCCGCCAAGCATCATGTGGCCCAGGTGGAGTGGCTCGACAGCGAGATCGTCGAGAGGGGCCTGCCTGTTTGGTGGGTCGGCGGAGCCCCTCGTCACCCTTCGCGCTGGCACCGCTATACGCACCGAGTGCATCCAGAGACTGCATTCGTCACCGCGCTGACGGCTGCGCTCACAATGCGGGTAGGCCCCGACTGATCGTCTTTCCGAGCGGTACTCGCAAGCCAATTCAACGTCTGGGTGACATAGATGGATAGTCTCTAGTCAACACAACAGAAGAACAATGGGGAAGCTCGCATGGATGCACGTAATCGTTCGCTCGCCGACTGGTTCACACGAGTTAGAACCGGCCAACTCCGGTTGCCTCGTTTTCAACGACATGAGGCGTGGAGCCACAATGAGGTTGCTGGCTTGATGGAGACGGTACTCAGAGGACTTCCGGCTGGGGCTACACTCATCCTCGAAGTTGGGGACAACGAACCATTCATTTCTCGAGCCCTTGAGAGTGCTCCTTCCCCTTCTGAACGTGTCCACGAGCACCTCTTGGACGGTCAACAACGGCTGACAGCACTCTGGAGGTCTCTCCACGACAATTACCCGGATCGGACGTATTTCCTTCGTCACGAAGAGGACGAGTCAACGGGTGAAAAGGTCCCGCGGGTTCTGGCCCAGAACCGATGGCTGCGTGGGGAGACCAGGTACCCAATCTGGTGTGACAATCCCGTCGATTGCCGGGAACGCGGTTACATTCCTTTGCGCTTGCTCAACCCTGAAAGCAATGAAGACGTGCGGGCCTGGGCGGACGCCGCGGCCGGAGATGATCTTCGAATCAGCAGGGACATAGAGACGAGCATCACCGACCTCAGAAGTAAGGTCAGGAACTACAACATTCCCCATCTGAGCCTCCCAATGACGACACCGAAGGACGTCGCTCTGGACGTCTTCATAAAGATGAACACGTCCTCGGTAAGGCTGAGCGCATTCGATATTGTCGTCGCCCAGCTCGAGGAAGCGGTCGGCCAGTCCTTGCACGAGCTGGTCGATGACCTCCGCGCCCAAGTCCCGTCACTCCATCGTTACGCTGACGCAGGAAACCTGGCCCTGGATGTTGCCTCACTCCGGTCAGATCGCCCCGCCGGCCAGAGGAGCTATGAAAAACTCGACCTGTCCGAGGTCGCCCAGGAATGGGACGACATCGTGGAAGGCATCTCTTGGGCCATCGGGTTCTTGGAATCGGAGAAGGTATTTGACGCTCAGCGTCTGCCGTCGATCGTAGTTCTGCCAGTTCTGGCCGCGATACACCAATTCATGCCCAAGTCCTTGGACGCTGCGGGGAACGGAAGAAAGCTTGCTAGGTCGTATTTGTGGCGTTCCTTCCTTACCCGACGCTACGATCAATCAGCCGGTTCGAGGGCACACCAGGACTTCCGTGGGCTGAAGAAGATTCTTGTCGGGGACATATCTGAGTGGGCATCTGCCGCGCCGATATTTGACGAATCGGTCACCCCACTCCCAACCGAGTTCGATCTGACCAGCGCTGGCTGGCCGAAAACGCGGGAGGTAGTCGCCCGGGGAATCCTCGCTGTGTCGCTTCGACTCGGCGCACGGGATATTGCTGATGACCACGCTGTCACGCCTGAGCACCTGAAGGTTCGGGAGTATCACCACCTCTTCCCTGACTCGCTCCTAAATGTGGAAAGCCAGATCGGTAGTAACAGATCAATGCGGGCCCTGAACTGTGCCCTGATTACCTGGAGCACGAATCGAAACATTTCAAACAAGCCTCCGCTGCAGTATCTGGAGGAGCGAACCGATCGAGCGGATCTTGGAACGGAGGCCATAAAGTCACGCCTGGCCTCGCACCTTATCCCCTTCGATGAACTGGCCATGGCGGGACCCTACAGTCCGGAGAGCTCAAGACAGATCGGAGAGGACTACGAGCAATTCCTCCAGGCTCGCGCGTCCATGATGATGCCTGTCATTCAGTCCCTGTGCCTTGGGAATCATCCTTGAGCTATAAGCCACAGACTAAGCGCACCGCGGTCGGTGCGTGAACGATACGCACCGACCACGGCTTTCTAGTGAAGGCCCGCCCACCACTTTCCCAACGAGCTCCACCCAAGCGCGTCGTGAACATGTAGTGGGCGTGCTGGACGGAGACGCAGAAGCCGATGGCCCGCATCTGCTCCGTGCTGGTGACCTTGCCCCGGGGTTCGCGGATCACCTTGGCGGCGCGGGCGTCGTTGCCGGTGTAGAGGTTGTTCAGCTGTGCGGTGTCGTAGTTGCCGCGCTTCCATTCCAGCTGGCTGAGGTCGACGTCGTCGGAGACGCCGAAGTAGTGGAACGGCATCAGCAGATCCGCGTCCAGGGCATTCCAGAGGCGCAGTTCGCAGGCGGTGCGGCCATCGAAGAACTGCTGGGCGACGTCGACACCGTCGCCGCGTTCCGGCGTAGTGGTCCGACAGAGGCGCCTGAGTCAATTCCACCCATGTTGCCACTTCCTCCACCGCGGTTCCTTCGGACTTGCAGAATAGGCGCGCCAGACGTCAGCAGCCATCTCCCCCACGCGGTCAACAGTTCTTGTGGAGTTCGGGAAGATCCAATGGGATCTACGACAGCCCAGAGGTAGGCTCTTGAGAGCTGTCAACTAGAAGGAGTCTACGCAGTGGCCATACACGATCGCGGGGTCCGTGCGGCGTCTGTCGGCGAACTCTTGGACGATGATCTTAAGATTCCCCACTATCAACGGCCCTACGTGTGGACACCGTCCATTGCCCTTCGCTTAGTTCTCGACATTCGAGACGCCCAGCAGGCGGCCACTGCAAGCGTACAGACCCAAGCCGCGCCCTACGTTCTCGGGGCAGTAATTCTCCACGAGAATGGCACGCACGTCGATGTCGTCGACGGGCAACAACGACTCCTAACCCTGCGAATGCTGCTCCGCATTCTCAATGGAGAGAAATCGCCGTCTCTCACGACAGTGGACGGTTCGTCACCCGTGGCGAAAGTATGGCGCATGCTCCAGGACACGGCGGGATCGCTGCAGCTTGCCGAGCGACAAGATCTTGCATCTTTCATCCGTGACAACTGCCAAGTGGTCCGGGTGACTACAGATGACGTGGATGAAGCGTTCCGGGTCTTTGATTCGCAGAACTATCGCGGAAGGCCTCTCGCGCCACACGACCTGCTGAAGGCGCACCACCTTCGCGAAATGCGCCGCGAAAGCGATGCGCTGAAATCTGCCACGGTGGAAGAATGGGAGTCGGCCGGAGATGACAATCTGGACGAACTCTTCTCACTCTATTTATACCGTGTTGCAAAATGGTCAAAGGGTGAAACTGCGCCAGGATTCACTATCCACGACATAGACATGTTCAAAGGAATCTCCTCCACGGGACGTCTATCCCCGAGTTCCCGGTATCACGCCGCTGCGCAGAGCATGATTCCACTGATGAGCCAGTGGCAGAGCTCTATCAACTCCGAGGATGAGGTTAATGTTCTCCGAAGCCGATTTCAAATTGACGCCCCGTTGCTGGCTGGGCGGCCATTCTTTGAAATGGCTACTTTCATGCTGCAGGAAATAAGCGCTCTTAAGAAGCGCTCATATCCCATCAAGAATGAATTAGAAAATAATCCAGAAGTAGTAACCTTCGAAGATAAACTCACCCAAGGTCGATATCGCAAAGTTACGGAACTGTACCTTGCGGGAATGCTCTACTACACCAATAAGTTTTCGGACGAGGACATTGATCTTGCCAGCAAGCATCTCTTTGCCTGGTCTTTCGACCTTCGCCTCCGTCACCTCCGCGTAGTTCAGGCGTCCATAAACAATGCAGGATACGGGAAGGATGACATGACATCTCCTTTCGTACAATTCCGAAATTCATCAGATGGTCGCGTTGTGAGAACATTTGGTTCGACAGGGAAACAATACAGAGACGGACACGAACCTGAACTTTTTTCACACCTGAATGGAGGTGCAACCTAATGCAGGACGAAGCCCTCAGCCCCGACTTGTGCACGGTGGCTCAGTTGTTCAAGTCAAGCGCCATATACACAGTTCCGGTCTATCAGAGAAGTTTCGCGTGGCGAGCTGAACAGATCGAACAGTTGATCGGGGACATTCGAGACGCGATCGAGCACGGCGAGGAGCAGTACTTCCTCGGTAACGTCATCGTCACGGCCAGAGGATCTGAATCATCGGAGTACGAAGTGATCGACGGACAGCAACGACTTACTACCTTGTATCTGCTGCTAACCTTCCTAGGGCGAGCCGACGGTGTCGCTAGCCCAAGGTTTCAGCATCACGCCACTCGCCTTCGCTATGAGTCACGTCCACGTTCCAGCGAAGCACTACGTCGACTTGACGGAGGTTTCCCGGAAAATTCCGCGAACACAGCTCCGGGTAGCCTGGAAGATTCCGGAATCCACCAGGGCTACAACATCATCCAGCAGTACATGGAACAACACGTTTCAGGCGACGCCCTCCACATATTCGGAAACTACCTGCTGAATCACGTACAACTTGTTAGGGCATCGTTGCCCGGAAGCACAGATCTCAACCGGTACTTCGAGGTCATGAACACCCGCGGGGCGCAATTACAACCGATCGATATTGTGAAGGCTCGTCTAATGAGCTACCTTCCTCATGAATCGGAGCGTGCGTGCTTTGCTTGGGTTTGGGATGCGTGTTCCAAAATGGATGCCTACGTACAAGGGCACCTAGCCCGCGGGAATCCGTCCCTTCGTGACGCTCTTTTCGACGAAAACTGGTCTTGGCTGACCGCTTCATCTTTTGAAGATCTGCTAGAAGCGTTTGATGAGCACTGCGAGCCAAAGTCAGACCCTCGTAGGCGCACCGCTTCGCATGCTTCATCAATGAGTATCGACGAAGCCTTGTCGTTCTACTCGGAGAAGAATGCTTCGGATGAAGCAGATCCGTCCGAGGCAGATCGCTTCAGTTCAACGATCCCTTTCAACTCGCTGCTTCTGCACACGCTTAAACTACTTGAGTTCCGAGCAAATCCGCTTGAAGACGAAGGCGGCCTAGACGACAAACGACTTATCAAGTTGTTCAACACTGAGTTTTCCGAAAAAGGGCCCGAACGCGTTCGCGAATTCATTGCGCTGCTACTTCGCACGAGAGTAGCATTTGACGCATTCATCCTAAAGCGCGAGTTCTTGGCCACGTACTCCGACGAAGGCGAGTGGTCACTTCGCAAGGTTGTGAAAACGAGAAGCGGAAACAAAAGCACAATCGGCTATCGCAACACGTACGCAAGTGACTCCAAGGACGACAGTGACACAGTCGACCCCACAACACGCGACCTTCTGCTACTGCAGGGGATGCTACGCGTTACGTACACATCACCTCGCACGATGCATTGGATTACACTAACGCTCCATCACGTTCTGCAAGCGGATAACCCCGGCAATGTCTCCATGAAGGACTTGGTTTTTCTTCTCCAGACGTACGTGCGCGAAAAGGTTCGAGAAGCGTTCTCCTTCGCAGATGAGCCGGTCGGTTTCAATATTTCACGTGTCGTTTTCGCATATGTTGACTACCTTCTCGTCGTGAATAATTGGGTACCAGCTCTCTCTGCTGACTACATGTTCTCGTTCCGAACCTCCATCGAACATTTTTATCCCCAGAGTCCTGATGAACAACAATCAGGCGAACGGGTCAGCATTACCAACCTGCACAAACTTGGAAACCTCGCTCTAGTGAGCGTGGGGGCAAACTCCAAGTTCAACAACAGCCTGCCGCACGCAAAAGCCACCAATTACCGCCAAACTATCGAGAAGCAGAGTCCCAAAATGCATCTCATGGCGGCGAAGACGCGACAGCTGGGCGCCTGGGGTGATCGCGAGGTCGAAGCCCACCATCAGGAGATGGTGAGCCTACTTCGCCAAGATCTCGACCCTAGCCCCGATTTTTTATAGCCCGTGTAGGTGATAGATGCGGCTTCGGGCTGGCGGGCTGATCGCTGGTTGTTTTTTGGTTTCCGGCGGCGTGGCCCTTTGGTTCGCCTTAGGGTTTGGCGCTGGTTCCACTGCCGCGTGATGGGGCTGGGTTGTCGTGACGGGATGAGCTTGTTACCCCGGTTAGGGCGGGAGCTATGTGAGGCGTCGCCGAGGCAGGCGCCGACATCACCAAGCAGCCGATCTTCTCGGTTTGGAACGCCGTCCGACGGCGATCACCACGATGCTCTCCTACGAGGCCGAACGGCAAATCCTCAAGGGGTCGCCATTGCACGGTGAAAACACGGCTGGGGCCCGCAAACGCTTCCGCGGCAGGCTCCGGTTCCGCCTCCGCGACGGAGAGCCCAGGCCCTGTCCACGCTGGCGTTGTTCATCCCCCACGCGGCCCTGGCGCTGTCAGGCGACCCACTTGAGAGCCCCTCCATGAGCGGTTCCCTCGTGTCCGGAGACGCGGTGCGGGATGCTGCGGCCGCGGACTCCAAGGCCCTGCTTGGCGGCGCCGTCGTCGATCCGGCCAGTCGCCTCGGTGCATGGGCGTCCTATTCCTCGGTGCCCGGCGCTCTGCCGGCATAGTGGAACGACGACGTGAAGCTGGCGGCGCGTGAGCTGCAGGAGCTGGACGAACTCACCCAGCGGCAAGGCAAAGCCCCGGACGACGGGGACACCGAGCAGGAAGGTGGCGCCGAGGCCGGGCTCTACCTCGCACACGTTGACCGGATGCTCGCGGCCGTGGGCGGCGAGCCGGCGGGCTGGGAGGACGGAATCGAAGACCTGGCAGTCAACTCCCCCGCCAACTGCATCTACCGCGCCCTGAAGCGTGTGGCTCCGGACGATTTCGACGGCGCCGAGCTGTGGAAGGCCGCCCTGTTAGCGGCGACCGGCCTGCGTACCCTGTTCAACCGGCTCGACGCCACCGAGCTGCTCGACAAGCTCTACCCCGAGGGTGACTGCTGGCAGAAGGTCCTGCGCTACTGCGAAGCCGGAAACCTCCAGGCTGTGCTGGATGAGTACGTCTTCCAGCTCCGCAGCCAGCAGGCCCCCGGGGAGGTCACCGCCGAGCAGCTGTTGTCGCTGGCTGATGACACCCGGCGCTCGTTGTCCCTCAAACCGGCGCAGATGCTCGCAAAGTATCCGGACGGGTCGCACGAGGATCTCCGCATGGGCAGCCCGCTTCGCGGTGCGCTACAGCAACGCCAAAACAGACGACAGCAACCGCATGCCCGACGTCCGCCGGGCCTTCAACAGCCCCTTCTGGCCGTTTGTGCTTGCGTCCACATCGGTGGGCCAGGAAGGCATCGACTTCCACTGGTGGGCCCACTCGGTCATCCACTGGAACGTGCCCGGCAGCCCCGTCGACTTCGAACAGCGCGAGGGCCGGGTGCACCGGTACCTGGGGCACGCGGTGCGGAAGAATGTGGCCGAAGCCCACGGCGCAGAGGTGCTGAAGCCGGGGGTCACAGACCCATGGGAGTCGCTGTTCTCGGTTGCCGCAGCCGACGTTGCGGCGCACCCCGAAGATTCCAACACGGAGTTCGCTCCCCACTGGATACACCCGGGAGCACACAAGATCGAACGGCGGCTGATGGACCACCCGCTGAGCCGCGACGTGCCCAGGACCAAACACATGCTTGCCGGGCTCGCAAAGTACCGGCTGACGCTGGGCCAGGCCCGGCAGGATGATCTGCTGGGGTTGATCAAGGACGGGGCTGAGATTGAGCCGCTGAATTTGCGGCCTTAGTGCCTGAACCGACGTCAGCGCCGCTTCCCCGTGCCTTGTGAAGTGCCGAGCCTCACTCTGCGCCAGCCGCCGTCGGTTTCGATGTCCTGGCGAGGGGCGTCCTGAAACAGCGACCAGTGATCTTCATCCTTCATTCGGCTTTTAGGATGGCTAAACGCACCTGTTGCCTTCTTACTGGGGAGCATTGCAGGACGTTCCCTGACGCCCGCGACTGCCCGTTCTGATGACTTTATTGGAAACGGTGGGCGGGGCGCAGACTTCGAACTCTTTTTCCTGCCTAGGACTTTTCCTCGAGTCCCCCGACCACCCTTCGAGGCCGAATTTGCCGAGACGTCTACAGCCGGCTTACCTACGCCGCTACAGAAATCCCCCTTCGCATTTGCGTGCTTCGTGACTCGGCCGGCAAGGGGTTTCGCCGCCAGGGTTTTGCGACAGGCAGGACACTGCCATCCCTTCTCGTTCGAGCGAGCAACAGACGCCATCATTTCCCCCGCAGATGTTGGAATTCCAAATATCGTTCAACTTACAACACCGGCAGTAATGACTCATTATTGGGTACTTGGGCCGGGCGTGACCGGTCGATTGACAGCGGCGCGCAGCACTTACAGACTGATGAGGGCTGAAGTCGGCTCGACATCCTAGCGTCTCTTGCCAGTGCCCGGCGGTGACGACGGCGCAGCCCTGACACTTTCGGTGCCAAACTCAGGCAAACCGTAGTTCGGCCGAAAGGGGCGGCGTATGCGGACGCACTCCGCCTCCCGGCCGCCGCCCGAGCAACGCGGGCCGGTCTTCCACCTGTGGGCTGGAACGAGCGTTGACCCAGTAAGCAGCTGCTTCTCTTGCCCGCAGGAAGGGCATCGACCCATCCGTATCTGCTTGTCCGGCTCGGGTTCGATGACCACGGGTTTCATTTGTGCCTCGACCGTGGAGAACGACCATCCGGATGCCGAACAGTAGCGGCCTCGCGGACTCGTGTGATTCGGAATCCTGGCCATGTCAGCAAGCACGCCGAGGTGTTTTTCACACATTGGGCATTCCCGGCCATTTGAATTCATTGCGCCACCGCAGCAGCCGTCGCGAATACATCAGCCGGCATAGGCCGGTGCAGCTTCCAGGTGATGGCAATCGGCTTCTCCCCGGAGTGCTGCACATAGTCCACCTGGCCGAGGCACGTGTACGGAACGGTCAGCCCGGTCTCATCCTCCGAGGTATCGCGCGTGAAGATAAGGATCCTCGAGCGGTGCGAGGCGCGGTCCAGGTACCGCTTGCCCGTCGGGCTTCCGGGGGACGTCACGTTCTGCGATTCCCAGTGGAACAGCTCCGGGCTGATGGCGTAGTCCTTGTACATCGTGGTTGCCGAATGCTTCTTGTCGTCCTTGTTGAGCGTGACGAAGAAGGCGTCCGTGGACGTCGCCGGGCACCAGGCCACACCTTCGCGGTGCTGCACGTTCTTGCCCAGCTCCAGCGAACCGTATTGCAGGGCCGCCAGGATCTCCTCACGCCGGTAGGTCGCGTGCGAGAGCAGCGGAACATGCTGCAGCCCCGCCCCGAGTCCCTTGGCGGCGTGCTTGGACGCGGCCACGCCGAGCTTCACAAGCTGGCGGATCTCGCTGCAAACAAACTGGTAACCGCGCAAATAGTCCAGGCCGGCGTCGTACGACTGGAAGCCGCCGCCGCCGTCCCAGAGCGTGTAGAAGAGCATGCGGGCGAATGTCTGCTCCCGCATGCCGAGCTCAACGTAACGTGGCGCGTCGGCACCGACAAGCATCGAATAGGCGTCGGCGCGTTCGGGATCATCCACGTGGATCAGCGCGGCCATCCGGCCGAGGAGCTTCTTCTCGTCGGCGTCGGAGAGCTCCCGAATCCTTCCGCTGAGGACCGTTTCCAACGGCGAGAACCCCTCGATCAGGCCGGCCCGCCGCAGGTAGCCGGTCCACGAATCATTGGTCGACCGGTAGATCGACTTCACGTCGTTCCCGGACCGCTCCAGATAAGTCTCCAGCTCGGTCTCCGCGTACGAGGCGATGTCCCGGACCAGCTGCGCCCGGTTGAACCGCAGCTGCGCCCTAATGTTGTCCAGCACCACCTTCTGCGCCACCCGGTCCAAGACGATCTGCGAGCCCGACGGCAGGTAGGGGAACTCGTCCTCGATAGCTTTCTCCAGTTCCTTGCGCCCGTAGCCGGTGAGCGCCCGGTAGCGCAGATCGAAGCGGAACTCACGGCGCTGCTGGCCGATGAAGTCCATGACGGTCAGCACAGCCTTGCCCTCGGCGCGGCGCAGCCCGCGTCCCAGTTGCTGGAGGAAGATCGTGGCGCTCTGTGTGGGCCGGAGCATCAGGATGGTGTCCACCTGCGGCAGGTCCAGGCCTTCGTTGAAGAGGTCGACGGCGAAGATGCAGTTGATCTCGCGTGCGGCGAGACGTTTCAGCGCCGCCGCCCGCTCGGTTTCGTCGGTGCTCCCGTCGACGGCGACGGAGGCGATGCCGGCACGGTTGAAGACCTCCGCCATGTAGTGGGCGTGCTGGACCGAGACGCAGAAACCGATGGCCCGCATCTGCTCGGTGCTGGTGACCTTGTCGCGGAGTTCGCGGATCACCTTGGCGGCGCGGGCGTCATTGCCGGTGTAGAGGTTGTTCAGCTGGGCGGTGTCGTAGTTGCCGCGCTTCCATTCCAGCTGGCTGAGGTCGACGTCGTCGGAGACGCCGAAGTAGTGGAACGGCACCAGGAGATCGGCGTCCAGGGCGTCCCAGAGGCGCAGTTCGCTGGCGGTGCGGCCGTCAAAGAACTGCTGGGCGACGTCGACGCCGTCGCCGCGTTCCGGCGTCGCGGTCAGTCCGAGGAGCTGCTGCGGCTGCAGGTGGTCCAGCAGCCGGCGATAGGTGGGCGCCATGGCGTGGTGGAATTCGTCGATGACGACGACGTCGAAGAAGTCCGGTTCCAGCTGCTCGATGCCGAGGATCGAGAGCGACTGGACCGAGGCGAAGATGTGCTTCCACTGACGTGGCTTGTGCTCCCCGACGTAGAGTTCGCCGAAGGCGCCGTCCTGCATGACGTCACGGTAGGTGCGCATAGCCTGCTTCAGTATTTCCTGGCGGTGTGCGACAAAGAGCAGCTTCAGGTCTTTGCCCGCTGCTTCGCAGAGACGCTTGTAGTCCAGGGCCGCGATGACGGTTTTGCCGGTGCCGGTGGCGGCGACCAGGAGGTTGTGGTTGAAGCCCTTGAGCCGTTCGGCTTCGAGGTCTTCAAGCATCTCCTCCTGGTGCAGGAAGGGCTGGAGTTCGAGGCCGGTGGCTGCCCCGGGGATTGCTGTCCGCCTGCCGCCGTTGCGTTCCAGCGCGGCGTCCAGCTTTTCGCCGTCGCGTTCCGGATCATAGCGCTGGAAGGCTCGCTGCTCCCAGTAACTGTCGAAGGTGACCTCGAACTTTTGCAGCAGGGTGGGCGTGCCGACGGAGCTGAGTCGGACGTTCCATTCCAGGCCGTCCAGGAGCGCGGCCTGGCTGAGGTTGGAGCTGCCGACGTAGGCGGTGTCGAAGCCGGAGTTGCGTCGGAACAGCCAGGCCTTGGCGTGGAGGCGGGTGGCCTGGGTTTCGTAGTTGATCTTCACTTCGGCGCCGTATCGGTGGACGAGTTCGTCGATGGCGCGGCGTTCCGTGGCGCCCATGTAGGTGGTGGTGATGACGCGGAGTTTGGCGCCGCGCTCCTTGAGTTGCGCGAGGGCTGGTTCGAGGAGCCTGAGGCCGGTCCAGCGGACGAAGGCGCAGAGCAGGTCGACCGTGTCGGCGGATTCGATCTCGGTCCTGAGTTCTGCGGCGAGGTTGGGATCGTCCTTGCTGTTGGTGAGCAGGGCCGAGTCGCTCAGCTTGGTGGCGGGGCGGCGTAGGTTGCGGCGTTTGAGCGTGTCTGGGCGGTGCAGGGACTGGAGCTGAGTTGGACCGGGCGCGATGCGGTCTGTGGTGTTCAGTTCCTGGAGGAGCTTGTTCGCGAGGGCGACGCGGTCGGTGGGTTTGGCTGCGGAGAGGGCCCGCCGGACGGCGTCGGCTACGTGGCGAGAGAGGATGTCAGGGGTGTCTTCGTCTTCAATCTCTGCGAAGACTGGCTGCAGTTCGGCTTCCTGATTCAGGCGTGTGCCGAGTAGGTCCGTGCTGAGTAGTTCATACAAGCCCTCGGGCAGCTGCTCGGCTGCCTTTCCCCCAATGAAGTTAGTCACTGCGCCAGGGTACGACATGACTGGGCGGGCATTCGACTTTGTCGTGAGGTGACCCTATTTGCTCCGATGAATCGTTGTAGTTCTTGCAGCGAGAAATTCATGAACAGCAGATTCGGACACGCCCCTCTTAGCGCGCAAGTAATCGTTGACGCTAACACCGGCAACGATGTCGTGGATAGATATCCGCGCGAGGCGATGTTGGTCGTTGTGTATGGCGAAGGCATCCTTGACGGCGTCGTAGAGTGCTCGCTGCTTCCAACGCGGGGAGCCCCCGGACGTGAGAACCCCTGGGGCGCTGCCGGTCCCAAACATTCTTACGGTGGGCGCAGACGTCCACTTCCCGCCGAGTCGCCCGGCTTTCCAACACATCTCCTCACCGTAGAGACAATGCTGTTGGTATGCGGCTGTCCACGGCAGCTCGGGGGACAATGTCGTGTCGAGCGTCAGCGCTCTATAGCGGTTGAAGTGGAGATCCTCATCCAGTTCAACTAGGAGTCCGTCAGCGAAGGCGAAATCCCAATCCCCGGGAGCCAGGATAGGAGAGTCAAGGACACCGCCAAGGCATCGATATAGGTGTAGAAGTTCACGCTGAGCGTGCGAGGGAAGGTCAGCCATCCTCGCACGCCGGACTTTGATGAGCGGCCCGTGACGTCGCTGGAGAACGTTCAAGAGCGCCATCTCCCGGGCACCCATCAAACGCCTGTCGTGAGGAACTGAGAACTACAATTGAGTGTCAACGCATCGATGCTTCTTTCCAACTTATTGAACCGATGCATGAGGCAGACGGGCGGCCGATCGTCGGGAAAGTGGACATACGCCTCCTCGTCGAGAGCCAAGACCCCATCCCCATTCTTGTAGATTACCCAGAAGCCGTCCGCGCCAGCAGCCACGCCACCCCGGCCGTAACGTGCCTCGAACTTATCCAAGGCCGATGGAAACTCCTCCAAGGCATCGCTAGGTACAAAGCTCTTCATCAAGGCATCGTAGTAACTGCTTGAGAATGCCCTCCACGTATCCCCGGACCACACCCTGCTGGCTATCAGCTTCGCAATTAGTCGATATACCAGAGTCTGCTCAGTCGTCTCCAACGCATGATGCGGAACATTAATCTGCAATTGTCGCTCGACAGTGGTAATCGCTTCACGGGGCGGAAGTTCCAGTATCTTGCTCCAGCCGTACGCCCACGTCGCCGATACGTTGCCGTCTACAACCGCCCTATTTGGAACTTCATCAGAGATGAAGGCAAGCAATCGAGTCTCAGTATCGAATAGCCCTAAAGTCTCATCCAGTCCCATGGTTTCGACACACGTCGAGAGGGTCAGGTTCTTGTGCCGCCTGGCGACCTCCGATGCCAGCCACCACCCATGTGCAGCGAGCGAATTTTGCTGTAGAGAAGACGATTTCATGTTGCCCCCCGAAGTTCCGTGCGACCTAGTGTCGTTATTCTTTGGCCACAATAGGACAATCGGAGTCAGAACACCGGCAGATTCACGGTCTCGTCCCCCTGGAGCCCCGATCTGCGCCTGCTTCTTCCCGTCCCCTCACCCACAACCTTGCCGGCCTCCCCGCGGTAGACAGCCCCCAGCCACTCCACCGCCCTCGCCACCATGTCCGCATGGCCGTCCGGCAGTTCAGCGAACAGCTCACCTTCCCCCGTCACGGAAGCCGGTCGGACGCCGTCAGACTCCAGTGCCGGCAGAGCCGCCAGGGGAGTCACGTCCACGTGAGCCACCTAGAGAACCCAGACGCGGTCGTCGCGGCCCGGCTCATCGAAGAATGAGAGCTATCGTGGCACCTGCCCGGAGATCCCGGCCTTTTCGCGCAGGCACCGGGGCACCGTAAACCAGGGTCTGGCGTTCATGCACGAAGGTTCCCGGCAGGGGTCATTTTCCTTGCTGGTGGTCGTCCGCGCGGCGCACCACCAGCACCGCGCCCCTCCGCCACCGTCAGCACCGGGCTGTGAGTCCTTGGATGACCTTCTCGAAGTCGAGACTAGACGCCGAGCTCAGCGAAGTCTCGGCGACCTTGGCGCCGCCTACGGCCAGTAGGGATTCTGCGTCGACAAAGATTGCGCTCTGGGACTTCATGGGCCGGATGCTCCGGTCAGCTCCGTAGAGACTTCGAGGCAGCAACCAGAGCTTTGGTTCTTGCGTATATACCTCCTCGCTCCCTCCATGGTGTCTGGTTGAAGCCGGTGCTGTGGATACAATACGCGGGTGAAAGTGCCTCAGGTGGTCGTGGACCTCGATAGGAAATCTCGGGCGGTCCGTCGAGAGGGACTCATCGTCGACCGCAGGAATGTTGAGGTCACTGTTCATTGGAGTGACGGGTCAACAGATGATGTCCGGCTCGGTATTGATGGGGACCACATGCTACTTTGCACCGTGGCTGGCGGGCTACGCCACCGAAAGTACGTCGATCCGGCTGGCGCCTCAGAGCTCGCGCGTTCCTCCCCCGCCCAGGCTTTCGCGTTCGCTCTTCTCGACTCATCGAAGCCGATGTCGAGCAAAGACCTCATCGCGAGTGTCGAAGAGGTCTTCACCGGTGATGTCAGCGCCTTGTGGAAGCGGGCTCGCCAGACTTTTGAGGCTAACGAGAATGTCAAGGCGTCGGGTAAGGGTGCGAGCCTCCGGTACACCTGGGTGGGGCAGGCCCCGCTCGATGCAGTGTCGGCTGACATAACCGCCCAATCGCGGGGATGGACAGCCAAAGAAGAGAACACTGTGGCGACGGAACCCGACGCCCGAAATGCCGAGCGGGGCGGTGACGCTGCTCCACAGGGCGCCGATGGCGCTGTCGGCAGGACAATGGATTCAGAAATCCGGGGCGAGGTCCGAGGCAGCGCACACAGCGCCGACGGCGGCCTGGTCCACCCGGCTGTCGAACTCGTCCACGCGACTTCGGTCTCAGGCCAACTGCCTGAGAACTGGCTTAGGCTACTGGAGAGTGCCCTGCGCAATCCTTTGGCAGCTGGAATCGCTTTGGACTCGCTGTCCGATGATGCCCTTAAGGCGGCCGTTCCGGCGCTCGGTCGAGCGGCATTGATCCTGCAGGCCCTACCGCGGGAAAGCAAGACGATCAACGCAATTGACGCGGTGCAATTGGCGGGGCCCGAGGGTGCGGCCGCTCTAATCGATGCGGCAGAGGCAGAGTTGCGCGGTCTTGAGCCGGCGTCTGCCAGAGTCCAGGACCTAAGGCGCGCCAAGGACTTCCTGATTCGGAGGCTGTTGAGCTCGCCATCGGTTGGTCTCCTCAGCCTGGATACTGTCCTTCGTGCTACCCAAGAGGTGGAGACGCCAAAGGATGCTGCCAAGAAGGCTGCGTGGGTCGCCGAGCTTCTGGCGACCGTCATAGGCGCGATGGACCAGAATTCCTGGAAGAATCTCGCGCTACAAGACAAGTCTGCCGTTGCTCGGCGGCTCACCTCCGTTCCGCTGGATGCTGACGGCCCAAGGGCACGCGTTCTGGCTTGGATCTGGCGCAATCATCCAGCAAATCTCTCAGACGCAATGTGGTGGCGTGGAGTGGAGTTTGACGATCTGGCCGCGGTGGCCACCACGCCACTGGCCAGCGCGCTCGAGAGCGACGCCATAGCGTCCGCCGTAGTCAAGCCCTTGGTGGTCAAGCGGCTTGCGTCAGCCACCACGAGGCGTCAGCTGCTTACGTCACTCGCCGCCCCTACTGCACTTGCTCGCCTCATGGATGAAAGCGCCGTTCAGCTAGCTTTCGACCGAGTACTACGGGATGACAACATTGGCCGGGCCTGGCTTGTGGGCCTCAGGAATGAGACTCGGATAACCGAGCTTGCTCACCAAGCAGAGGCTCTCACTCGCCAGGCGACGGAAATGACGGAGCTTCTCGGCAAGGCCCAGGAAGCCGTGCGGTTGAGTGATGCCCGGCGGCACCGCGTGGAGGCACAACTTGGCGAGGCCGCCGCGAACACCAACGAGCTTCGCGAATCTCAGTCTCGCCAGATCCGGATCGACGTCATGCGCGCCTTTGCGGAGCTCTGCGCGTACGTCGACGGGGCTGCCGACAGTCAGTCCGCGCAGCGCATCCGGGAGCGGGTAGGACGGATGGCCGCACGTGAGGGACTGACTCCGTCGGGGGTCCCAGGCCGGACGGAGCCTTATGACCCACAGCGTCACGATGTCATAGGGGAGCCGCCACTGCCCAAGACACCCGTGACTGTCACCGGCATCGGATATACATGGGGCGAGGGGGCCGATGAGATCGTTCTCGTGCGCGCCCTCGTTGAACGAACCTATTAGGAGTGGGAGTGGCTCGAGAGCAGTATCTGGGTGTCGACTTTGGCACGAGCACGACGCTGATCGCGGAAAGCCTGCCGGCGGGCAGACCAACGGTGGTCCCGATCGGTCACGCCGAATCGTGGATGCCCTCGGCGGCTGCGGTCTGCGGTGACGCCTTGGTGGTCGGCGAGGACGCGCTCACGCACAATCCCGCCGCTCTGATCACTTCAGTCAAGCGTTGCATCACCGGACGCGCGGTAGTCGCCCGAAGTGCGGACGGTTCCATAGAACGCGACGCCGACGAGGTCATCGGCGCGGTCCTTCGCGAGATCGCGAACCGTGCCCGCGCTGATCGGCTCCCGATCTCCGATAAAGGAGTCACGCGGCTCGGATGCCCTGCAATGTGGGACGGCGATCAGCGTGAACGGTTGCTCGGCCTCGCCGAGATGGCGGGCTTCAGCGTCGGCCCCTCGACTCTGATTGACGAGCCGATCGCCGCTGGACTGAACTGGATCGGGCAGCGAACGCAACAGAGGGCGTACTTCGACGAAGAGCGCGTGCTCGTGTTCGACATGGGCGGAGGCACGCTCGACGTCGCCGTCCTTGACGTCACGACGGGTCCGCTGAGGGATCCGGAAATATACGTCCTCGCCTCAGATGGCCTCAACGAGGCCGGTGACGTGCTCGACGGAACGATCGCCGCTGACCTGGAGATCGCTCTCCGCGACCAAGGGATCGAGCTCGAGACGTTGCCCGACGCTGATCTCGCGAGGGCTTACCTGATGCGCGCGGCAGCTGAGGCGAAGGTTGACCTCTCGACACACCACGAGACGCAGGTGCATGTCGGCTATCAGGGCGGCAACCTGCCTAGCCTGCACTACACCCGCGAGCAGCTGGAGGACGCCATGCGTCCGCAACTGGAACGCGCCTGGAACCTGATCCTCTCGACCCTGCGCGCTTCATACCTGACCCGTGCCGACGGTGCGGTCACATCTGCCCTGCGCCAGATTTCGGAGGAGAGCCTCACCTCGAACGTTCATCACGTTCTCCTTGCCGGGGGCATGAGCCGCGCCTCCGCTGTGGAAAAGTTCCTCAGCAGGAAGCTCCCCGCTGCCAAGCTCCACACCTTCCCTGGCAGGAACGGTGCGCGGGAGGCGATAGTTGCGGGGCTTGCCGAGAGCACTTCCTACGAGCAAGTGAACCTGCATCGTCCCGCCTTCGACTTCGTGCTCGAGTTCTCGGCCGGAGGCGGGGACCTGACCCGTGTGCCGCTCTACCGAGCGCACACGAAGCTCTACGAATGGTGGCAAGCGCAGAGCCGGGACCGGCTCAGGTACGAGTGGCCACACGGCGCCACCGCGGTCAATCGCGATTCAGCTCGATCATTGCCAACACTTGGCTACGGCCGCCTCGCTGTCTATGCGATGGACGGAACGCCTGTTGATCTGAGGCACAAGGAAACCGACGTGCCTGGATTGAAAGTTGCCTTCGGCCATGATGGTGTCCGCTTCGACCTATCCCCCGAGGGGCACGTCAACATCACAGATGGCCGCGGAACGAGTCAGTCATTCCGCGTCACGCGCTGGCCGGTGCTCACGGGGGGTTTCGCCCGCCTTGCCCTTCCTGTCAAGGACCCGGACTGGCAGCCAATGGAACGCCGTGACTGGGACGTCAAGTAGCCGGACCGACGACCTCAATCACTGCGACCGCCCTGCGGCTCATTGAGAAGGCCCGTTGTCCCTCCAGCTCGGCTTCAAGCTGCTCGAGGTCTTGACCGAGATTTCGGATGCGACCTTCTGCCATCCGGATGACTCTCGGATCGCGTTCTCGCTCCTTAACGACCTCCAACGTGGCTCTCGCCTTATGGATCTTGACCTGAAGACTCGCTTTGCGTGCGTCTAGGCGGGTCCTTACCAACACCTCGTTGTCCGAACGTCTGTGTGACTCCTCCCCAAGGTGTCGAGCCCAACTGGCCTCCTTGAGCGATGTGAGGAAGGGCTCCATTGGCGTTGGTGTGGTTCCAGTAGCTTCTTCCAGCGATCCGTTCGCCACGGCCTCCAGCAACTGAATGCCCACGTCTGGCGCAACGGCCCCGGTCCGGATATCGATCGCCGTTGACCACAATTCCTTGGTCGGCCTCACCCCGGTCGACGCTACCAAGTCCACCGTGACGGCATAGCGAGAACCGGACGGCAGCGTTGCAAGCCTGCCTATGCCATAACGATGCAACCCGAGCCTGTCGTGTTCCAGTTGGTGCAGTGCCACGTCAACGATGGGATGTCGGAGAGATAGGAGTTCCACGTCTCTCGTGCTTGCCAGGTCGGCGTCGAAGGTCACTTCGATTGGTTCTCCGTTGCTGATACGGCCTTGGAACAATATCGCTGACCGACGGCTCGCTCCCTGGGTGCCTCGAAAGCGATGGATGAGGTCGGAGAGCTCATTGCTTCCCCGCAACAGCAGGATGCCGGGATGCTCCGACTTCTCGAGCTTTCCTCCAGTGACTCGCAGTATGTGCTCAATGAGGGTGCGCACTTCAGTGGTTCCGACGTAGCGCCCGTCGGCTGGCCCTGATTCCGAGAGGCCCTCGACCTGCATCCCATCAATCGTGGACAGAGTACCGCGCTCCTCATTCAGGCGCCGAAGGTTCGCCGCCCTCGTCTCCATAGCCGTTGCGATTTCTTCCCCGCGCTGCCTTCGCTGGGAGTCGTCCAGGCGCGGATCAAGGATTTGGTTAGCCAAGTCACGGAAGTCGTCCCTGAGGATCGGTTCGAGGTCTCCAATGGAGTTCTGGAATACGCCAATTCGGGTGTACAGGCGTTCCAAGATGTCGGACTCGATGGTCCCCGGCACGTGCATATTGAGGATAAGGATCTTCTCGTGCTTTTGGCCGAATCGGTCCAAACGCCCGATTCGCTGCTCGACTCGCATGGGGTTCCAGGGCAGGTCGTAGTTCACCAGTACGTTGCAGAACTCGAAGTCCAGACCCTCCGATGCCACCTCGCTCGCAATAAGGAGGTCGAATTCCCCGTCCCGAAAGGCATCGATGATGGGCTGGCGTTCCAGCATGGGAATACCGCCGTGGAGCTGCTTCACCCTGAAGTTTGAACTAAGGCGTTCTGCCAAGTACGCGATGGTCCCCCGAAAGGTGGAGAAGATCAGTGCCTGACGCAAGCCTTGTTCGCGCAAGTGCGTGAGCTTCTCCAGCAGGGCTTCAAACTTCGAGTCCTCGCCATGCCACTCGAAGGACGTACAGTCCTCGCGCATTTCCGCCAGGTCCTCTTCGCCGTACTCCTCGTCGTAATCCTCCACCGAGCGCGCAAACCGGTCAGCGTTGGCAGAGAGTCGCTCCTGCATGGCGGGCAGGCAGCTCGCGACTTGGCGCAGCGGCATCTGCATGGCGAAGCCGGGTGGCGTTCCGTGTGCGCGGGCCCGGGACATGCAGTGGTCGACGACGCGGTCGTAGAAGTCCTTCTCGTCCGGCGACCAGTTCACGACTACCTGATGAGGTTCGCGTACTGCCTTGGCGTCAGGTACGTCCACCTTCCGAGTCCTTGAGAGCACGCCACTCAAGGTGTTCAGCTCGGAAACGAGGCGTTTGACTTCGGCCCGTTGGCCCGCTTCCAGAGGTGCAGCGGTGTCAAGGAGCTCCTCTAAGCGTGCGTAGTCCGGGCGGTCAGCGACGGCGCGGCCGAAGGGCAGTGTCTCGATGGCCCGAAGGTGGTGGCGCAATGCTGAGCCGGACGAGCCGTGAGATATGCCGCGTTCGATCGCGTTGAGGTGCTTATTCGGCTCGAGCTGCATATGGAAGATTTGGGAGTCCTGGAACATGCCGTCGTCGAGCAGAGTCAGCAGGTTGTACAGGTCCTCAGAGCGCAAGTTAATGGGGGTGGCCGACAAGAACAACAAGTGATCGGCCCAATCGGACAGCAACCCGCCTAGCAGGTTCGACCTCGTTCCGGCATTGCGCAACACATGGGCCTCGTCGACGATGACCAGATCAAATCTCGGTCGGATCCGGGTCAGCTGCTCGAGCACGTCGCTGGCACTGCGGAGGGACTCCACCGAGATGATCGCGTGGATTTCAGGGTCCCGACCGGCCAGGAGATCTTCGGCGAGGTCAGCCAGCTTGCGAGGCTTAATAACCTCGAGGTCACGATCGAAACGCCGGCTCATCTCCATGCGCCATTTGTGAGTCAAGGACGAAGGCGTGACCACAAGCGTGCGACGAAGCGGTGACCTTTGCTCCAGCTCGCTCCACACCAGTCCCGCCTCGATCGTCTTTCCGAGGCCCACCTCGTCCGCCAGAAGTAGCCGCCCGGTCGGAGAGTTGAGGATCTTGAGCGCAGGGATGAACTGGTAGGCACGAAAGACCGTTTTTGTCGCTCGGTAGGAGTACAGGGTGTTCGAGAGCGGCTCGCGCAACTTCGTCCACGTCAGTGTCATTGCGATCTCCCGTGCCGTAGCGGGTACCGAGGATACCCAGAACGCTGGGTCGCGTGGGTCTCCATCCACCTTCTGGAGGGACTCGGGCGCGACGTGGTGAAGCTCCCCGTCGATGCTCACGTCAATCACGTAGCCCGCGCCCGTGCGAGTTATCCGCCGCACCCGACCAATGCGATCGCGCCCAAGCACTTTTACGACGTCCTCGGGCGCGAATGAACTTGTGCCGATGAAGGGCAGACCGTCCTCCCACTGCTCAACCAGGTCTTCTCGAGCCTCTGCGAGGTGACGCATCCCCCCGTCCGCAGTGAATCGATGGCGGGCGGTCACATTTGGCCTTTCTTGGCCCTCTCCACGGATGACGAGGGCTTCCCATCGACCCTTGCGGTAGACCCCGTACACACCGTTGAAGAGATTGCCGAGATTGCCGCCGGAATATCCGGGCGGGAGCTGACGGACGTCGGCGTCGAGCGCCTCCAGCTCTTCGACGTCCAGCGTCGCTAGTTCGCCTCGAACGAGGACCCGCTGGGCCCCGATCTCCTTCAGCCAAGCAAGCCCAGATTTCAGCCCTCGATAGACCAGGTCATCCATCGACATGAGACGCCGACCTCCCCAGGACCATTTGAATCCCCCAACTGGCGCTACCGCCAACGCAAAAAACCTTCATCAGACTAGTGGGTGTGCACATCGCCCGCGCTGTTGCCCGTAAATATGTCCCACCGTACTTGGAACTGGTTACAACTATGGCCACCTGCGAGACCTGTGTTGTCTTCTCATGTATTTTTTCGTTCTTGGGAGGGCGTAGGCTGCCCATCAGGTCAACATAATCCGCCAATATGTGACTCAGTAGCGATATTTTCTCCTGCTCGCAAGAGAAAATATCTGCCGATTCCAAGACCAACGGGTCATCGTCGAGAGAAACTAGTGGCTCCCCGGAACTAAATGGCACAAAGCGACAATACCCGCGCGCGTGCCACTTCTCCGGGTTTTACAATTGCGGACCCCAGCACGTCGCGTACTCAAGCCTCGCCCCGCGCCCACAACCGCGACGGCCTCCCCCGGGTCCCGTCGGACATCTGCCCGGTACCCTTCAGCTTCGGCTCCATGAACCGCCGGAACGTATCCCGCATCAATGTCGAGCCCGCCACCGTCTCATGCAGCTCCCGCAGGTCCTTCAGCGTGAACGGTTCGGCCAGCAGCGCCCCCGGGTCCGGCATCTCCACATAGGCAACCCGCAGCCACTCCACCGCCTTCGCGACAATGTCCGAGTGCCCGTATGGAAGCCCGGCGATTAGCTCCGGTTCGCCGGTCACGGAGGCCAGCCGGACGCCGTCGGACTTCAGCGCCTCCCCCAGGGCTGCCAGCGGCACCACGTCCACGTGCGCCACCGACAGCACCCAGCCGCGGTCGTCGCGCGCCGGGTCGTCGAAGACCTGCAGCTGGCGCGGCACCCGCCCGGAGATCCCAGCCTTCTCGCGCAGGCAACGCAGCACCGCGTTCGCCAGGGTCTCGCGGTCCCGCAGGAAGGTGCCGGGCAGCGCCCACCGCCCGTGCTGATGACCCTCCGCGCGCCGCACCAGCAGAACGCAGACGGAACCGTCCGCCACCGTCAACACCGCCGTATCCACCGCCACCGAGGGGCGCGGGTAGTCGAGCAGGGACGTTCCGGGGCCGTTCTGGGAATCCTTCACAGGATTATTTATTGCAGTATTGCGCTAAAGATGCAAGCCGTGCATACTGAAGTCAATTAGCGCAGAACTGATCTAAATCAACCGGAGGTTCCCATGAAAGTCCCCCAGCTCCACGTCGGCGCCGGCAGCACGCTCGGCCCGCTCAGCATCTTCCCCATCTGGACCTCCGGCTCCGGCAGCCTCGGCATCAGCACCGGCACCCACGCCGACGTCGCCGTGACCGAACTCGCCAGCGGCCCCCAGGTCGCCCGGCTCACCGTCACCAACAACGGCCCGCACCCGGCGCTGCTGCTGGAAGGCGAGCTGCTCGAGGGCGGCCAGCAGCACCGGACCTGCGCCCGCGACGTCGTCCTGGGCCCCGGCGAAACCCGCGACATCGACACCTTCTGCGTCGAGGCCGGCCGCTGGGAAGCCGGCCAGTCCAGCCACCGCCGGCAGGCACGGCGCGCACCACTGAACGTCTGGTCCGAACTGGCCAACAACCTCGACGGCCGCCGCGGCGGCGACCGGCAGGAACGGATCTGGGAGCGAGTCAGCCGCTTCGACGCGGCCCGCGGCGCGTCGGTGACCAGCTCCTTGCTGGACCACATGGACCTGTTCAAGGACAACGCGCACAACCGCTTCGACGCCACCGCTGCCCCGGCACCGCTGGAGGGCCAGCGCGGCGTCGTGATCGGGCTGGGGACGCAGCCGCTGCTCCTTGAAGTCTTCGGCACCGGCACGCTGTTCCGCCGGCACTACCGCCAGTTGATCGACTCCGTGCTGCTGGATCTGGAGCTCCTCTCACCCCAGGCGCTGGCCTCCGGTCCCATGCCGGGCCAGCGGGCCCGCGACTTCGCCGCCCACGTCCAGTCGATGGACTTCGGAACGTTCGACGGCGACGCCGCGGCCGTCGAGGTCCGGACCCATGGCTCGCTCCGGAGCCGCAACATCGCCCGTGCCGCCGGCACTATGTCCGCCGCCGGCATCGCCGTCGAACTTCCCACGCGCCGCCCCCAGCTGGCCCACCTGACCGGCTGGAACACCCAACACCCCCTGATGGAGATGGCATGAAACTAACCCCCTTGCAGAATGACCGCGCGGCCGGCGTCCTCGTCGCCCTGGCCGCCGGTGACGCCCTCGGCGCCGGCTACGAGTTCGGCGCGCCGCTGCCGGACGGCGCCGAGGTGACCATGAAAGGCGGCGGACCGTTCGGGTTCGCGCCGGCCGAGTGGACCGACGACACCTCCATGGCCGTTCCGATCGCCCAGGCGCTGCTCGAGGCTTCGTCCGACGCCGGGCCCTCCTCCCCTGCGGCGCTCACCATGGTGGTCCGGGCCTGGACGGCATGGGCGGCCGAGGCCAAGGACGTGGGCGCCCAGACCAGCTCCGTGATCGCCGCCGCCCGCCGGCTCGCTATCGCTGCGGGCAGACGCGACGTCGATGCTGCCGATTTCAGTGCCGCCGCCGCGGACTTCCATGCCCGCACCGGCCGCAGCGCCGGCAACGGCTCGCTGATGCGCACCGCGCCGCTGGCTCTGGCGTACCTGGACCGGGATCCGGCGTCGTTGATGGCGGCGGCGGGGACTCTCAGCGCGCTGACCCATGCCGACCCCGATGCGCAGGAGGCCTGCGGGCTCTGGTGTGTGGCCATCCGGGGGGCAGTGCTGACCGGGCGGCTCAATGTGCGGGCCGGTCTGCCGCTGCTGTCCGCCGAGCGGGCCGCAGTGTGGCTGGAGCGGATCGAGGTGGCCGAGCGGTCCCGTCCGCGGGACTTCACCCGCAACGGCTGGGTGGTCGAGGCGTTCCAGGGCGCCTGGAGCGCCATCCACTTCGCGGGCCTGACCGCCTCGGGCCCGGCCCACCTGCGGGCGGCGCTGGAGGAAGCGGTGCGCGGCGGCCGGGACACCGACACCGTCGCCGCCATCGCGGGCGGACTGTTGGGGGCCGCCTTCGGCTACACGGCGGTGCCGTTCGAATGGCGGCGGCGCCTGCATGGCTGGCCCGGTCTCCGGGCGCGCGATCTCATGATGCTCGGCATGGAGCTGGGACGGGGCGAGGGCCGCCGGCCCGCAGCCTGGCCCCGCGCCGGGCACCAGGACTACAGCATGTGGGGCCGCACCGACGCCTTGGTCCAGCACCCGCACGACGACGGCGTCTGGCTGGGCGGCGTCGGCTCCCTTTCACGGGTGGCCGAGTTGGGGATCGACGCAGTGGTGTCGCTGTGCCGGCTGGGGACTTGTGATCTGACCGGCGTGCCGGCGGAGTATCACGCCACGTTCTGGGTGGTCGACTCCCCTGCCGAGGAGGACAACGCGCACGCCGCGTTCGTACTGCGCGACGCAGCGGCCGCCGTCGAGCGGTTCCGCGCCGAAGGCAAGACGGTGTTGCTGCACTGCGTCCGGGCCGAATCCCGGACACCGAACGTGGCGGCGCTGTATGGGGCCAAGGTCGCGGGGATCACCCCGTTGGAGGCGCTTGAGGATGTGCGGCGGGTGCTGCCCGGGGCTAGTCCCAATAGGTTGTTCTTGGGGTTGCTGAGGAATGATCAAACTACGCTAAGCTGCGTAATTCATACAACTCCGTTGATCAGAGTTGAGGAACTAGACGCGCCGGGGCCAAAGCCCGTTTTGCACTCACGGGGAAATTGAAAGCGGCCGATGCCCGGTCAAACGACCCTGCGGCGCTAGGCTCTGCTAAACACTCACATCGACCTTAGGAAAACAACTTTGGCCAAGAAATGTCCTGACTGCACGCGCTGTAACGCATCGCTTCTCTCAAAGACGGGGCACGGCGCAGCAACATTCGTGGCGGCCACGTCCGGCCTCCGCCTTATGGCAAAGCTAAGTCCAATCAAGCCACGGAAATGCGGACGATGCGGGCACACCGGCGGCGCACACAAGTAAGCCGAGAAACACAGTCTGGGCGCCCGCAACAGAATCAGTAATAGGAGGGGCCGTTGACATTTCCCACGGAAACGTCAACGGCCCTTTTGCCTCTCCATCGGTTTAATCAAGCCATCTGGCCAACCGTTGGAAGTGCTACTGGATGAGGTTCTTTGCGCGGGCTTCCTTGAGCCAGTCCGGGAATTCCGTCAGCATCTTCTTGAACAGGTCCGCGTCGCTGATGGCGTCGACATCGCCAATGGGCTCGTAGTTGGCGTTGTCCATAAATCGATCCGTGAGCGTATCCAGCTTCTCCAAGAAGACCATCGACTCCCGGCCGATGGAGAGGAACTTCCAGAAGATGGGGGCCGTCGAGACTTCAGTCAAAGCACGGACCGCCTTCGACTGGTTGTCCGGGGCGCCGTCAGTCAAGAACAAGACGTACACAGGAATATCTGCGGGCGTCTTCGACGCCTCTACCGCCGGGGCGATTGCAGCGGGATGTGCCTTTCCAAATCCGAAAAAGCCCCTCTTTTGCCGGGGAACCGACACAGCGCCCCCTGTCGGCGCGAAACCAAAGTGGTTTCGAATCGTCAGGAACGCGTCTGCGTAATTCGTGCTGCCCATGCTCCGGCCCTTGGTTAGACGATCCACAGACCCAGCGAAGTCATCGATACTGATCTCGCCCAAATATGCCGCCGTGGAATCGAAGACAAAGAAGTCGATAGCTCCGTCGTCGTCGAACTGGGTTGCCAAGGCCAGCGACTTTTCTACCAAGCGCTGCATGGCCCCCGAGCGGTAGACCCTGCCCATGGAGCCCGAGAAGTCCAGGGCGAGGGCGACCTTGGCCTTCTGCCCATTCAGGCCCGAGTGATCGACAGCCTGCACTGCCGTTTTGGCCAATGAAAGCAGACCGGGGGCCTGCTCGCTGATCTTGTCGAGGGAAAGTGCCATGTTCGAGTCCTTTTGTTGGTGAGTATTGCCTAAATTGCGGATGACGCGGTCGGCCCCTCTCCGGGGGCGTTGTCCATCGATGACGTCGAACTGCGAGCAGCCGAGCCGGAGCAGTGCCATCCCGTCAAGCAGCTGGCGCGCTGCTCTGCACACGATGCACCGCGACGGCCTCTGGTTAGTGACCGTTTAGTCGGCTATGCACGGCGACAAGGGACGCCGCCTCATCCGCCGCGCGCGCATAACGGATAAGGGCTCGGACACGCCCATAGAGACCGAAAACGATCGCACCCCAGAATACAAAGTAGGAGCCTCCTGATTTCGATGCGGAGGCGAGAGTGCCAATCGTAACGACTAGTCCAGCAACGCAAATCGCCCCATTGATCAGGGCTGAATTTCGTGCTTTCCGTCGAATTCATGGCGGCAACTTCCTGCACCGCCACGCTGAATTCGGTCATCTTGTCCCCCACAAGTTCTTTCACGGTCCCACTCTGCAGTGCTCTTTCGACAAGATAGCGTACGGGCAACCTTCTGGTGGCGCACTCGACTTGAAAATTTTTGCTTCGGGCGCCGACTCATCACCTCTGCAGGCACCGCCCGGCATACTTTGGATAACCGCGCAGGCACCCGGGCGGCGTCGAAATCCATCTGTGCCGGCGGGCACGAAGCCGGCTGGGACACGCACCATCACAATCAGGCAACGCCCTCCCGTCTCAGGACAAAGAGTCTGTGCGTGGTTATATGCTGTTGCCACGAAGTCTTGGGGGATAACTTCCGGGACGTTTTCTGCCGTCCTGCCGGCGTTGCCCGGCTAGGACCCTTCGTTCCAGGAGTTGTTCCAGCGTGTTCCTCAAGACATTCGGGTGGTCATTTGCCGTCACCGCCATCGCGTTGGTGGTCGCCTTTCTCTACGGCGGACCCCAAGCACTGATCCTTTGCCTCATACTGGGCATCCTTGAAATCAGCCTCAGCTTCGACAACGCCGTCGTCAACGCACGAATCCTTGAGCGGATGAACCCGTTCTGGCAGAAAATGTTCCTCAGCGTGGGCATCATCATCGCCGTCTTCGGGATGCGAATCCTCTTCCCACTGCTGATCGTGGGCGTCACCGCCAACCTGAACCCGGTCGAAGCCGTCAGCCTCGCCATGGAGAAGGGCGATCCGCACACCCCGGGCACTTACGGATACCTGCTCCACGAAGCCCACCCGCAGATTGCGGCCTTCGGCGGAATGTTCCTACTGATGCTGTTCCTGGACTTCATCCTGGCCCACCGCGATATCAAGTGGATCAAGTTCCTCGAGATCCCGCTCGCCCGGCTGGGCAAGCTCGAAGGCGCATCCTTGATCATCGGCATGGTGGCGCTGGCCATCGCCGGCGCTGTCTCCGGTGAGAAGCAGGGCATCGTCCTGCTCGCCGGCCTGCTCGGCATGATCACGTACTTCCTGGTGAACGGCCTTGGCAATCTGTTCGACGTCGACGAAGACGGCGACGTCGACGCGGCGGACGCCGATCTCGTCGTCCACTCAGGCCCCTCCGGTGCAGCCCAGGTGGCCGGCAAGGCCGCCCTGATGCTCTTCCTCTACCTGGAAGTCATCGACGCCTCCTTCTCCTTCGACGGTGTCATCGGAGCCTTCGCCATCACCTCCGACCCCATCATCATTGCCCTCGGACTGGGGTTCATTGGCGCCATGTTCGTCCGCTCCCTCACTGTCTTCCTGGTTCGCCAGGGAACGCTGGACGAATTCGAGTACCTGGACCACGGCGCACACTGGGCCATCGGTGCCCTGGCAGTCATCCTGCTAGTCACGATCGTCGTGCCCGTCAACGAAATCGTTACGGGTCTCATCGGCGTCGTATTTATCGGGGCCGCATTTATCGGCTCGGTGCGACGCAACAAGAGGGCCCTCGCCGCCGAGCAGGCCCAATCCCTCGAGCCCGCGAACAACTAGAGCCCCGGGCACCACAGCCGAAAAGTACAGTCACCACTAGGAAAGCGAGTAATTCAATGGGTTTGAGTTTGCAAAAGGGCCAGTCCTTGTCACTGACGAAGCAGAACGGCGATTCAATGACGAACGTCCGTCTTGGCCTCGGCTGGGACTCCGCGGTCCCCGCGAAAAAGGGATTCTTCGGCGGGACCAAGACAGTGGAGATCGACCTTGACGCATCGGCCATCCTGTTTGACGCCCAGAGCCAGCACCTCGACACGGTGTTCTTCAACCAGCTCACCAGCAAAGACGGCTCCATCCGACACACCGGAGACAACCTGACGGGCGAAGGCGAGGGCGACGACGAAACCCTCATGGTCAACCTGCCGAACGTGTCACCGGCCGTCGCGCACATCGTGTTCGTCATCACCAGCTACAGCCAGCAGACCTTCGACATGGTCCAGAACGCGTTCTGCCGCGTTATCGATGACTCCGCGGCAGGCAGCCCCGAGGTCGCCCGCTACGACCTCACCGAATCGGGACGGTACACCGCGATGGTGATGTCCAAGCTTTCGCGAAACGGGAACATCTGGAACTTCCAAGCCATTGGCACGCCGGCCAATGGACGTACGCCCGGCGACGTCCGCGGCGCCGCTGCCGCGGCCCTTTAGCCTGATCGAAACAGCGCTCCCCAGCGCAACTCAACGTACACACCGAATTTTAAGGAGTACCTCTTGTCTAGCCTCACTCTTAGCAAGGGCAGTAACCTCTCGTTGACCAAAGCCGATCCCGGGCTCCGCAAGGCCATGATCGGTCTGGGATGGGATCCGCGAAGCACTGCCGGCGAGCAGTTCGACCTCGACGCCTCGGCGCTCCTGGTCCGCGCCGACGGCAAGGTGCGTTCCAACGACGACTTCATCTTCTACAACCAGTTGTCCTCCAAGGACGGCTCGATCGTGCACCAAGGCGACAACCGCACGGGTGAGGGCGAAGGCGACGATGAGCAAATCCTGATCGACCTCGACGCCGTCGCCGCAGACATCGCGAAGATCGTCATCGTTGTTTCCATCGACCAGGCCGAAGCGCGCCGCCAGAACTTCGGCCAGGTGCGCGATGCCTTCTGCCGCGTCGTGAACCAGGAGACAGACAATGAGGTCGTCCGCTACGACCTCACCGAAGACGCTGCAGCGGAAACGTGCATGATTTTCGCCGAGATCTATCGGAACGGCAGCGAGTGGAAGTTCCGTGCTGTGGGGCAGGGATACGCCTCAGGCCTCCGCGGCGTGGCCACGGACTTCGGCATCGTCCTGGATTAGGTCCGAGGCCCGGCGCCGCCGGGCCCTCGGACCACCATTTAGCTCATTGATTAAGGAGAACAACCCATGGCTGGACTGACGCTTACCAAAGGCAGCAACCTCTCGCTCACGAAAACCGATCCGGGACTGAGCAAGGTTCTCGTGGGGCTGGGCTGGGATCCCCGCACTACCACGGGTGATGCCTTTGACCTGGACGCCTCGGCACTCCTGCTGGGCGCCGACGGCAAGGTCCGCAGCTCCGCGGACTTCATCTTCTACAACCAGCCGGCGGCCGCCGACGGCTCGGTGGTCCACAAGGGCGATAACCGCTCCGGCGAGGGCGACGGCGACGACGAAGTGATCGCCGTCGAGCTCTCAGCCGTCGGTGCTGACGTTGAGCGGATCGTCTTTGTCGTTTCGATTGACCAGGCAGACACCCGCCGGCAGAACTTCGGCCAGGTGCGCTCTGCCTACTGCCGCGTGGTTAATCAGGAAAGCGACGCCGAAGTGGTCCGCTATGACCTGAGCGAAGATGCCGCGCCGGAGACCTGCATGATTTTCTCAGAGCTCTACCGCCACAACGGCGAGTGGAAGTTCAAAGCCGTGGGCCAGGGATACGCCACGGGCCTCGCCGGCATCGCCGCGGACTTCGGCGTTCACCTCGGCTAAGCCCCGAGAACACAGAAAGAGAGACGCAACAATGAGCATGCAACTCACGCCGCCTGAGACGTCGGCCGCGAACCCGCTCGTACTGAACGCACCGGAGGCTCCGAGCATCGTCAAGGAAGACGATGCACCGGGGATGGTGCCGGTCCCGGCCGAGCGCCAGCAGGAAATCAATGCCCAGGCGCGTGCCTTCATCACTGAAGTGTCGGCCCTGAGCCCGTTCAGCCCCGAATACTCCAGCAAGATCGATGGCATCAACCGGCTCGGCGGCCAGCAGCTCGTGGCATCCGCCAGCACCTCGAGCCGGCTCCTGGAGCGGTCGTCCACCTCGCTGGCCGGTGCGAAGAAGTCCGGCAGCAGCGCCCAGGTGCAGGTTGCCTCGACGCTCGGTGAGCTCCGCTCCACCGTGGAAGACCTGACTCCGAACAACGCCGATTTGAGCGTAGGCCGGAAGATCCTTGGAGTCATCCCGGGCGGCAACAAGCTGGCCAAGTACTTCCAGAAGTACGAGAGCGCGCAGACCCAGCTGGACAAGATCATCAAGTCCCTGATGGCGGGACAGGATGCGCTGCTAAAGGACAACGCCTCCCTTGCACAGGAAAAGACCCAGCTGTGGGAAACCATGCAGGGACTCAGCGAGTACGCGGTATTTGCCAAGGCCCTGGACACAGCCACGGCAAGCAAGATCGACGAGATGAAGATGCAGGGCCAGATCGAAGAGGCGGGCAAACTCGATTCCGACGTGCTGTATCCGATCCGCCAGCGCCACCAGGACATCCTGACCCAGCTGGCAGTCTCGGTCCAGGGATATCTCGCCATCGACATGATCCGCAAGAACAACACCGAACTGATCAAGGGCGTGGAACGTGCCCGCACGACGACCATTTCCGCGTTGCGGACGGCCGTCATCGTCGCCCAAGCCCTGGCGAACCAGAAGATGGTGCTGGACCAGATCGACGCCATCAATACAACGACGAACAACATGATCCTCAAGACAAGCGAAATGCTCAAGGATCAGACCGCGCGGATCCACCAGCAGGCGGCGAGTTCCGGGGTCAGCGTGGAGACGTTGCAACGTGCCTTCGACAACGTCTTCCAGACGATGGATGCCATCGACACCTTCCGGTCCCAAGCAAACAAGAGCATGGAAGGCACCGTGCATGCCCTCGAAACCGGGCTGGAGCGGGCCCGACCGTACCTGGACAGGGTGCGGCAGCAGGAGGGGAATTAGTGGCCGTCAGTCCTAAGCAATAGGCTTACAGGCTATGGTCGCAAATTTCTTGGGCTCGTTGTTCGGCGGCGGAGCGGCACCCCGCTCCGCCGCCGCTCCAGGCGCCGCTCCTACGGCAAACGACTCGGCCGGAGACGAACTGACAATCACCGGAGCCGCGCTCGAAGAGCTACGTCGGACTGTATTGACCAACGGGGCCAGGCTGCCCCCGCTCGTGGTGTCTCAGGTGCTCCAGATTGTGGACATCTTGCGCGCCCTCATCGGCTACATAGCCCGGTCTGGGGCGTCGACCGAACAGCGCGTCCTACTGGACGCCGTCATCACTGACTACCTGCCGTCGCCGCTACATGCCTACCTGAGGCTGGGCGCTGCATCACGGACCGACGGTTCCACTGACACGACGGTATTGCTGGAGCAGCTTGAAGTGCTCCATTCCACCGTCCGGAACCTGGACAACCAGGTCCGCACGGGTGCCATCACGGAGTTGGCAGTCCACGGCCAATTCCTCCGGGACAAATTTGATATCGATGGTCTTCACTTGGAAGGACACTAGTGGCTTCAATGGTTGCGGGCAGCAACGCCGCCCTCACAGCTGAGAACCCTGGGCTGGAAAAGGTACTACTGGGGATCGGCTGGGACGTTATCCCGAGCCGTGGTCCGCAAGCCGAGCTAGTGCCCATGGTGATCATGTGCGGCAAGGACGGCCGGGCCCTTTCGGATGACCACCTCGTCTTTTTCAACCAGATCGCAAGCCCCGATGGCAGTATTTCCTTCGCAGGGTCCGAAGATCAGGAACAGGTCGACGTCGACCTGAACCGCGTGCCGGAGTCCGTCAGTAAGATCGCGGTCCTGCTCTACGTGGATCCGGATGTTCGCGGGCCTGGCACCTTCGGGCCCGTCAAGAACGCTTATCTGCGGGTCGCGACCGACTCTAACCGGGAGCTTCTTCGTTTCACGGTGCCCCGGGGGAACCTCGACAAGATCAACGCCATGATCTTGGGTGAGCTCTACCGCCACTCGGGAGGCTGGAAGTTCCGTGCCCTCGGCCAAGGTTATGAGAATGGGCTCGCAGCCGTCGCCGCCGACTTCAAGTTGAAGCTCTAACTATGGCGTTGAACAGAACCGCGGTACGGACCGACATCGGATACCTCAGCCGACGCAGGAAGGCCGTTGCCGAGCCTGAGCCCACGCAGCCGCCTGTGCGGAATACTGCCCCGGTTTCCGGCGCCCGCCCGATGCCATCGACCGGGCTAACGCTCGGTGCCGGCCCCTCCACGGCCTCGTCCGGCGGACCCACGGTCGTCGCGGGCGTTGCATCGTCCGCCGGACTGACGCTCGCCGACCCAGCGGCCGCACGGCCAGGGCGCACCAACGTGGCCGCAACAACCCGTCCCCGGTCTGCCCCGAGTGCGTCGGAACTGCTGTTCCCGGCACCTGGTTTCGGCAGCCTCCGGGAACTGGACGCAGAGAACCCGGTTGTTCGACTCAACCCGCGCCAGTCCGCGATCGGCTCCCTCTTAATTGCGGGGGTTCGTTCGGCAGCCTGGGAGGATGAACAGCTCTCCGCTGGCGCTCACCACTCGGACGGGGTGAGCGCCGGGGCCGCCGTCGTTACTCCCGGAAACCGGCCCCTCGTCGGGGTCCAGGACGGCGCCGGCATCGTGTCCCTGCGGCACGTCCGACTGTTGCGCCGCGCGTTGTTCGTCGCCGGAGAGATGCCGCTGACGGTCGGGGTCTTTGACGGCGCCGCCGCCGCCGTCGCCGCGCGAAGCGAAACGGGCTTGCGGAGCGTTTTGTATGTCGCGCGGATTGACTCGGTCCTTGAGCTCCGCGCAGAGTTCGTGCCCGCGGACGCCCCGGACGCAGCCATCTGGGCGATGTTCGGCTTCACCATGACTATCCCGCTGGACCAACGGGTCCTGAGCCGCTGATTTTCAAGCGCGCACCACTGCAAACCACTGGGGGACGATGCAGCACTTCCATGCCTTGGCCGAATCCGTAAAGGATCGGCTCTTTCACAAGCGCCCTGAGCAGCTCCACCGCACCTCCAGCCCCGGCCTTCTGGCCGTCGCTCTGGGGGCCACCCTCTACTCGCCAGCCACGAGAAGCTCGCTGGCGCACGGAATCCGGAAACAGGCCGCGGCCGGGTGCCTCAGCATCGTCATCTGCCTCGAGGACGCCGTCCCTGACCAGGACGTCCCCGCCGCAGAGGAGAACCTGCTCGTTGCCTTGGCCGAGTTGGCACTGGACGACCCGGATGAGCTCCCGCTGATCTTTATCCGATGCCGCACTCCTAAACAGCTGCTCGATATCGGCCGACGCGCCGGGGCCGCCCTCGGGGTAGTTTACGGTTTCGTCCTGCCCAAGTTTGAGAACGAAACAGGACGCGGGCGGGCCTTCCTCGCGGCGCTGCAGCTCTTGAACGACGAGACCGGACGCACCGGCGGACCGAAACAACAGCGCCTGATGGCGATGCCGATCATAGAGGACCTGTCGACAACCCACTTGGAGTCACGCGTCCGGGTTCTGACGGATAACCTCGCCCTGGTCGAAGAGTTCCGGAATCTGGTGCTCTGCGTTCGAATCGGTGCCACCGACATGTCCAGTGCCTTTGGTTTGCGGCGCTCCCGCGATCTAACCATCTACAACGTCAAGGTCGTCGCGAACATCATTGGCGACATCGTAAACATCTTCGGCCGCCCGAATGACGGCTGGGTCATCTCCGGCCCGGTCTGGGAACACTTCGTCAACACCGAACGGGTTCTGCGGCCGCAACTGCGGTCCACGCCGTTCGAGGCCGCCAACGAGGTCGAGCTCCGTCAGCGCATCCTCATGGACAATCTGGACGGCCTGATCCGGGAAATCGAATTGGACCTGGCCAACGGGCTGCTGGGAAAGACGGTCATCCACCCGACCCACGTTCCGGTGGTACACGCCATGTGCGTCGTAAGTCACGAGGAATACCTCGACGCCATGGACATCGCCGGGGACGCCGGGGGCGGGGTGAAGGCGTCGTCCTACGGAAACAAGATGAACGAGCTGAAGCCTCACCGCGCCTGGGCGGAGCGCACACTGCTGCGGGCCAGAGCCTTCGGGGTTGCGAGACCCGGAGTCAACTTTGTCGAACTACTGGAAGCGAGCATGCGGTGACGCAACTCTCCACGGATGCCCCTTGGAGCGGCAGTTACGTAACCGACGCCCTCGGCGTCGACGTGACCTCAGACCCAGGCACCAGCGTGCTGCCCGTAAAGGCACTGGTCGGATTAGCGCTGCGGCGTAATCCGAAACGGGCCCACCTGCTGGTCTCCCGGGTTCTCGCCAAGCACGTCCCCACCGAACCCGGGATCGTAACGTCAGCGGGCCGGCTGCTGGGACTCCTGGTCCGACGCGAACTCCTGCTCCCAGCCGACACCGGATCGCTGACTGCCGTCATCGACGACGCCGCCGACAGGCTGGGCCGCCTGCTGGGTCCCGCAGCACCGACGGACGCCGGGACTGCGCCCGCCCGCGATAAACGGTCCAACCGGATGGCCGCCGTGGCAGCCCTGTGCAACCTGGTCGCCGGACAACAAGTGGAAGCGCCCGACGTCGTGACCATCGGTTACGCGGAAACTGCCACCGGTCTGGGCCAGCTGGTAGGCGCACAACTGGGCACGTATTACATCCATTCCACCCGACAGAGCAGCTGCGGGATCGAGCCGTACGGGGCCTTCGAGGAAGCACACTCGCATGCAACCTCCCATCAGTTGCTGCCAACCAGCCGTGCAGCCCTGAATCAGGCCGAGACCGTGGTCCTGGTGGACGACGAGCTCAGCACCGGCGCCACAATCATCAATACCATCCGCGAGTTGCACGGCACCGCTCCGCACCGCCACTACGTCGTGGCTTCACTGGTGGACCTGCGCACCCCGGCAGACCGGGACCGCCTCGGTGAGCTGGCACGCGAGCTCGGCACCCGAATCAGCGCAGTGGCGCTGGCACAGGGAAACATCGAGTTGCCGGAGACTCTCGCCGCCGACGCGGCGAAGCTGATCGGCACTCTCCCACTCCCGCCCAAAGCAGCCCCCACCCCGGGCCAGGTTCAACTGCTGGACCTCAACGGCGTCGTTCCGCCAATCCGCAGCGCCCGCTTCGGCATTGCCGGCCGTCCGGATCCGGAGCAGGCTGCCCGCATCTCGGACAGCCTCGCCGCCGCCCTGGGCAGCAGCGCCGGTGCCGGCCGCCGGGTGCTGGTCCTGGCCACCGAGGAATTTATGGCGCTGCCGTTGGCGGTGGCCACCAGGCTCCAGGACCTGTGCCCCGAAGCAGACATCCGCTATTCCACCAGCACCCGCTCACCGATCGCCGCGCTGGACGAACCGGGATATGCGGTCCGTTCCGCGATTGCGTTTGGCAGCGCCGACGACTCCGCGGACGGGGCCGGGCCGCGGTTTGCGTACAACTTCACGCACTCCCAGGGACGCTTCGATACGGTGCTCATCATGGCGGAGCCCGGTGCCGGGGTTGCCGGACTATTGGGGCCCGGCAAGATTGCCGAGGCCGTTGCAGGTGCCGCCGTCGATGTCAGGCTCGTCCTCCTGCCGGTCCAGGCGCCATTCCCGACGCCACTGGTCGGCCCCGCTTTTGGCTCCTATCCGGCCGAGGATGTGCGGTGGCTGTTGAAGGATCTGAGTTCTGCGCAGCTGGAAGCTCCGAAGGAAGAGCGTGAAGCAGCGATCCAGTCCGGCAAGGCAAGCTACGCCGAATCGTTGCCGCAAGAGTTCGAACCCTCGCCCGAATACGGCGCACTGTTCCAGTCCGCGCTGGAGAGTACCGCCGTCCGGATCGCCCACGCCGTCGGAACGCTCACCGAGCAAGTCCTCAAGCTGCGCGGCAACGCGCCAGTTCTGGTGTCACTTGCCCGCGCCGGGACCCCCGTCGGCATCCTGATGAAGCGTTGGGCGTGGGAAGTCCACGGCTTGGAGCTGCCGCACTATGCCATCAGCATCGTGCGTGGTCTCGGTATCGACCAAACTGCTCTCGGCTATCTCGCCTCCCGGCACCGCCCGGAGGACATCATGTTCGTGGACGGCTGGACCGGCAAGGGAGCGATCGCGCGCGAACTCGCCGCCGCCGTCGATCTTTTCGGGAGGACTGACCGGGCGGAGTTCCGATCAGACCTTGCCGTCCTCGCCGATCCAGGTCATTGCGTCCGGATCTTCGGCACCCGGGAGGACTATCTAGTCCCCTCGGCCTGCCTGAACTCGACCGTCTCCGGCCTCGTCTCACGCACGGTGTTCAACAAGGCACTGATCGGGCCCGGCGATTTCCACGGGGCCAAGTTCTACTCGGAGCTCTCCGGCAGCGACGTCTCCCACGACTTCCTAACCGCCGTCACGGCCCGGTTTGCCGATGTCCGCGACGACGTCCTGCAAACCGCAGCCCACGCGCCGTCGGATATTTCAGCGTTGCCGGAAGCAGACTGGTCCGGGTGGGCCGCCGTCGAGGACATCAGCCGCAGCTACGGCATCAACAACGTGAACTTGGTCAAACCGGGTGTCGGCGAAACCACCAGGGTGCTGCTCCGGCGCGTGCCATGGAAGGTACTGGTGCGTCCGGAGGCTGTGCCCGAGCTCGCCCACGTGCTGCACTTGGCCGAACAGCGCGGAGTCGAGGTGCTGGAAGTTCCGGGCCTGGCTTACAACTGCGTCGGACTAATCCACCCGGTCCACACACCGGGAGCGACCGGCGCAGATGGCAAGGCGGTGGTCGACGTATGAGCGGCCTTTCAAGCGCCGCAACGGTGATGGTGGCCAGCGACCTGGACCGCACGTTGATCTATTCGGCGAATTCGATGGCGCTCGTGGGTAGCGACCATCTGGCGCCACGCATGGTGGTCGCCGAGGTTTACGACGCAGCCCCGCTCTCCTTCATGACCCGGGCTGCGGAAGGGCTGCTGGAGGGGGTCGTGGAGCAGAGCGTCTTCGTGCCCGTCACCACCCGCACCCAGGCCCAGTTCTCCCGGGTGCAGCTGCCAGGAGCGGGGCAGGGGTACGCCGTGACCACCAACGGGGCCGTCCTACTGCACGAAGGCGAGCCGGACGCCGACTGGTCGCGCCATATCCAGCGATCTTTGGGGTCGGATTGCGCGCCGCTGGACGTCGTGCTGGGCCATCTCACAGGAGGAGCGGCAGACCCTGCAGTCCTAAGGGTCCGGACCGCCGAGGACTACTTTGCCTACTCGATCGTTGACCGGGAGGCGCTGCCCGCCGATTACCTGGACGAGCTCGGCGCTTGGTGCGATGCCCGCGGTTGGACAACGTCTTTGCAGGGGCGAAAGCTTTACTGCGTCCCTGCCCCGATAACCAAGGAAGCCGCCGTGGCTGAAGTCCGGCGCAGAACCGGCGCCGGACTGCTCGTTGCTGCCGGTGACTCCCGGCTGGATGCCGGGTTCCTCGAGTTGGCAGACGTCGCCATCCGCCCAGCGCATGGCGAACTCGAAAGCGACGGATTCTCCCGGCCAAACCTGACCGTCACATCGGCGTCCGGCCTGCTGGCGGGCGAAGAGATCGCGCGGTTTTTTCACGGCGTCCTGACTGGAACGGGAAATTCGACCAGCATCTTCGCAAGCGGCGAAGCATCACGTGCCATGCGCGTGCTGGGAAATCAAGGAGAGACCTTATACTCCCTATGACGATGAATTGCGTCATAGGTCTGGCCCCCAGCGACGTCGCTGGTGGGCTGAAATACATGGGGAATACAAATGAAGAGTTACCGACGCCTAAAGGGTAAGCCGGATTCGTACTACGCGATGCAGCCGCGGAAGCCGAAAATCTCAACATTCATTGTCGGAGCTCTGGCTTTGGGTGCCATAGCGCTGGGCGCTGGCAGCAGCGGAGTGGGCGGAGCAATGGTATTGCTCGCCATATTGGCTGCGCTGACGGGTCTTTACGTCGTGGTCACAGGCCGCCGCTCGTGGGCAAGGTTGCCTGGCAGCCGAAAAGTTGGCGGTATCGTTCTGGCTGGCTCTCTGGTGCTCTTCGTGGTCGGCGGAATCACGCTGCCGCACCGGTCCGCAGAAAGCATTGCTGCCCAGGCGGCATCGGAGAACGAAAAACGAGCAGCAGAGGAAGCAAACCGCGCCGCCAGCGCGTCCCCGTCGCCCTCCGCCACTCCCTCCGCCGTTCCCACCCCCACTCCAACGCCGACGGACACGGGCGAACCACTCGACCCCGACACGGTTACCGAACTCGCCAAAGGCGTCAGCTACAAGGCGCCGAAGAGCCAACCTGCGTACGCCACCAAGGCACTCGATCTCCTCGCCACTCTTCCCGTCAAGGAAACGGAGGCGTCGCTCGGATACGGCGCCCGCGCATCCTACGGTCCGGCCTGGGCAGATGTAGACCGGAACGGGTGCGACACCCGGAACGACATCCTCAAGCGAGACCTGACTGACGTAGCTCTCACCGCAGGTTCGACCTGCAAGGTTGAGAGCGGAGACCTGGCCGACCCCTACACGGCCATGACAATCCACTTCCAACGTGGTCCCGAAACGAGCAAATCCGTTCAGATCGACCACGTCGTCGCCTTGGGCGATGCTTGGCTGAAGGGCGCGCAGAAACTCACGGACGTTCAGCGGATGGCCTTTGCCAACGACCCACTGAACCTTCAGGCAACAGACGGGCCGACCGACGTCCAGAAGGGTGACAGCGACGCAGCGGCATGGCTGCCGCCGAACGAGACTTTCCACTGCAGTTACGTGGCACGACAAATTTCGGTTAAGGCGACTTACAAGCTGTGGGTGACGCAGACCGAGCACGACGCCATGGCCCGCGTGCTGGAGGACTGCACCGACCAGTTGGTTCCGACCAGTGAGAAGAAAGTCGCCGTGGTGGCAGCCGCCAAGGCTTCAACGACGCCTAAACCCAAGGCAAAAGCCGCTGTGGTTGTTCCGGCGCCGGTGAAACCTCTTCCGGCGCCCCGGTACGTCGCTCCTGCACCTGCTCCGTACGTACCGCCCGCACCCGCACCCGCACCCGCGGCAGTGTATTACGCCAACTGCACCGCTGTAAGGGCAGCCGGGGCCGCGCCAATCTACCTGGGCCAGCCAGGTTACAGCAGCAAGCTCGACCGGGACGGCGACGGCGTCGCGTGCGAGTAGTAAGGAAATTGACAGGACCGCTTCTGCGTACGAAACACTAATGCTCGATCCGATGAGTCCTGCCATATGAAGGCCGCGCTTGAACCGTAAACCGGCGACCGAGGGCAATAGTGTTACTCGCTTTGAGTGGAACCGGGTCTGCATTCTGATGTTACGAACCGAGTAGCTCCAACACGACTACAGAGAATCCTTATTTAGGATCACTGCCCCTCTGAGTACCACCCAGCCGATTACTGATGACGCAGTAATTTCCCCAAAATACGACACGGGAGTCATTTTTCGGCCTGATTGATTTGGCCTCACATATTGCGTGTAACATGCGCTTTGCGGGTATCTACGCCCGCGGCGCTATTGGGGAAGCGAATCTGCATGTGACTAGCTGCCAGCACGATGCATCGCGTCCGCGATCCGCACGCCAGGACCACTCCCACCGTTCATCACCGCACCCACCCCGCCCGCTTCACTCCGCACGTCGGTCAGGTGTCCTATGAAAGGACTCTCATGAGCCAATCCCCCAACCTCGCCCCTTATCCGCCGGCTCTCAGCTATGAGAAGGTGCAGCAGAGCGACAAGTCGTTTCTCGTAACATGGCTGCTTTCCCTCCTTCTCGGAGTTCTCGGCGTAGACCGCTTCTATCTGGGCAAGATCGGATCCGGCGTCGCCAAGCTGGTCACCTTCGGCGGTCTAGGGATCTGGGCCCTGATAGACCTCGTCCTCGTGCTGGCGAACAAGATCCGCGATAAGCAGGGGCTTCCCTTGGAAGGCTACGACAGGCACAAGAAGGTTGCGTTGATCGTCACGGGCGCCTTCCTGCTCCTTAGCATCGTCATCAATGCCAGCCGCGCCGGAGCGGCCTCGACGTCCGCGACGGCCCCGATGACGTCCACGCCAGCGGCTCCAATCGCTGCCGCGCCCGTGGCGACTGCACCTGCTACACCTGTCAAACCCCAGACGGCCGAAATTCCGACTGCAGTTAAGGGCATGAACGCTCAGGCCCTCGACGAGGATCTGGCCGCTTTGGGATTTGAAAACGTCATCTACAACTCCACCACGGGCAAGACAGTCCTCTTGCTAACCAACTGGACGGTTACCGGAATTGATAACCCAGGCGCAACGCAGCCTGTTGGCAAAGCCGTGGTGGTTCACGTAACCAAGTAGGGTTACTGAGGGTACAGGCGGTGTGATCGGAGCCCTAACGGTGGTCAGTATGGTGCGAATCTTCCAGCGACGAATCGTTGTAGGCCGAACTCCGGGCTGCAGCAAGCCATCGGTCAGCCGATGACTGCCGCTGAGGAAACGACGCTGGTTCCCACAGCCTGGTGGCAGTCCGCCGTCATCTACCAGGTCTATCCGCGTTCGTTCGCGGACGGTGACGGCGACGGCGTGGGCGACCTCGCCGGGCTGGCCGACCGACTTCCGTACATCGCCTCGCTCGGCGTCGACGGCATCTGGATGACCCCGTTTCAGCCTTCCCCGCAGGTGGACCAGGGCTACGACGTGTCCGACTACTGCGGCGTGGACCCGCTGTTCGGCGCCATGGAACAGTTCGAGGCGCTCCTTGAGCAGGCCCACGCGCTCGGCCTGAAGATCCTGCTCGACGTCGTTCCGAACCATTGTTCCTCCGAGCACCCGCTGTTCCAGGCTGCCCTTGCGGCCGCGCCGGGCTCGCCGGAGCGAGAGATGTTCCACTTGGTGGCCGGCTCCGACGCCGACACTCCCCCGAACAACTGGCAGAGCGTCTTCGGCGGACGAGCCTGGAGCCGCGCCAATCCTTCGTCCGCGACAGACCGCGACTGGTACCTTCACCTCTTCTCCGCCGGCCAGCCGGACTGGAACTGGCGCAATCCCGCCGTCGGCGATTACTTCGACGGCGTGCTGCGCTTCTGGTTCGACAAGGGCGTGGACGGCCTCCGGATCGACGTCGCGCATGCCCTGTTCAAGGCCGACGGACTGCCGGACTCGCCCTCCACGGGCGGCGTGGTGGACGGGCTGCGGTCCAACCCGCAGGTCTCGGACCAGGAGGAAGTCCACGAGGTCTACCGCCGCTGGCGCACCCTGGCCGAGAAGTACGAGCCGCACCGCCTGCTGGTGGGCGAGGTGAACCTGGAACCGGGCCGGGCCGCCCGCTACACCCGGCCGGACGAGATGCAGCAGGCGTTTGCGTTCGCGTTTGTGAAGCTCGGCTGGGACCCGGAGGCGTGGGCGGCCGTCGGGAAGGAGCTTGAGGCTGCCCGCCGGGAACACGGCGCGACCCCCACCTGGGCGCTGGAAAACCACGACATTGTCCGTTCCATGACCCGCTTCGGCGGCGGCGAGGTCGGCGCGATGCGGGCCCGCGCCGCGCTGGTGGCCCTGCTGGGCCTGCCCGGTCCTGCGTACCTGTACCAGGGCCAGGAGCTCGGGTTGCCCGAGGTCGACGTTCCGATGGGGGCCCGGGTGGATCCGATGTGGGCCCGCGGCGGCGTCTGCCGCGACGGGGCCCGCGTGCCGCTGCCCTGGACCGAGGATCCAGCGCTGCACCACGGCTTCGCACTCGGCACCGCTGAAGGACCACCCTCCGAGCCCTGGTTGCCGCTCCCCGCAGGCTGGGGCAAGCACGCCGTCGAACCGCAGGAGCAGGACGCCGGGTCGGTCCTGAACCTGACCAAAGCGGCGTTAGCGCTGCGCCGGAAGCTGTGGAAGAACGAGGTCTTCACCGCAAACGACGGCGGCACCTGGCACGTGGAGCCAGGGAACCTGCTGGTCTGCGAGCGCAACGAGCACTTCCTGGTCGCCGTCGCGATGGGAACGGAACCGGTGCGCCTGCCGGCGGGCACGGTGCTGCTCAGCGCGGCGCCGCTGGAGCAGGACGGCTGGCTGCGGCCGAACAACGCTGCCTGGATACTGACTCGCTAATGGCGCCGAGGGGCTGACGCAACCGTCGTACTGCCCCGGCCCTCCCCCGAGGCCGGGCCGGGGGCGGCACGCTCTCTTTCCCTCAGCGGGTGTACCGTGCTTCACTAATTACGTACGGAGGGGAGTATCCCCAGATCCGGTCCGTCGTCAATACGGGTGTCCCAGTACACTCCGGCGGGCAGGGCCGATCACTTCGGCCGGGAGAGACCTCCAGTTGGTTCAATAACTGACTGGAAGCAGGTCCCCATGAACGTTCCCCTGGCCGCCACCTCCACCGAAGCGTCCCCGTCGCGGCGGCTGTCCGGGACCCGCCCTGCCGTGGTGGTTGTGCTTGCCGGCATCGACGGCGCAGGCAAATCCACGGCGGCGCGACTGCTTGCCCAACGGCTGGTGGGCTCCGGACGGCGCGCGACCGTAGCGAAGAATCCCTGCGGGCGGAGCAAAATGACCGCATGGTCCAGCCGTCTCGGCCTGACCGTTCCCGCCGGATTGTTAGACGCTGCCGAAACGTCCATCCGCTGCGCAAACGTCCTGCTTTCCCATCTACGGGCCAGATACTTTTCCGGCATCGTGATCATGGACCGGTACCTGTACTGCCAGCTGGCATTGAAGCGGGTGAAGGGGCTGGGCCCGGGACGTTTCCTGCCCTGGCTGCTGCGGTTGCTTCCCGCCCCGGACGCTGTGTTCTACTTCGCCGTGCCGGCTGACCTTGCCTTGAGCAGAATCGTCAAGCGGGGCACGGACACCGAGGACCTGGAGAGCCTGGCGGCCTTCGACAAGGGCTATAGGGAGCTCGACGATTTCCCCTCCTTTGTCATCATCGACGCCGGGCAGTCTTCCGGGCAGATCGCGGAGACGGTTTGGCAGGAGCTCACCCGCTCCCTGGGCCCCGGTCCACCCGACCGGCCCGTCACGCCGTCGCGATAGGCCCATAAGATGAGGCATGGACTTTGAGGACACGCTCTGGACAGTCTTAGGGGCCGGGCTGGTTCTGCTGATGCTCGTTGACGTCTTTCGAACGCTGCTTTATCCCCACGGTTCCGGTCCTGTGGGCCGGGCGATCATGCGGGGGTTTTGGCTGGCGTCAAGAAAGCTGCGGGGCCGGGGCTCCTTCATCGCAGCGCCGTTGGCCATGGCGGCTGTCATTGGCGCCTGGGCGGGCCTCGCGGCCATCGGCTGGGCCCTGCTCTACTTGCCGCACCTGACGGACGGTTTTGTTTACGGAGCCGGGGTCCCCCTGCGGGCCGACTTCGCCGAAGCCCTCTACATCTCCCTGGTCACTCTTTCCACCGTGGGGTTCGGCGACATCGTGGCAGCGCATCCGCTGCTCAGGCTGGTTGTGGCACTTCAGGCCGTCACAGGTTTCGGTTTGCTGACAGCAACAGTCACCTGGATCCTGCAGATGTACCCAGCCCTTAACCGCCGCAGGGCCCTTGCCCACGAGCTGAACTTGTTCAGGGAGGCTGCAGGTCCTGCGGGTGTACTGTCCGTGGAACCCACGCATGCCGCCGCGTTGTTGGAGTCAATGGCCGGAAACGTGGCTCTTGTGAGCATCGATCTGCTTGCGTTCCATGAAACCTACTATTTCCGTGAAGCCGAGCAGCGCGGCTCCTTGCCGGCCACAGTCGCCTACGCCCAGGAACTGGCATCCCAGGCCCAACGCAGCGACAACCCTGAACTCCAGTTCGCCGGACGGATGCTCCACGCCGCGCTGGATGGACTCGCCGACGTTCTTCGCGGCAAGTTCGGCCATTCGGGAACCACCTCTTCTGACGTGTTCGACAGCTACGAGCTGCACCACCGCCACCTTCGGGGCAGGAAACCCGACAGTAACTAGCGTGCGGGCAGCCGCCGCTGCGAACGCTGCTGTTGTGGGCGCGCTCGGTGCCCTGTCCAGGGGCGACGTCAGGCTCGAAACCGGCTCCCGCCTTGAGGGCGCGGTCCGGTTCCCTCCGGCTCCGTTGCCGGGGGTGGGGGTGTTATGAGTCGTTGACCGGTGCCGGACTCCTGCCTACGAGCGCTGGGCGATGTTGAGGATGTTGCCCTCGCTGTCCAGGAACCATGCGCCTTTCCCCCAGGACGCCGTGGCAACGCCGTTTTCCGTTTTCAGGCCGGGAAAGTCGTACTCTTCGAAGACGACGCCGCGACCTCGCAGTTCCTCCATCTCGCGTTCGAGGTTGTCCGTTTCCCAGCCCATCTGGGTGTTCTTGGCCGTCCCTGCATTCTCTGTCTGGTACACGAGGAAGCGGGTTCCCTGGCCGCAGCTGTACATCACGCTGCCCTCTTCCATGGATTCGGCGGGTTCGATGCCCAGCTTGTCCCGGTAGAACTCCTTCGCCCTGTTGATGTCCTTCGCGGGGAGGACAGCCATGATGTTTGAATCCTTGAACATGATGAATCCCTTCAGTGCGTCGATGACCGCAGTGATGGCGTAGCTCCCCCCGGTTTCGGTCCCCGGGATCATGGTCCGGAGCCGTGACCGCCCCTCGCGCCTAGCCGGGGCAGCCACCTGGGACTCTCCGATGCCGCGCTACATCATCGCCGGCGCGAGGGGTCCCCGAAGCTTATGTGGCCATTATGGACCGATCCGGTCCTGCGGAAAATGGGCTACCGGTAAACCCAAAGCATCCCCGGAGTGCCGGTTGTCGCCACGGAACTCCGCCCAGGTGCTGCGCGACCGACGCAGCCGTGGCAGAGTGCTCGCATGGCAGCTTTCACCCAGACAGATAACCTCCAGGGCGCACACTTCACCGACGTGAACCTGCGCGGCGCCCGGTTCGTCCGTTCCGACCTGTCCGGCGCGGTGATGCGCGCGGTCGACGCGGCCGGGGCGGACATCGACGCCCCGTGGCTGCTCGAGGCCGGGAACACCCTGTACGTCAACGGCGTCGACGTCGTCCCCTTCGTGGAGGCGGAACTCAACCGCCGATTCCCCGGCCGGGCCGGGAGGCGCGCCCAGGACCCGGACGGGCTCCGGCAAGCCTGGGCCACCATGGAGCGGACCTGGCAGGCGACGCTGGAGCGGGTTGCTTCGATGCCGGCCGGCACAGTCGATATCTCGGTCGACGGCGAGTGGTCCTTCGCCCAGACCCTGCGCCACCTGGTGATGGCCACGGACACGTGGCTGGGCCGGGGAATCCTCGAGCTGGAACAGCCGTACCACCCCATCGGCCAACCCAACGCCGAGTATGAGACCGACGGGTACGATCTCGCCGTCTTCTCAAACGTCACACCGTCCTACAACGAAGTGATTGAGGTCCGGGCAGAGAAGGTAACCATGGTGCGGGACTACCTCGCCACAGTCACCTCGGCAGACCTGGCCGCGGGCCGCCGCAATCCGTGGGCCCCCGACCAACCGGTGACCGTCCGCTCCTGCCTGCACACCATCCTCAACGAGGAATGGGAGCACCACCGCTACGCCGTCCGGGACTTGGACGCGATCGAGGCGGGGGCCGCCACCTAGAAACCGTTGTCCCGGCTGACGCGAACGCACTCTTCACCGGCACGTGGAAGTATTCACTTATGACTATGGACAATGATCCCGCCAACCTTCCGGCGCCAGCCGCCTCACCCGGCACAGACGCCTCGACCGACGTCGGCCGCGGCTGGGACCACATCGGGGCCATCATTGTCGACGCCACGTTGCAGCGTCGGCAGAACTACCACGAGACCGTCAAACCAAGGGTCGACGCCCTCGTTGCGGCCTGGCCGGACGCCGCCACGACCAGCGGATTCCGCCAGCGACTCGATACCGGGAAGCTCTCGGACGTGATCGACTGGCCCTCTCCGGGCCGCCTGGCCCAGATGGAGGAAATCACCTGCGTGTTCGAGGGCCAGGGCATCCACACGGTGATGGAACTCCGGGACGCCCTGTCTGACCCGGCCAGGAGAACCGTTCTCCGTGAGGCCCTCGCAGCGGTGCGGCACGTCAGCCCCAAAACGCTGGATTACATCGAGACCCTGAGCGGAACCGACACGGGAGCCACCGGCGTCTAGCCACCCGAGAACCGGGCCTTCGGCAGCCGGCGCGCACAGTTCACCCGGAGTCCAGCTTCCGGAACACGGCGGTCCACCTGCGTTCCCTAGCGTGGACGGGTCTTCGGCTCAACGCCGGTATCCGTACCCCGGAAGGAACCATCACCATGCGCACAGTCCTGACTGCCGCGGCCGCCGCCGCGCTTATTGCGTCGCTGGCCAGCCCCGCCGTCGCCGCTCCCAACGACGACGCCGGCTCCGCGCCGTCGTCGAACGCTGCGTCGAACGCTGCGGGAACCGCAACCTCTGAGGTCAGGACCAACGAGCGCAACGGCTCCTTCGACCTCCAGGCGCACCGCGGAGGCCGCGGCGAGTGGACCGAGGAATCCCTGGCCGCCTTCGCCAACGCACTGAAGCTGGGCGTAAGCACCCTGGAACTGGACACCCACCTGACCACCGACGGCAAGATCATCGTCTGGCACGACGACACCATCCAGGCCGACAAGTGCCAGGACGCCGCGCCGGCCGCCCCGGGTGATCCCGCCTTCCCGTATGTCGGGGACCGGGTGGCGGACCTGTCGCTCGCGCAGATCAAGACGCTGGACTGCGGTTTCACCCAGCTGAAAGGCTTTCCCGAACAGGACGTGATCGAGGGCAACCGGATCGCCGAGCTCACGGACGTCTTCCAGCTGGCGCGCGACGCCGAGGCTGGCAAGGTCCGCTTCAACATCGAGACCAAGGTCGAGGACGGCAAGGCCGGCGGCCCGGGCATGGTGGCCCTGACCAAGGCCGTGGTCGCCGAGATCCAGGCCTCCGGCATGGCGGACCGCTCCACTGTGCAGTCGTTCGACTGGTCCTCGCTGAACCTGACCAAACAGCTCGCCCCGGAGCTGCCGCTCGTCGCCCTCTCCAGCGGAGACGCGTGGCTCGAGGTCGGCCGGCCCGGCGCCAGCGCCAACCTCGGCGGCATCGACATCGACAGCTACGGCGGATCCCTCGCCAAAGCCGCGGCCGCCCAAGGCTACGACGCCATCTCCCCTACCTTCCGCTCCGTCACCCCGGGAATGATCGCCGACGCCCACAACCTCGGCCTGCCGGTGATCCCCTGGACTGTCAACACCACCGCGGACATGAACCGGCTGATGGACCTCGGCGTGGACGGCCTCATCACCGACTACCCCACCCGGCTGCGCACCGTGATGGACGAGCGCGGCCTGAAACTCCCGAAGGCGTACGCGCCCGCGGCCTGAGACACCGCCGACACGAAAGGCTGCCCACGATTCCCAAGGAAAACGTGGGCAGCCTTTCTGTTGCGACGGTTCTGATCCCAACCGTTCTGTTCCCAACGGTTCTGATCCCGACGACGGCCGGTCCGGCCGCCGTCGTCGGTGGTGCCGTCGTGCGTGGGTGCCGCTCAGCCAACGGCCACCGCGCCGATCTGCTGCATGAGGGCCAGGTTGTCGGTGGTGCCCCAGTGCTCGGCCACCTTGCCGTCCTCGACCCGGATGATGTCCGTGCAGTCGAACTCGACGCTCTTGCCCGTGGCCGGGATGCCGGCCATCTCGCCGCGGTGGGTCCCGGTCAGGATCACGTGGCATGCTTCCATGTTGCCGGCGGACATTGAGGGCTCAATCGCCTTGACCTTGATGTCCGGGAAGGCGGACCGCATGGTGTTCACGAAGAATTTCACGCCGTCCTTGCCGGACGGCTGCCCGGGAAGGCCTTCCTCGTGATCGACATAACTGTCCGTCGCCAGCTCATCAATGAGGGCAAGATTTCCGCTCTCCACGACGTCCTTGTAAAACCGCTCTATCAGTCCAATACCCTCCGACATTTCCTGCTCCTAGTAGGCGAGAGACCGAATTGGATCCCCCAGGCATGTGGCCAGGCGCGGCCCGCTCAGCCGACGCAGCCGAGGCTCCGTTCCGGGAGCGCCCGGGCATGCGGCACCGGAAAAACCTGTGCCTAAGTAGTGGAGAAGGGGCGAATCGCCTCGTTAAGGCTGAAGGTATGCCCGGGCTTTGAAGGTGTCAAGATGCTCCGGCCACAGCTTTTTGGCTGGGTCCGACACCCAGCTACGGCAAGGGAATAGGCCGCCCACCAGCCGTCGTTGTGAAGGGGCGATTCCGGGTCCGGCCCCCACCACCGGCACAATGGAACCATGCCCCTCACAACTTTTGCGCTCATCCGTCACGGCCAGACCGACTGGAATGCCGAGCGCCGGCTTCAGGGCTCCACTGACATTCCGCTGAACGACGTCGGCCGCGGCCAGGCGCGGGAGGCTGCCGCAGCCTTGTCCGGCGACGAGTGGGACGCGATCGTGTCCTCGCCGCTGGGCCGTGCGGCCGAGACCGCAGACCTGATCGCCGCCGGGCTCGGCCTCAGCGTGGGCCGCCACGTTCCCGAGCTCACCGAGCGCTCCTTCGGCCCGGCTGAGGGGCTGCAGGACGGCCCGGAGCTGGACGCCCTGCGCATCCCCGGCGGTTTCCGCGGCGCCGAAACCGAGGACGACGCCGCCGACCGCGGACTGGGCGCGCTGGAAGCCCTCGCGGAGGAGTTCCGCGGCGGCCGTGTCCTGGTTGTGGCGCACGGGTCGCTGCTCAGGGTCAGCTTGAGCCGCATAGCCGGCCGCCCGCTGCCGCGGGTCGACAACGCCGTACTCAACCTGGCCCACCACCACGCCGTCGACGGCTGGGAGCTTGAATACTTCAACGGCGAGCGGTTGGCCGCAACCGTCAGCTGACCACCGGCGGGGCGAATTATGCCGTTCGACTCGCTCGATTGATTCCCACAACTGGAACGCTGCCCCGATGCGTACCGGCTCCCGGTGGTAAGACGGTTAGTGCTTCTTTGAGCGCAACCGCCCCGCATTCAGTCCTCGTCGAGACTGATTTCATCAGCTCGAAACGGAGTGACCGAAAACTCCCCTTTCAGGACGCTCTCCTTCTCAGAACGCAGCTGGCTTACAAATGTTGCGTGCTGGAATTGACCCGAATCGTCTCGAAAGTCATTTTTCCAAACTTATCGGCTTCAATGTCGCGGATTGCGTGTAACATCCGATTTGCGGGTATCTGAACCCGCGACGCTCGTGGGGGAAGCGAACATGCTTGTGACTGTCGGTTGGGGAGCCGTGCCGCCTTTGCGGACTGCGTTTCCGCCCGGGCTCCCCCTATGCGCATCCATCACTGCACCCACTCCGCACGCTTCATATTGCACGTCGGTCAGGTGTCCTATGAAAGGACTCTCATGAGCCAATCCCCGAATTTCGCCCCCTACCCGCAGGCCCCTGCCTATGGGCAGGCCCAACAGAGCAGCAAATCATTCCTCGTGACTTGGTTGCTTTCCCTCCTCCTCGGCGTTCTCGGCGTAGACCGGTTCTATCTGGGCAAGATCGGAACCGGCATCCTCAAGCTCGTCACCTTCGGCGGTCTGGGCATCTGGGCACTGATAGACCTCATACTCGTACTGGCGAACAAGACCCGCGATAAGCAGGGGCTTCCGCTCGAGGGTTACGAAAAGCACAAGAAAATTGCCTTGATCGTCACTGGCGCATTCCTCCTCCTGAGCATCATCATCAACGCCAGCCGCGCCGGAGCTGCCACGACCTCCGCGACGCCCGCTTCCGCCGTGAACGACTCGGCCGGTGCCACCGCTGCCGCCCTCCCGTCCGAGACGGCAACCGTGGATCCCGCCGTCGCGAAGGCCGAAGCGGAGGCTGCCGCAAAGGCCGCCAAGGCCGAAGCCGACGCTGCCGCGAAGGAAGCCAAAGCGAAAGCCGATGCTGACGCCAAGGCCAAGGCTGATGCCGACGCCAAAGCCAAGGCCGACGCCAAAGCCGAAGCCGCTGCGGCCGCCAAAAAGGCAAAGGCCGAAGCCGACGCTGCTGCCAAGGCTCTGGCCAACGCAGGGACGATGAGCCAGCAGAACGCCCGCAACAAGGCTGGCGACTACCTCGAATTCGCCGCTTTCTCGCGCTCGGGCCTGATCGACCAGTTGGTATTCGAGAAGTATTCGCCCGCGGACGCGACCTGGGCTGTGGATCACATGACGGTCAACTGGAACGAGCAGGCGGCCAAGAAGGCCAAGGACTACCTTGACATGACGTCCTTCTCGCGTCCCGGTCTGGTCGACCAACTGATCTTCGAGGGCTACACCCCGGCGCAAGCCGAGTACGGCGTAAGCAAAACGGGCCTCTAAGAACGCGCTTCAGTTCCATCTGCGTTGGCCCTGAGGTCGCAGCCAACGCAGATGGAACTACGAGGCGTCTCGGCCTCCAGCCGACCGCGGCACTAATAGTCGAAGGGGTGCGTACGGGATTGTGACCCGAGGACGGGAACAGCCTCGGGCGCACCGGTCCATGAACGCCGCATTAACGAATGTATCGACCCGCCCGTTAGTGGCTGGGAGCTCCAGAAAAAGAAAATGGGAATAATGAAAAAAGAACTGGCCCTGACGGGTTTGCTTTGTCTCGCGCTAACAGGGTGCGCGGGAGGGACCACGCCCCAAGCTGCTCCGACGGTCACAGAGACCGTCACCGTGACGGAAACGGCCACCGCAACTGTAACGGTGACAGCCGAAGCCGCCGCTCCAGTTGCTGCAGCGCCCGTGGCAGCCAAACCTGCCGCTCCCGCTCCGCCCAAGACGGCCGTTATTCCGGCCGCAGTTGCGGGCATGAATGCTCAGGCCCTGGACGACGACCTAACTGCTTTGGGATTCGAGAACGTCATCTTCAACGCTGATACAGGCAAGACAGTCCTCTGGCTGAGCAACTGGACAGTGACCGGAATCGACAACCCGGGCGCCAAGCAACCCCTTACTAAAGCTGTTGTCGTTCACGTAACCAAATAGCCTCTCGGCGGGTGCGGATGGCCAAATTCAACCGTCTGCACCCGCCTGTCACTGCACGGAGTCCCGATGACGGATTTCCGGCTCACAAGAACCGCAAGACAGCGCCAGCCCCGCCTCAGACCGAAGAACGTTCCCCCACCAACCCCGCGAAGAACGCGGCGAGCTCCGCCGTCGCCGTCAGGGGCAGGACGGTGGCCACGTACTGGTCCGGCCGCACCACCACCACAACGCCGCCGCGGTCCAGGCCGCGCTGCTCAAAGATGTCCGCCCGCGGATCCGCGGCGTAGACCTTCTCGAGGTAGTTGAGCTGGAACGGCCCCACGGCAGGCTTGAAGACTGCCGGCACGGCGGTGATATCCACCTCCGTGTGCTCCTGCTGATAGATGACCTTCACGTCGAACCAGGCGTCCCGGTCCAAACCCTCCGGGGTGGCGGCGAGCGGCGAATCCGGCGCCTCGGCCAGCCAGGCGGCCAGGTCCGTGGTGGGCGACGCCGCCCCCGCCACAGCCTGGTCCGCGAAGACGTAGATCCGCCACCGGCCGTCCGCCGTGGCCTGGTGGCCCAGGTGCAGCGGATTGGTGTCGCAGACCCGCACCACGGGCGCGGACTTGAAGCGCTTGCCGATCGGGAAGCCGGTGGCCAGCTCCTGGTGCGTGGCCTCGCCGATCAGCATCGACGGGGTGTACTGGGTCATGAAGCCGGCCGGGAACTCCGCGGTGCTGACGTAGAAATCCTCCAGCTGGGACGGGCTGTCGAATTCCTCCGGCTTCTTGGCCATCAGGGTCGACCATTCCTTGTCGAAGTCGATGAGGTTCTTCGCGACCACCTGGCGCTCGGCTGAGTAGGTGGCCAGCAGGCTCTCCGGGCTGCGGCCTTCCAGCACATGCCCCAGCTTCCAGCCGATGTTGAAGCCGTCCTGCATGGAGACATTCATGCCCTGGCCGGCCTTGGCGCTGTGGGTGTGGCAGGCGTCGCCGGTGATGAACACGCGCGGCGTGCGGGTGCCGCGCTCCTCCGGGACGACGTCGTCGAACCGGTCGGTGAGGCGGTGGCCCACCTCGTAGACGCTGTGCCAGGCGACGTTGCGCACGTCCAGGGTGTAGGGGTGGATGATGGCGTTCGCCTTGGCGATGATCTGCTCGATGCTGGTGCTGCGCACCGCGCCGGCGTCGCCCTCCGGGACCACGCCCAGATCCACGTACATCCGGAAGAGGTGGCCGCCCTCGCGCGGAATCAGCAGGATGCTGCCGCCGGCGCCCGAGGTGATGGCGCATTTGGTGCGGATGTCCGGGAAGTCGGTGTTGGCTAGCACGTCCATCACGCCCCAGGCGTGGTTGGCCTTGTCCCCCGCCATGGTGCAGCCGATCGAATCCCGCACCTTGCTCCGGGCGCCGTCCGCGCCCACCACGTACTTGGCCCGCACGGTGCGCTCCCGGCCCGCCTCCGGTCCGGAAGTGTGCGCGAGCGTCACGGTGACGGGGTACTCCCCCTCGCCGACTTCCAGCCCCACGAATTCGTAGCCGTAGTCCGGTTTCATCCGGGTGGGGGCGTTGGCCATGACTTCGGCGAAGTAGTCCAGGACGCGGGCCTGGTTGACGATCAGGTGCGGGAACTCGCTGATCCCGGCCGGGTCATCCAGGGTGCGGGCGGCGCGGACAATGCGGGACGGGTCCGCGGGGTCCGGCTTCCAGAACGCCATCTCCGTGATCCGGTACGCCTCGGCAATGATCCGCTCGGCGAAGCCGAAGGCCTGGAACGTTTCGACGCTCCGGGCCTGGATGCCGTCGGCCTGGCCGATGGCGAGCCGGCCCGGCCGGCGCTCCACGATCCGCGTCGTGATGTCGGAGAACTGGGAGAGCTGCGCGGCGGCGACCATGCCCGCGGGCCCGGTGCCCACAATCAGCACGTCGACGACGTCGGGAAGCTCTGCCGGGCGGTCGACCCCGACGCCGGCGGCGGGCTGGACCCGCGGGTCCCCGGATACATAACCGTGGTGGTGGAAGTGCACGGGATTTCCTTACGTCGTTGTAGGGCTGGCTGCTGCCGTCAAGATCGATTGTTCGATAATAGAACTCAATGTTCTATTATCGAACCGCTGAGTCGACTATAGGCGTCCCGAAGGCGCGCAGGCAAATATTTTGTGGCTCCGCTCACACATAGCCCCCGTGGTGCGGGGGCGTCAAGGGCTCCGGCGGCAGTGCCGGCCAGACCGCCCTAGGCCGGCCGGCGCTCCCGCCAGAGCAGCGACACGACGAATACCACCGCGCCGAGGCCGAGCATGACAAACACCATGAGCCCCCAGTTCGCCTGGCTGACTCCGGTGCCGTAAAAAATGCCGATCAGCACTGTCGCGGTGATGGCGCCGAGGTAGCGGCAGGTCTGGTAGATCCCCGCCGCCACACCACGCTCCTCCAACCGGGTGGAAAGGTACATGCCCTGGCTGGACGCGATACTGACCACGCAATACGGGACCCCCAGCAGCGCCGTCATCGCCAGCACCAGCGGAGCGGCCAGGGACGCGGTCAGCAGCCACATGGTTCCGGACGCGGCGATCAGCAGCACGACGCCGGCGATCAGCACCCGCCGGACGCCGAAGCTGTCGATGGCGCGGACCGCAAAGGGTGTTCCGACCACCGAGATCGCGGCGAGCGGCAGCATCAGCAGGCCCACGATTCCCGGGTCGTAACCGCCGGCGGTCTGCAGCAGCTGCGGGAGGCCGAAGAAGGCGAAGTAGTAGACGCCGTTGAACAACGCGAAGCCCAGGTACACCAGCAGCAGCGGCCGGTTGGTCCCCAGCAGCCGCAGGTCCAGGAAGGGCGGGCTGAAGCGCAACTCCCGCACAGTGAACAGCACGGCGAGCAGCAGCCCGCCGCCCAGCAGCCACCAGCGGTAGGCGGGCAGCACATTGAGCAGCGCCATCATCACCAGCACCAGGGCGCCGATGAACGCGCCGATGCCCGGCAGGTCCGAGTCGCGGAGCAGTTCCGACACCTTGCCCCGTTCCCGCTCAACGTCCGCCGGGGCGAACCTGCGTACCACCAGGATCGCCGCCAGCGCCAGGGGCACGTTGATCAGGAACAGCGCCTGCCAGCCCACCAGGCTCACCAGCAGGCCTCCCACCACCGGCCCGACGGCGGCCGCCGAGGTGTTCGCCATCTGGATCCGGCCCAGCGGCCGGGTGGATTTGACGTTCGCCTGCCGCGCCAGCGCCGCGACCATCACGACGGCGCTGGGATACGCCGTGGCGGTGCCGAGCGCCATGAACGCCCGCGCCACGCAGAGCAGCGCGAAGTTCGGCGCGAACGGGGCCAGCGCGCAGGTCACCGCCACCAGGGCCATGCCCAGCAGGAACAGCCGGCGCGGGCCGAAGCGGTCCGCGAGCCGTCCCATCAGCGGCTGGCCGGCCGCCGAGGTCAGGTAGAAAGAGGTGACCACCCAGGTGACCGTGGCGACGTCGAGCGCGAAATCCGCGCGCAAGACCACCAGCGCGACGGCGATCATCGAGGAGTTCAGCGGGTTCAGCGCCGTGCCGAGGCTGAGCCCTGCGATGGCGATGCCGGTGCGGGGAGAGTTGCTCACGGCAACAGTCTGTCCTACGACGGCGGCCGGCACCGAACCCGCCGGCCGTCGCGGACCAGTTGGGCCGTCACAGAACGCAGGCTTTGACGGCTAGCGCCCCTACTGACCCGGCGCCCGGTACGTGGGCGTCTTCTTGACCGCTTCGTCGATGTCTTCCACCGTCATGAGCGGCTTCAGCCGAACGTTGACGTTGCCGGTGGCATTGATCATCAGCTAGAGGGCTGCGGCATCGGCGTCGCTCGGGGCCTCAAGGACACCCAGGACGTCGGTGTCCCCGAAGGCGTAATAAAAGCACTCGAGCGATCCGCCCACGGATTTGAGGGCGTCCATCAGGGCGTCGCGGCGTTTGCTGCCGCCCTCGCGCATCAGTCCTTTGGTTCCTTCGCCCAGGTAATTGGCTTCAAACAGATACTTGGTCATGGCAGTTCCTGTCCCGTGAAGTCCAGGACGCAGGCATCCGGGATGTGCTGGCACCCCAGCGAGGGAGGGTCCTGGAGCCGGTCCCGGAGTGGGGCCGTCGAGGCACAGCGTAGGCCCGCTCCGGCACACTGACAACGGGTTCCGGAAAGTCCGACGGCGGCATCCGCCCACCCGGGCCGGAGCCCGGTGTCGCGTCAGAGGACCTTGGAAAGAAACGCCTTGGTGCGGTCGTGCTGCGGGTTGCTGAGGAGCTGCCGGGGAGGTCCGGCTTCCACCACCACACCCTCGTCCATAAAGACCAGGGTGTCCGCAACCTCCCGGGCGAACCCCATCTCGTGGGTCACCACGATCATGGTCATGCCGCTCTTGGCCAGCCCCTTCATCACGTCCAGGACCTCGCCCACCAACTCCGGGTCCAGGGCGCTGGTCGGTTCGTCGAAGAGCATCAGTTTCGGGTCCATGGCCAAGGCACGGGCGATCGCCACGCGCTGCTGTTGGCCACCCGACAGGTGCGCGGGATAGGCATCCCCCTTGTCCTCCAGCCCCACACGCTCCAGCAGTTCCATAGCCCTGACGGTGGCCGCTGCCTTGGACTGTTTTTTCACCCGCATGGGCGCAAGGGTGATGTTCTCCAACGCGGTGAGATGCGGGAACAGGTTGAACCTCTGGAAGACCATTCCGATGTCCTGCCGTTGGTGCGCTGCTTCACTTAGCTTGAGCTCGTAGAGCTTGTCGCCCTTTTGACGGTAGCCAACCAGCTGGCCTTCCACCGACAGCCTGCCGCCGTCGACGCGCTCCAGGTGGTTGATGCAGCGCAGGAAGGTCGACTTGCCTGAGCCGCTGGGGCCCACAATGCAGAGCACCTCGCCGCGGTCTACTTCCAGGCTGATCCCGCGCAGCACCCTGTTGGTGCCGAAATTCTTGGAAACCTTTTCCGCAAGGACCATGGGAGCGCCGGTCATCCTTTTCCTCCAAAGTCGTTACCGGTCGGGGCGCCGGGCGTCCCGGGTGCGCCCTGCACGCCAGGTCCCGCCGTCGCCGCCGGCCCGGGCTCCGCGGGTCCCTTGCTGGTCTTCATCCGGCCGGTTCCGCGCGAGAACCGCTTTTCGATGAAGTGCTGGCCGACCATCAGCACCGAAGTAAAGAGCAGGTACCAGAGGGACGCGACGATCAGCAGCGGCACCGGAGTGAACGTCACCGCGGAGATGCCGCGGGAGACGCCGTAAAGGTCAATGCTCAACGGGATCGCGGCCACCAGGGAGGTGGTCTTGAGCATCGAGATAACTTCGTTCCCCGTGGGCGGAATGATGATTTTCATGGCCTGCGGGACCACGACGTACCGCATCGTCTGCCCCCAGGACATGGCCAACGCCGTCGAGGCCTCGGCCTGGCCCTCGTCCACGGACAGCAGGCCGGCCCGCACGATCTCAGACATGTAGGAGGCCTCGTTCAGGCCCAGGCCGATCACGGCGGTGATGAACAGGTTCGTGAAGACCTCGTTCGGGATGGTGACCCACGGCGTCATGAACGGAATCCCCAGGGTGAACACCGGATAAATCAGCGACACGATGCCCCAGAAAACCAGCTGGACGTAGACCGGAGTTCCCCGGAAGATCCAGATGTAGAGCCACGCGATGCTCTTCAGCACGGGGTTCGGGGAGAGCCGCATGATGGCCAGCAGGAGCCCGATGACGATCGCACCGATCATCGCGTAAATGGTCAGCCACAATGTCACCCAGGCGGCCTGGCTGATCCGGCGGTCGAAAATATACTTGCCCACATCCGCCCAGCCGTAATCAGGGCGTTGGGCGGCGTCGAGCACGAACACCGCAAGGCCCAACAGCAGGAGCACGGCGATCACGTTCCGCCAGGGGTGGCGCAGCGGGATCGCGACGATGGCCTCCGCCGGGGCGTCGTCCGTCCCGCTGCCCACGCCGGCGCGCTGCGCGTTACCGGCAGGCTGCGCCCCGCCGGCCGGCGCCGCGCCCGCGGGCAGCGGCTTGGCCGGGTCCGGCTCAATCATCCGGTCGGGTTCCCGCTCGCTCATGGGGTGTCACCCTTTGGCGGCCACGTTGAGTTCTGCCGTCTTGATGCCGCCGGCTTCCACTCCCCACTTGGCCAGGATCTTGGTGTACGAACCGTCGTCGATCAGCGACTGGAGCGCCTTCTGCAGGACCGGGGTGAAAGCGCTGCCCTTCGCCACCGGGATCCCGTACGGTGCCACCTCGAACGCGTCGCCGGCGGTCTGCAACTTGTCCTTGGTCTTGGAAATCGCATACAGCGTCACGGGCGAATCGGCGCTCATCGCGTCGACCTGCCCCACCACCAGGGCGTTCGTGGCCTGGTCCTGGGCGTCGTAGCGGAAGATGGTGATGGCCGCCTTCCCGGCATCCGTGCAGGCCTTCGACTTGGCCGGCACCTCGTGCGTGTCCTCGTAGGTGGTGGCCTGGACGGCGACCTTGAGCCCGCAGGCGTTCTTCGGATCCACGGTCTTGCCCTTCGGCGCGGCCCACTGAATACCAGCGGAATAGTAGTTCACAAAATCCACCTGCTTTTCGCGTTCCACGGTGTCGGTAAAGGAGGACATCCCCATGTCGTCCTTCCCTGCCCGGACGGCCGGGAGGATGTTATCGAAGGTGCCAATGTCGAAATTGACCTTCAACCCCATCACTTTTCCCAGCGCGTTAGTGAGATCCACGGACCAGCCTGCGGGTGCCCCGTTATCGTCCTTGAACTCGTTGGGCGGGTAATTGTTGGCCATGCCGACATTGAGCACGCCGGCGTTCTTGATTTTCTCCGGCAGGGCCGCAGCAATGGCGTCGTTCTTTTTCACGTCGACGGCGTCGGAGCTTGCATTCGCTCCGCCGGAGGCCGCGGGTTCGCTGTTGTTGACACAGCCTGAGAGGGAGAGCGCGGTTGCGATCGTGAGAACGGGAAAAAGGTATCGAGTACGCATGGTTTCCTTAGCTGTTCAGGGATTCATTGGCCTCCCGCGGCGCTGCGGGAGAACTCTGGGTGCCTGCTGGATCAGAGTGAATCACTTCGTGTCGCCTGACGCCGTCGATTCAAGGATTTCCCCGGAATGACGAATGTCCCGGAGAATTTCTCCACCCCGGGCTTTCAACTCGGGAATGCTGGAAACGCCTACTAACGTCATCGTACGCCGGAGTTCGTCCGCGAGGATCTCGATGATCCGTCCGACGCCGGGCGACCCCGCGGCGACCAGCCCGTAAAGGTAGGCCCGGCCGATCGAGCAGGCGTCGGCGCCCAGCGCGAGTGCCTTGAGGATGTCGCTGCCCCGCCGGATGCCGGAGTCCACGTAGATCTCGATCGAACCGCCCACGCGCTGCCGCGATTCCTGCAGGACGTCCATGGGGCTGAGCATGTGGTCGAGCTGGCGTCCGCCGTGGTTGCTCAGTTGCACGGCGTCCAGGCCAATGCGCGAGGCTTTGGCGACGTCGGCAGGGTTGACGCAGCCCTTCAGGACGATTTTGCCGCTCCACGCCTGCCGCAAAGCCTCCAGCTCATTCCATCCGCTGGTCGCGTCCGAGTGGCCCAGGATGTTCTGCCACATGGCGGGCGTAATCATGGAGGTTGCCGATGCGCTGCGGGGGTCCAGGTTGGGGAAACTGATGCCGTCCGACTTCAGGAAGTTGATCCACCAGGCAGGACGCCGGGCGATGTCTGCGATGGTTGACAGCGTCAGCGCGGGAGGCGCGGTGAAGCCGTTGTGCAGATCCCGCTCCCGGGATCCCAGCGCGCGGGTGTCGACGCCGACAATGAGCGTGGTGAAGCCAGCGGCTTCGCAGCGCGCCAGTTTGTCTTTGAGCGCCCGGGCATCGGAGGTGAGGCCGAAGTTGAACCAGCGGTCAAGGTTCGGCTGGCGCGCCGCGATCGTTTCCATCGCCACGGTGCTCAGCCCTGCCAGCCCGTACGGAATACCGGCCCGGTCTGCAGCCGCGGCGACGGCCGCTTCTCCCTCGGGATGGAACAGCCGGGTGGCTCCGGTCGGGGTCAGGGTGAGCGGCAGGGCGCTTTCTTTCCCCAGCAGGGTGGTGCTCGTGTCGGGTCCGGATACCGGGCCCCAGCTGGGCATCAAGGCCCAGGCATCGAAGACGGCACGGTTGCGGCGCAGCGTCACTTCGTCCTCGGACCCGCCGTCGAGGTAGTCGAAGATCCCGGTGGGCAGCACTTTCCGTGCCGCCTTCCGGTACTCCTCAACGTTGAAGGCGTTGGCCAGCACCCGGCGCCGGCGCGACAAGATGGGCGCCTTGACCTGGATGAGCTGCCTGGCTTCGCTGACTTTCAAGGAGGGCCTTTCAACTGGGTGGGTGCGCGTTCTGGTCAGTACTCAGCCCTTGGTCTTCGCCACCGTCATCAGGATCGCCGAGTCCTCTTCCGCCATCAGGCTGTGCAGCCCGTCGGGCACAATCAGCAGGTCGCCGGCCTTCCCCTGCCAGGATTCCTCGCCGGCCTGCAGCCGGACGCAGCCGCGGATCACGTAGACGGTCGCCTCCCCCGGGTTCTGGTGCTCGCTCAGCTGCGTCCCGGCCTTGAACGCCATCACGGTCTGCCGGAGGACCTTCTCGTGGCCGCCGTAAGCGGTGTCTGCGGCCCGGCCGCTGGGCGCCGCGAGCGCCGCCGTAACCTGCTGGCGGGCAAGGGCCTCGATCGATATCTTCTGCATGCGGGTCACCCTACCCACCGCTGAGGTCCCTGCCGAGGGCCATTTGTCCCGACCGTCAGCCGAAGCGTTTCTTCTATCTCCGGGCTGCGCCTACCCTGAACCCAACGGCCTGCGTTGCGGGCCGCCAAAGTCCGCACCGTCGCAAGGGAGCGTCGAATGAGCGAGGCCACCGCCGGCCCGGTCCGCGAAGCACCCGACGACGGCGCCCTCCGCACGCTCGCCGCCGCCAGTTTCGGTCTCCCCCGGCTCCGCGAGGGACAGCTCGAAGGCATGCACGCGCTCGCCGTCGGCCGGGATGTCCTCGCGGTGATGCCCACCGGGTACGGGAAGTCGGCCATCTATCAGGTCCCGGCGCTGCTCCTTCACCGGCAGCTCAAGCGGCCCACCGTCGTCGTCTCCCCGCTGATCTCCCTCCAGGAGGACCAGCTGGACGGCCTGGCGGCCGTGCTTGGCCCGGACCACGCCGTCGCCGTCAATTCCTCGCACAGCGCCGCGGAGCAGGAGAGCGCCTGGCAGGCCGTGGAGCACGGCGAGGCCGCGTTCCTCTTCCTCGCCCCGGAGCAGCTGGCGAAGACCAGCACGGTGGAGCGGCTCGCGGGCCTGAACATTGCCCTGTTCGTGGTGGACGAGGCCCACTGCGTGTCCACCTGGGGCCACGATTTCCGGCCCGACTACCTCGGCCTGGGCGAGGTCCGCGAGCGCCTGGGCAACCCGACGACGGCGGCCCTCACTGCCACCGCCGCTCCCCCGGTCCGGGAGGAGATCCTGGACCGCCTGCGGATGACGGATCCGCTGGTGCTGGTCCGCGGCTTCGACCGGCCCAACATCAGCCTGGACGTCATCCGGCATCACGAGGACAAGGAGAAGCGCCGTGCCGTGGTGCGGCAGGCGGCAGCGTTGGTCCGCGAGCTTCAGGGCCCTGGCCTGGTCTACGCGGCCAAGCGGAAGGACACCGAGAAGTACGCCGCGAAGCTGGCGCAGAAGGGCCTGCGCGCCGCGGCCTACCACGCGGGCCGGAGCGCGGCGGAACGGGACGAGGTGCACCGGCAGTTCCTGGCCGGGGACCTCGACGTGGTGGTGGCGACGACCGCGTTCGGGATGGGGATCGACAAGCCGGACGTCCGGTTCGTGCTGCACGCGGACATTCCCGAGTCGCTGGACAGTTACTACCAGCAGTTCGGCCGCGCCGGACGGGACGGCCGGCCCGCCGTCGCGGCGCTGCACTACCGTTCCGAGGACCTGGGCCTGCGCCGCTACTTCGCCACCCACCGTCCGGACCAGGAGGCCCTGTTGGCCGTCCTCGACGTCCTGCGCGACGCCGGCACTCCGGTTCCCCCGCAGGCTCTCGCGGCGGCGACTGGGTACCCGCAGCGCCGGCTCACCGGGCTGCTGAACCAGCTGCAGGACACCGGCGGGGTGACAATGGCGTCCGACGGGGTGGGCCTGGCGCCGGGCGCCGATCCCGCGGCGCTGGTGGAACGCGCCGTCGACCTCGCCGCGGCGCGCGAACGAGTCGACAAGTCCCGCATCGCCATGATGCGCGGCTACGCGGAGACGCACCGCTGCCGGCGCCAGTTCCTGCTGGGCTACTTCGGCGAGGACTTCCCAGCCCCGTGCGGGAACTGTGACAACTGCGGCGACGGTTCGGCAGGAAGGACGCACGGCGACGGCGCTGCCACGGCCGGTTCGTCCATGGCCGGCGCGGAAGAGTTCCCGCTGAACGCGGCCGTGGAGCATGCCCTCTGGGGTCCGGGCCTGGTGATGGGCCACGACGACGGGCTGATCACGGTGCTGTTTGAGCGGGAGGGCTACAAGACCCTGTCCCGGCGAGCGGTGCTGGCGAGCGGGTTGCTGAGGCCGCTGCCCTGATGCCCGCACCGTGGGTGTGACCCGCGCTCAGTAGAGCACCCGGAAGTTGCTGAAGGCTCCGGTGGCCGGAGAGATCCGCTCGTCCACGTGGTCCACCCGTCCAGGCGCCTCCGGCGAGCGCAGCCAGGCCCGGAACTGCAGCACCACCGCCTGCGGGCCCTCGACGACGACGCCGACCGTGCCGTCRTCGTTGTTCCGCACGGTGCCGCGCAGGGCGAGTTCCTCGGCCTTGCGCACTGTCCAGTACCGGAAGCCGACCGCCTGCACCATGCCCTGCACCCGGGCCGTCAGACGCACGGCGGCACCCGCGTCCGCAGCCCCGGATCCACCAGCAAAATCAGCCATGCCTCCAATGTAGTCCCGGTCCGGCGCTGCCCACATCCGGGACCTTTGCCCCTTTCAGGCTTGTCCCGGGCCAAGGAGGGTGGAAGAAGACCTCCGGCACAGCGCACTCAGCGGACACCCCGCGACGCCTGCCGGAACGCCTGAAAGGAAAAGACAATGGCAGGACAATTCGAAATCTTCACCGACGCAGAATCGAACGTCCGGTTCCGGCTGCTGGGGGCGGACGGCACAGTGCTCGCTGTCTCAAAAGCCTTCGAGGACAAGCGTTCCGCGGCGGACGGCATCATGGCAGTCCGCGAGTGCGCCGGCACCGGACTGATCCGGGAGACCCATTCAACTCCCTGGGGCGGCACCACCTGGACCAAGAGCAGCACGGCGGCCCGCCCCCACAGCCGCCAGCGACGGCACTTCCCCGCCGTGTAAATTTTGGGATGCGGGCGCCGCGCCTGGGCGCCGCGCCTGGGTGCGGCTACCCCGTCGCCTTCGCCGGCCGCAGGGTCGTAATCATCTTCCGGATTGATTGGTATTCCTCCGTGCCGGCGTAGCGCTTCGCCTTCTCCAGATACGGCAACGAGGACGGGCCGGGGGTGAGGTTGTTCGCCGGGTTGTAGGTGCCGCCGAACAACGCCCCGCTCGGCGGCCAAAGGAAGAGATGGAACATGGGGCAGGCGAGCGGCCCGGTTTCCTCCGGCATCATGGTGATCCCGTAGGCGGCCGTGGTGCTCGGGCCCGGTCCGGTGCCGTCACCGCGGGATTCGAAGACATAGCGTGGAACGCCCCGGTCCGCGCTGCCCGCTTCCACCAGGGCCTGGAGCGGTTGTGAATCGTAGACCTGGTACGGGTACTGCACGGTGCACTCCGCGCCGGTGACGATGTTGGTGCGCAGCTGGGCCATCGGTTTCCCGGCCGTATTGGTGACATCCACGAAGGCTCCACCGAGGTCACCGCCGGGATCCCGGGCGGTCCAGCCGGGCGGGTAGTCGAAGGACAGGCCGTCCGAGGTTGTGAAGGTCTGCCAGTCCGACGGCGTTGTCTCCGGCGGCGTTGCCGTTGCTGCAGTCGGTGAGCCGGGCGCCGTCGTAGTGGTGGGTGCCGTGCTCTCCGTCGGTGTTACCGGGGCTGCGCAGCCGGCGAGCAGTACGGCCAGCGCAAGCGCGGCGCCCGCCATTTGCCGAGCACGTGCCACCGGCGGACTACTTCCCCGCCGGTCGCAGGGAGAGCAGGGCTTGCCGGATGATCTTGTACTCGGCGGTGTCCTTGTACACCTCCGGCGTGTCCACATGCATGGGCTTGCCGGGCGTGGTGTCGAACGGGTCATAGACGCCGCCAAAGGACGCCGTGTTCGGCGGCCAGGTAAAGGACTGCGCGAACGGACAGGCCTCGGTTCCGGCGGGCTTCGGCGCGGAGGTGATGCCGTACGCGTAGGTCTGCGCCTTGCTCGGATCGGCCGCGGCGGAATCGACCCGTGCCTCATAGGCGAACCTTGGGGTCACTCCGGACTGGGTGAGGGCCGGGATCGGCGCGGAGTCGTAGGCCATGAACTGCGACTTGGTGCTGCACGCCGGTGCCGGTCCCGCCTGGGTCCGCAGCGTGGCCATGGTTTTGCCGTAGTCACTCACCAGCGCGGCAGCACTGCCGGTCACTTTGACCGACCAGGTCGCCGGGTAGTCAAACGTCAGGGTCCCGTCCGGCGTCGTGTACGACTTCCAGCCCGCCGGGGCCGTCGTCGTGGAGCTGGGTGCGGAACTGCTCGAGGGAGACGGTGATTCCGCCGTCGGCGAGGCGCTCGCGGTAGCGGAGGCCGACGTCGTGCCTGGCGACATGCTGGCCGGCGCACTGCTGGCTGGCGCCGCCGCCGGCGACCCGCACCCAGACAACAAAACCGCCGCGCAGAACGCGGCGGAACCGAATGTGCCGAATGAGATCCTATGGCTCATGTCACCCTCCCCCAGAGATGCAAGTGGTGGCACTATTCTGGGGCTTTGCACCGCGAATCCTAGGGGCTTAGGTCCCGAATCGTCTCCGGTGGGGCACGGATGCCGCGCGGGAGCGTTGGGGTGACCAGACCCACGTTGACATTCCACCGATTTCAGTTGATCAGCGAAGCTTGCTAGACCTTGAAGGATGCAAGACTTTCTGAGCTCTGCCATGCCCTTCCTCGCCGTGGCCCTGGCCGTGGCCGCCGGGCTGACCGCCTCCTGGCTGGTGCGCCGTGTCATCCTCCGGCTCAACCGCAAGCAGGAGGCCCTCCGGGAAACCTCCCGGATGGCACGGCTGCCGCTGCGCTTCGCGCTCTGCCTGATCGGGGTGCGGATCGCGCTGGCTCTGACCACCCACGACGCCGACTGGCGCCGCAACGTGGACCACGCCCTGGCGATCGCGCTGATCGCCTCCGTCGCCTGGCTGGCGATCGCCGTGCTGCTCATCATCGAAACCATGGTCCTCACTCGGTACCGGGTGGACGTGGCGGACAACCGGCGTGCCCGGCGGCTCCGGACCCAGGTGATCCTGGCCCGCCGGATCGGCGTCGCGCTGATCGCGGTCGTGGCGCTGGGCAGTATCATGTTGACCTTCCCCGCGATCCAGGCCCTCGGCGCGGGGCTGCTGGCCTCTGCCGGCGTGATCTCGATTGTGGCCGGTCTCGCGGCGCAGACCTCACTGGTCAACGTCTTCGCCGGCATCCAGCTCGCCTTCACGGACGCGATCCGGGTGGACGACGTCGTGGTGGTCCAGAAGGAGTGGGGCCGGATCGAGGAGATCACCCTGACCTACGTGGTGGTCCACATCTGGGACGACCGCCGGCTGATCCTGCCCTCCACGTACTTCACCACCACCCCGTTCGAGAACTGGACGCGGCGCCAGTCCGAGGTCATGGGCACCGTGGAGTTCGACCTCGACTGGCGTGCCCCCGTGGAGGCCATGCGGGCGGAGCTAAAGAAGGTCCTCGCCTCGACCGAACTCTGGGACAAGCGCGTGGGCATCCTGCAGATCACCGACGCGACGGCTGGCTTTGTCCGGGTTCGCATCCTGGTCAGCGCCGGGGACAGCGCCTCGCTCTTTGACCTGCGCTGCCTGATCCGCGAAGAGCTGGTGCTCTTCCTGCAGCAGGAACACCCGACGGCGCTGCCGCACGTCCGGCTCGAGTCCATGCCGGCCGCCGGAGCCTCGACGCCGCCCGCGCCCCGCCGTCCGGGCAAGCTCTCCGCGGCGGACGACACCGCCTCGCGCTTGCCCTCCGACCCGCACGATTCACAGCTGTTCACCGGTTCCATCGAGGCCGTGCAGCGTTCCCGTGCGTTCTCCGGCCCGGGCGAGGATGTGTTCGAGGACCGCGACAAGTCGATCGCGGCGCAGAACTAGGCCCGCCCTGCCGGGCCAGTCTTCCCTCGCGGCTGGTGCAGGTCGATAATCGGAGCCATGACCATTCCCCCAGCGCCCGAGCCATCCCCGTTCCCGCCAGAACCGGGGCCGACGTCGCCCGAGCCGCAGCCCGGCGATCCGTTCCCGCCGGAACCGGGGCCCACCCCGCCGTCGCCCATGCCGGCGCCCGGGCCAAGTCCGACGCCGGGACCCACGCCGACGCCGGGTCCGCTGCCGATCCCGGATCCTGGGCCGGTCCCGCCGCCGTCGCCTGTGCCGCCGCGGCCCGACCCCACAAGGTTCTGAACCGCGGTTTAAAGCAACGCGGGGTCACTTACGGCCCATCCCGATAGCCAGGATGGGCCGTAAGTGACCCCGCGTTGTTTGTAGAGGGTCGGGACTGACTCCTCGCCGGTCGCCTAGTCGATGACGATGTCGTGGGTCCGGTGGTCGTACTGGATGACCAGCAGGCCGCCGCGGTGGTGCACCTCGTGGTTGGCGCCGTCGAAGTGGCCGAAGGCGCCGTAGTTCTCGTCCCAGGACCGGTTGATCGCGATCTTGAAGCTGTAGGAGCCGGGCGGCAGTTCCGCGGCGAGCTTCCAGAGTTGGTCCACCTCGTCCAGCTGCATCTGGACCTCGTCGTACTGCGGGGCCCAGTTGGCAGGCGCACCCAGCAGGACGGTGAAATCGCCGGCAACGGCAACCGCCTCTGGTTGCTCGATGGCCTCCACGCCTGCTGCAGGTGCGGCTTCGGCGGACGCCTCGGACGCCGCCTTACGCTTCCGGACGGCCTTCGCCACCGGAGCCACGGCCTCTTCGACCAGCTTGGCAGCTGTGTCGGCCACCTTTTCGGCGACCTTTTCCGCCACCTGGACGGCCTTCGGGGCTGTCTTGGGAGCCGGCTTGCCGGCGGCTTTCCCGGCCGGGGCGGACGGCAGCGGGGTGTCGGCCGGGACCGGAGTACCGGCGTCGAGCGCTGCAGTGAAGGCGGCGGGGTCGGCGAAGGCGACCGTAGCGCGCTGGCCGTCCTCGGTGATGGTCCAGCCGGAGCGGCCCTTGACCAGCCAGCCGGCCTTGACCAGCTTGGCCGTCGCGGTGGTGAGGGCCTTGTGGCCGCGGGGAATGCCGCCGCTGAGCAGTTCGCGCTCATGGTCATTGAGCGGCACCCGGGCGATGGCCTCGCCCAGCACGACGCCGGCGTTCAGTTTTTCGCCTGACCAGACCCCCTCGGCCAGGACGTCCAGCACAGCCTTAAGCCGAAGGTTCGTGTTTTCCGCAGCGTTCGCGCCCATGGGTCTCCTTTAGAAGCAATTGATCCACCTGCATTTTGCCAAGGTTCGGCAGGTTCCGCGACCGGACCGGGTTAACTCTGGGTGTCGTGACCCACTATGACGGACCGGAGTGCCGCTGTGCGGCTAGATCCGGGGGATCAGCACCGGGGTGTTCTTCTTGTAGGCCTCGTAGTCGGCCTGGCCGCCCCACTTGGTGTCGGCTTTCTTTTCGAGATGCGGTACGCCGCTGACCTTGGTGATCAACAGAGCCACGAACACCGGTGAGATGAGGGCAACCCACTGCCAACCTTGCAGTGTGGGCAAGGCAATGATCGCGACGCCGACCCAGAGCAGGATTTCGCCAAAGTAGTTCGGGTGCCGGGACTTCGCCCACAAACCTGTCGAGATGAACTTGCCCCTGTTGGCGGGGTCCGCACTGAACCGGGACTTCTGGGAGTCCGCCAAAACCTCGCAGCCGAAGCCCGCCACCCACACCAGGAGGCCGGCTACGGCGAAGCCATCCAGCGCTACCCGGTTCGCGGATGTCATGGCCACCCACGCGGCAGCGGCGGTGAACGCCACCCAAATGCCCTGCATGGTCCAGACACTGAGGAAGCGGACAAAGGAGGGCTTGATGTCGTCAAAACGGTCATCCTTGCCGGCCCGGCTGATCCGACGGAACAGGAACGTACCCAGCCGGACCGCCCAGACAAGCACCAAACCCGCGAGCAACAATCCCCGCGCGTCGATGCCCGGAGTGAGCAGGACGAGCAGCAGCGTGACGGCGATGTAGCTCAGCGACCCGGTCAGGTCGAAAAACTTTTCCGTCTGCGCCAGGAACGCCGGAATGAACGCCAGCCACTGGATCAGGAAAGCGGCCCCGACGGCCAGCGCGAAAACGGGAATCCCGCCGGCCACGGCGCCGCCCTGGCTGCCGGCAACCGCCAGCAGCGCCCCAATCACGACAACCCCGGGAATGCTGGCGAGGGCTTTGCGGTCCGAGTCTTTCATCAGGATGTTCCTTTCACAGGCGTCGCCAAGCGCTGGCGCTCCGGGGCGGGGAACCCCGCCACCATCAGTATTGTTCAATACTGGAGAATCGCAGCCCTGACTGGCCGCCGCCTATACTTCGGGGAACGCCAGCACCTTGCCGACAAGAGGAGCCACCATGACCGGTCCCACCAAGAAGTGGCTGCTCGCTTACGCAGTTGCCGCCGTCATCTTTGCCGGCATCGACGCCCTCTGGATCAGCACCGTGGCGAACAACCAATACCGCAGCCAGATCGGGCACCTGCTCCCCGCCAGCTTCAACGTCCTGGGCGCGGTGCTGTTCTACGTCGTCTACGTCGTGGGCATAGTGCACTACGGCATCCGCCCCAACGATCCCAATGCCACACTGCGGAGCCGGGCGGCCGGGGCGGCGCTGTTCGGTTTCTTCACCTACGCAACCTGGGCCCTGACCGCGTTCGCGATCCTCAAGGACTTCCCCGCCGTGGTGGCATTGACCGACATCGTTTGGGGAGCCGCGGTGTGTGCGGCCGTCACCGCTCTCACCGCCCTGCTGCTGCGGCTGGGCAAACCCGTTGCCCACGGCAAACAAGCTGGCTAGAGTGGGTTGATCGCCGCCGCCCCCGCTCGCTCGGGGCTGATCCGCGGCACTCCCCTCTGGTTCAGGAGATCTCCATGGAATCACGCACCCTCGGCTCACTCACCGTCTCCGCCCTTGGGCTCGGCTGCATGGGCATGAGCGAGTTCTACGGCCAAGGCGACGAAAAGGAGTCCGTCGCCACCATCCATGCCTTCCTCGACGCGGGCGGAACGCTGCTGGACACCGCGGACATGTACGGCCCGTTCACCAATGAAAAGCTGGTAGGCAGCGCGATCGCCGGCCGCCGCGACGACGTCGTCCTCGCCACCAAGTTCGGCAACGAACGCCGCGAGGACGGTTCGTGGGTCCGCATCAACGGCACGCCCGAATACGTCCGGGCCGCGTGCGACGCGAGCCTGCAGCGCCTCGGTGTCGACCACATCGACCTGTACTACCAGCACCGGGTGGACAAGACCGTGCCGATCGAGGAAACCGTCGGCGCCATGGCCGAGTTGGTCCAGGCCGGCAAGGTCAAGCACCTGGGCCTCTCCGAAGCCAGCGCCGACACCGTCCGCCGCGCCCACGCCGTGCACCCGATTACCGCGCTGCAGACCGAATACTCTTTGTGGGAGCGCGAGCCGGAGACCAAGATCTTCCCGGTCCTCGCCGAACTCGGCATCGGCTTTGTCCCCTACAGCCCGCTGGGCCGCGGCTTCCTCACCGGCCAGCTGCGCAGCGAGGAAGACTTCGCCGAGGACGATTTCCGCCGCCACTCGCCGCGTTTCCAGGGCGAGAACTTCACCCGCAACCTCGAGCTTGTGGACCGGGTGACGGAACTCGCCACCGAGAAGGGCTGCACCCCGGCGCAGCTGGCCCTCGCGTGGCTGCTGGCCCAGGGCGAACACATCGTGCCGATCCCCGGGACGAAGAAGCGCGAACGCCTGCGCGAGAACCTGGGCGCCGTCGACGTCGAACTCTCCGAGAACGACCTCGCCCGGCTCGATGAGCTGGCTCCGGCCGGCGTCGCGGTCGGCGCGCGCTACCCGCACATGGACAGCATCGACGTCTAAGACCACAACGCGGGGTCACTTACGGCCCATCCCCAGGGGTGGAATGGACCGTAAGTGACCCCGCGTTGCGTTAAGGGCTTTAGCGTCCCGAGGCTGCCAGTTCGGCCAGCAACTCGGTTTTGCGTTCCTCGCTCGCGAAGGAGGACCGGATGGAGTTGGCCGCGAGCCGCACGCAGTCGAACTCGGAGAGCCCGATCACGGACTTGAGCTGGGCAAAGTTCTCATCCACGTACCCGCCGAAGTAGGCCGGGTCGTCCGAGTTCACACTGACGTTGAGCCCGGCCGCGAGCATGCCCGGCAGCGGGTGCTCGGCCAGGGTGTCGACCGCGCGGAGCCGGACGTTGGAGAGCGGGCAGACGGTCAGCGGCATGAGTTCGTTGACCAGGCGTTCCACCAGCTCTGGGTCCTCCATGCAGCGGATGCCGTGGTCGATCCGTTCCACGCCCAGCACGTCCAGCGCCTCGATGATGTACGACGGCGGGCCCTCTTCGCCGGCGTGCGCGATGCGGTGCAGTCCGGCCTCCTTGGCGCGGGCAAAGAGCCGTTCGAACTTCGACGGCGGGTTGCCCACCTCCGCCGAGTCCAGCCCGATGCCGGCGATCGGCGCGTCCATCGCCAGCAGTTGCTCCAGCACCTCCAGCGCCGACTCCTCGGAGAGGTCGCGCAGGAACGCGGCGATGAGCAGGGTGGAGACGCCGAACTCCTGCGCGGAGGTGGCCAGCACGGAGGCCACGCCGTTCACGCACGTCGCCAGCGACACGCCGCGGGACAGGTGCGCCTGCGGATCCAGCATGATCTCGGCGTGCCGCACCCCGGCTGTGGCGGCGCGCGCCAGGTACGCGCGGGTCATATCGGCGAAGTCCTGCTCGGTCTGCAGCACGGCCATGTTGGCGTAGTAGAGATCCAGGAACGACTGCAGGTCCGTGAACTCGTACCGCGCGCGCAGCTCGTCCAGGTCCGCGTAGGGCAGCGCGATCCCGTTTCGTTCCGAGAGCGCGAAGATCAGTTCCGGCTCCAACGTGCCCTCGATATGCAGGTGCAGCTCGGCCACGGGCAGCGCGGCATGGACTCCTGCCGGGACCTCCGCGAACTCGGGGACGCCCTCAGCCTGGGCCGCGTCGACGCCGCCATTGTTAGTTTCCATTCGGTAAGGATATGCCTGCCGGAAGCAAGGACGGATAGAGTCGAACAGATGCAGAATAATCAGCAGGCTTCCGATCTTGCCGGCCTGGCGCCGGACCGCCCCACGGATGGTTTCGTCCGGGTCCGCGGCGCCCAGGAAAACAACCTGCGCAACGTGGACGTGGACGTGCCCCGCGACGCGATTGTCGCCTTCACCGGCGTCTCCGGCTCCGGCAAGTCCTCCCTCGCCTTCGGCACCATCTACGCCGAGGCCCAGCGCCGCTACTTCGAATCTGTGGCGCCCTACGCCCGGCGGTTGATCCAGCAGGGCCACAACCCCAAGGTTGAGCTGATCACCGGGCTGCCGCCCGCCGTCGCGCTCCAGCAGCGCCGCGGCACCCCCAGCTCCCGTTCCACCGTGGGCACGGTCACCACGCTGTCCAACTCGCTGCGGATGCTCTTCTCCCGCGCCGGCAGCTACCCCGACGGCGCCGCATCGCTGGACTCGGACGCGTTCTCCCCCAATACCGCGGCCGGCGCCTGCCCCGAATGCCACGGTCTCGGCATCGCGCACACGGTCAGCGAATCCTCGCTGGTCCCGGACACCTCGCTGAGCATCCGCGACGGCGCCATCGCCGCGTGGCCCGGCGCCTGGCAGGGCAAGAACCTGCGCGACATCCTCACCCACCTGGGTTACGACGTCGATACCCCCTGGCGGAAGCTGCCCAAGAAGGACCGCGACTGGATCCTCTTCACCGAGGAACAGCCCGTGGTGGAGGTGACGCCGCAGCGCGACCGGGTGGCCAAGCCGTACAAGGGCCGCTTCTGGAGCGCCCGCAGCTACGTCCTGCACACGCTCGCGGACTCCAAGAGCAGCACCATGCGCGAGAAGGTGCTGCGCTTCATGGAAACCGGCCCGTGCCCGCGCTGCGGCGGCAGCGGGCTGCGTCCCGAGGCGCTTGCCGTGACGTTCGCGGGCAAGACCATCGCCGAGCTCAACGCGGTGCCGATGACCGAGCTGGCCGCGATTATCCGCCCCACCACCGAGCTCACGTCCGCGGGCACGGCGTCGCGGAAGCAGTCCTCGGGCGAGTCCAACGAGGTGGCTGTTGCCATCACCCGCGACCTGCTCCAGCGCGTCACCGTGCTGCTGGACCTGGGCCTGGGCTACCTCGCGCTGGGCCGTTCCACCCCCACCCTCTCCCCCGGCGAGATGCAGCGGCTGCGGATCGCCACCCAGCTGCGCTCCGGGCTGTTCGGCGTGATCTACGTGCTCGATGAGCCCTCCGCGGGCCTGCACCCGGCCGACGCCGAGCCCCTGCTCGCCGTGCTGGACCAGCTCAAGTCCTCCGGCAACTCGGTGTTCGTCGTCGAGCACAACATGGACGTGGTGCGCCGGGCCGACTGGCTGGTGGACGTGGGCCCGCGCGCCGGCGAAGGCGGCGGCGAGGTGCTCTACAGCGGCCCGGTGGCCGGCCTCGCCGAAGTGGAAGCCTCCGTCACCCGGCCCTACCTGTTCCCGGATGCTGCCGGCAAGGCGGACGACGGCGGCCCGCGGGCCCGCCGGGAGGCGGCCGGCTGGCTGGAGTTGCGCGACATCAGCCGCCACAACCTGCAGGAGCTCGATGCCAGCTTCCCGCTCGGTGTCCTGACCGCCGTCACCGGCGTCTCCGGCTCCGGCAAGTCGACCCTGGTCAGCCAGGTCCTCGCCGAGGTGGCCAATTCCTGGCTGCACCCGGACTCGGACGCCGTCACCACAGAGGAAGCAGCCGACGACGCCGGGGAGCCCAGCGCCCCGCTGAGCGTGGGTCCCGTGTCCGGGCTGGAGCAGATCGACCGGCTGGTGAAGGTGGACCAGAAGCCGATCGGACGGACCCCGCGCTCCAACCTGGCCACCTACACCGGGCTATTCGACGCCGTCCGCAAGGAGTTCGCGGCCACGGACGAGGCCAAAGCCCGTGGTTTCGGCGCCGGACGTTTCTCCTTCAATGTGGCCGGCGGACGCTGTGAAACCTGCCAGGGCGAGGGCTTTGTGGCCGTCGAGCTGCTCTTCCTGCCCGGCAGCTACGGCCCCTGCCCGGAATGCCATGGCTCGCGCTACAACCCGGAGACCCTGGAAGTAACCTACCGCGGCAAGAACGTGGCGGAAGTGCTGGGCATGACGGTCAACGCGGCGGCCGATTTCCTCACCGAGGTCCCCGCCGCCGCGCGCGCCCTGCAGACCCTGCGCGAAGTCGGGCTGGGCTACCTCCGGCTAGGCCAGCCCGCCACCGAGCTTTCCGGCGGCGAGGCCCAGCGCATCAAGCTCGCCACCGAGCTGCAGCGTGCCCAGCGCGGTCACTCGCTCTATCTGCTGGATGAGCCCACCACGGGACTGCACCCGGCCGACGTCGAACTCCTGATGGCCCAGCTGCACCGGCTGGTGGACGCCGGCAACACCGTCGTGGTGGTGGAGCACGAGATGGACGTCGTGGCCGCCGCGGACTGGGTGATCGATCTGGGACCGGCCGGCGGCGACGCCGGCGGCAAGATCATCGCCGCCGGGGAACCCGCCGTCGTCGCGCGCTCCAAAACAAGCAGGACCGCCCCGTACCTCGGGGCGGTCCTGAAGGGCTAGAGCCGGGACGGGCGTCAGGCAGTCTTGGGGAGTTCGCGGATGATGCGGACCTTCCACGCGGCGTCGTCGCTGGTGTCCAGCAGGGCCACGGTGCCCTGCGCAAGGTGCAGCGCGACGCGCTTGGCGGCGAGCAGTTCCAGGTAGAGCTGTTCGTTCATCCGGGCCGGGGTGTCGATCACGTACTTCACCGCGTCGCGGACCTTGCGGTAGTTGTCGCTGCGCTCCCGGTGCAGGTGGAGTTCGAGCAGCCGGCGCTGCCGCAGCCGCGGCTCGTGCCGGTTCAGCCATGACACGGCCGCGTGCACGGCCACCACGAGGGTCAGCGAGATGGCGTAGATTTCCCAGCCGCTGGAGAGCAGGAAGAGCGGCAGGTTGGCGATTGCGACGAGGGCGATGAAAAGGCGGAACGCGAGCAGGCGGCGCATGGTCAGGGCCACCGAGGCCAGGGCCGTGCGGAAACCGCTCTGCTCCTTGCGGGCCGCGGCAGGGTCCAGGGTGAATTCTTCGAGGACCAGGATTCCGTTGGCTTCCGGGCCGAGCATTTGTCCGTACTTGGGCGCAAAGGGCGCCGCTGCTTCAAGGGTCATGGCGGGTCTTCCGTGCGGCTGGGGTGGTTGGGCTAAATGATAAATCCCGAGGCTGGGAGCTGTCTGTAGGTATCCGCGATGTGAACACGCTCACCCGCGGCGCCCAGCAATTGGCGTTGCGGGCCCGTGGCCTCAAACTGGAGAGATGCAGACTTTCCTCCCCTTCCCCGATTTCCAGCAGAGCGCCGCGGCCCTTGACCCCGCGCGGCTCGGCAAGCAGCGCGTTGAGGCGCTGCAGATGCTGCGCGCGCTGGTGATTCCCGAGTACGGCTGGCAGTCCCACCCGGCCGTCCGGATGTGGATGGGCCACGTCCCCGCTTTGACGATGTACGGCCTGGCCATGGTGGACGAATGGACCGCCCGCGGCGGCGAAGACACCACCCGGGAGAAGATCATGGAGTTCGCTCCGCAAGCCGCGCACCCGGACTACGCCGCCAAGATCCCGATGCCGTACTGGCTGGGGAACCCGGACTTCCACGCCAGCCACCGCTCCCGGCTGCTCGCCAAGGACCAGCGGTTCTACACTGCGGTGTTCCCCGGCACGGATCCGGATCTGGAGTACGTGTGGCCTGAACCCAAGCACGAGTTGCTGCCGGAAGATCCCGCAGGAGACCGCATGTGGGTCCTCCGCCTGCCGCTGGGCGATACCGATCCAAAGCAGCTGGACACGATCAGCCTGCCGCCGGTTCGCGGCAAGGCAGCAAACGCCGGGGACGACGAGTACGAGTTCGTCTACGCGGACAACGGGTCGCGCCGGCCGGACAAGAACGCCCGCAAGCGCCCCGCCAAGCCACTGGTGAAGAAGCCCACCCGCAAGCGCCAGGCCCAGGAAGAGGCGTTCACCACGCTGCCAGGGAAATCCGTCGTGGCGATCCCGCTCGAGGGCGGCCGCTCCTTCGCCGTCGGCGAGGTCCAGGGGCGTCCGATCACGGTGGACGGCGTGTTTGCACGCAACTTCCAGGTCAACGAGGTCCTGGCCCGCCGGGACTTCGACTACCCGGCGCTGCTGCAGGATCCCCGGGCGTTCTTCCCGATCCCGGCACGGTAGCGCGGTAGTTCGGGGCGCGCGGTTAGCGGCTCCGGGCGACTCTCCTGCTCGCGGGTTCGGTCCGCCGTCGGCGCTTCCGAACGTCGAGCCCGAACGAAACCCGCGAGGGGCGGCTCCGTCGCTCACCGCGCTGCCCGCATTTACTGGCAGACTGGCCCGTATGACTGTACTGCTGGCCGGTTGCGGCGATCTGGGTACCGAAGCCGGCCTGCGCTTTGCCGCGGCCGGCCACCGCGTGGTGGGCTGGCGGCGCTCCCCGGGGAAGCTGCCGACGGCGATAGAGGGCGCCGCGGTTGACCTGACTTCCGGCGAACTGCCGCCGGTCCCGGCGGACACCACCGCCGTCGTCGTCGCGATTGCGGCGGATTCCCCCACCGAGGAAGCCTACCGGGCGGCCTATGTGGACGGCCTGGCCCATGTGCTCGACGCCGTGGCCGCTTCCGGCGCGCCGGTCCGCCGGGTGCTGTTCGTGTCCTCCACCGCGGTGTACGGCGACGCCGACGGCGGCTGGGTGGACGAAACGACGACGCCGACCCCCGGCGGGTTCTCCGGCCGCATCATCCGCGAAGCCGAGGACCTGCTCTACAGCCGCCTGCGCGGCACCGGGGTTACGCCGTTGGTCCTGCGGCTCGGCGGGATCTACGGACCCGGCCGGACCCGACTGATCGACCAGGTGCGCAGCGGAAACGCCAAGGTCCCGGCCGAGTCCCGCTTCACCAACCGGATCCACCGCGACGACGCCGCTGCCGCCATCGTGCACCTGTGCACCATGGCCGCCGAGCCGGCGCCCGTGTACCTGGGCGTGGACAACGAGCCGGCCGAACTTGGCGAGGTGCTGCGGTTCCTGGCCCGCGAGCTGGGGCTCCCGGAGCCAGGGCCTACCGAACCGGCGTCGGGGGCTGCCGGAGCAGGCGGTGGCGAGCCGTCGCGTGGCGGGAACAAGCGCGTCAGCAACGCGCTGCTGCGCGGTACGGGCTTCGAGTTCGAGTATCCGAGCTTCCGCGAGGGCTACCGTGCCATCCTGGCCGGCGTCGGCGAGCGGCACCCCTGACGCGGCGTTTGCTCGCAGAGCACTAGAGTTCACTCCCGACTTTTCCGAGGGGCAGCATGGATTTTCAGCACATCATCGAGACGGTCGGCCGGTTCATGGATTTCGCCGGCGTGGCCATCATGGTCATCGGCGCGCTGGTGTCGATCCCGATGGCTTTGCGGGGGTTCCAGCCACGGCAGCTGCCGTCCGGCTCCGAACCGCTCTCGGTCTACCGTTCCTACCGGCAACTGCTGGGCCGTTCCATCCTGCTCGGCCTCGAGCTGCTGGTGGCGGCCGACATCATCCGGACCGTCGCCGTCACCCCCACCTTCGAGAGCGTGGGCGTGTTGGCCATCATCGTGCTGATCCGGACGTTCCTGAGCTTCTCCCTCGAACTTGAAATCACCGGACGCTGGCCCTGGCAGAAGCAGCCGGCGGTCGCCCAGGCGCCGTCGACGGCCGGCTGACCGGTTCTCCCGAGAGCGGAAAGCCCTTCTCGGCGCCCACTGGCTCCGGCTAGGCTCGCGAAATGACGAATTCACTTGCCGCCAAAGCCACCGAATTGCTGAGTCTCCACCGCGCGCCCGGGATCCTGCAGGTCATCAACGTCTGGGATGTGATCACCGCGAAGGTCGTCGCCGACGTCCCCGGCACCACTGCCCTGGCAACGGCCAGCCACTCCATTGCTGCTTCGCTGGGTTATGAAGACGGCGAGAAGATCCCGCTGGACGAGATGATCGCCGCCGTCGGCCGCATTGCCGCGGCGACCTCCCTGCCGGTCAGCGCCGACCTTGAGTCAGGCTACGGCAACCCGGGCGAGGCCGCCCGCAAGGCGATCGGCGTCGGCATTGTTGGTGCCAACATCGAGGACCAGATGCGGCCGCTCGCGGACGCGGTGACCCAGATGAGTTCCGTGGTGCGGGCGGCCGAGGCCGAGGGCATCGACTTTGTCCTCAACGCCCGCACGGACGCGTTTCTGAAGGGCAAGGACCGGGACCCCGGCGCAGTGCTCGCGGACGCGGTTGAGCGCGGCCGGGCCTTCCTGGACGCCGGCGCCACGACCGTGTTTGTACCCGGGCTGCTGGACGAAGCCACCGTCAAGGCGCTGGTGGACGGCATCGGGTGGAACACGGTGTCAGTCATCAACGTCCCCGGCTCACTGGCCCCGGCCAAGCTTCAGGAACTCGGCGTCGCCCGCATCTCATACGGTCCGTGGACCCAGCGCGTGGCGCTGACCGCCCTGGCGGATACCGCGGCGGAACTGCTGTCCGGCGGAGAACTTCCGGGCGGTACCCGGGCCCTGAACTAACGGGCCGCGAACCGATGGCAAACGATCCCTGGCCTGCGGCGCCGGAGCTGCCGCGACCGGTCATCATGGACCAGCGGTGGACGGACGCCGTGTTCCTGCACTGGCGCATCCCCGAGGCGGTTGCCGCGAAATTCATGCCGCCCGGCGTTGTTCCGGACCTGTTCGACGGATCGGCTTGGGTGGGACTCATCGGTTTCCGCATGCAGGGCGCCGGCTTGGGCCACGGGCCCGGCATTCCGTACTTCGGCAGCTTCAACGAGATCAACGTGCGGCTCTACTCCCGGGAAGCGGACGGCACGCGGGGCGTGGTTTTCCTGAGCCTGGACGCGTCCCGCCTGGCGGTGGTGCTGGCTGCCCGAGTGGCGGGAATTCCCTATGTGTGGTCCCGGGACCGGTTCAGGGCAACGAACCTGGCGGACCCGTCGACCGGGTATTCGGTGCGCAGGTTTCGGGGCGGGGCACGCAGCGATTTCGCGGTAGTCCCGGAGTCCGACGCCGGAGCAACCGATCCGCTGTCCGTCCACCTCACGGCCCGGTTTGGTTTACATACCCGCTTCCGCGGCAAGACGTTCTACGTTCCGAATACGCACACGCCGTGGCCGCTGTACCCGGCTCGGGTGACGGTGTTGGAGGACCAACTCGTCGCAGCGGCCGGCATCGCTGTGTCGGGGCCGCCCGACTCGGTGTTGTTCTCGCCGGGCGTTCGGACGCAGTTCGGACGGCCGCGGGTTTTGGATTAGGGCGGGCCCGAGTCGAGTTGCGGCCTACCAGTTCGGTGCGCGTTCCGCGGCGGGCTAATAATGTCGGTGGTCGGCAGTTGAATGGGGTTATGGGAATCGGTGCAGCCCTCATCGTTCGTCCGGCCAGTTGGCCGGGCGGTGAGGGGCGCAGCGCTGGTCCTGTTGTTGACGAGGTCCTGGTGCTGCTCCGACGGTTGTGCGCGACGGCGGCCGGGGACGCGGCGCTGCTGGGATTCGCTGAGGCGGCGGAGTTCGCTGGCCGGGTCGAGGAAGTTTCCCGGGCGTTGGAGTATTTGCAGGTCGTTGCCGCGGGGGCCGTGGACCGCACCCGCAAAGAGAGCCCCGATGCGCTCCCGGCCGCCGGTGACGGGTACCGCAGGACCGGGGACTTCCTCCGGGACCGGCTGCAGATCACCGCCGTCGAGGCCCACCGCCGCCTCACCCTCGCCGGCGCCCTGCTGCCCCGCGCCGGGATCACCGGCCAGCCTCTGGCGGCCCTGCACGAGGAACTCGCCGCCGCCGTGGCCGCCGGTACCGTCCCGTCCCGGTCCGCGACCATCATCAGCCAGGCCCTAGAACGCGCCCGGCCGCTCTGCGACCCGGACACGAGTGCCCGGATGGAACACGCCCTGACCCGCACCGCCGCGGAACATGACCCGGATTTCCTGGCCCGGATCGCCCGGCGCTGGATGGACGCAATCGACCAGGACGGCGCCGAACCCGCCGAAGACGTCCTCCGCCAGTTACAGGGCGCGTTCCTCCGCAAACCCCGCCACGGCCTCCAACACCTGGAGATCTTCGCGACCACCGCACAATACGAACACCTGCTGACCGTGATGAACACCCCCACCAACCCCCGCACCACCCCGGGCGCGGCAATCGACGGCAACACCGCAACCGGCACCGCAGCACTCAACGGCGAAGAACCCGACGGGACAGGACCGGGCAGCATGGACCGGCGGTCCCGGCCGCAGAAACTCCTCGACGGACTCGTCGGCGCCTGCAAAGTCGCCCTAAGCTCCGGCGGGCTGCCCGCCGCGGGCGGACTCCGGCCCCAGATCATGGCCACCATCGACTACCGCGACCTCCTCGACCGCCTCCACCAGCGCGCAGAGACCGACACCGGCACCGGGACACTGGCGTTCACCGGACCCGTCACCGCCGCGACCATCCGCACCATCGCCTGCGACGCCGACATCATCCCCGTCCTCCTCGGCTCCCAAGGCCGCCTCCTGGACATCGGCCGTACCACCCGGCTCTTCCCGCCCCACCTCCGCAAAGCCATCACCGCCCGCGACCAAGGCTGCGCCTTCCCCTCCTGCACCATCCCCGCCCCCTGGTGCGAAGCCCACCACATCACCTACTGGTCACAAGGCGGCACCACCTCCGCAGACAACGGAACACTCCTCTGCTCCCACCATCACCACCTGATCCACAAAGAACAATGGACCATCCAACCCCGCCACGGCATCCCCTGGTTTATCCCACCGCCCCACCTCGACCCCCACCAAACACCCCGAAGAAACCACTACTTCAGATCGTGACCGCGGGGTATCGACATACAGGCGACTCGATCATTCGAACTGACCAGGCTCTGGGCTCAGAATGTCCGTTAGTTTCCGAAGGAGCGTACTCTTGTCGTCCGCGATTTGCTCGCCATAGCGGGGTTTGCGGCGGCCCTTTTTTGGTGGATTGGGCTCACCGGCTATCTTGCGGTTGGAGGTGCGGCCAGTGGCGCATCGGGGGCCGCGGTATTCCTCGCCGTACCGGCTGCCGCGACCGCAGGAACGTTTCTGGCGGCTCGCCGTCGCAGTCGCCGTGTGCCTAAATTGACCTAGGGACGAGTGCGCTTGAACTCGGTGACGGACGTCGTCAGCCCCGCAAACTGCCGCTTCGGCGCGTAGCCAATAGCTTCCATTGCCTTGCGCGCGCCGGTCTTGCTGGACACTTCCACAACCCAAACTGTGTCGTATTTAAGAATTCGATTCCTGGCCGTCTTGACGTCATAGCGCCGGTCAAAAATGCGCCCCCATTGGGCGGCCGGAAGAGCCATTGTGGGATCGTTAAGGCGCTCAAAATCGGCCCGGTAGCCCTGGAACGCCATGTCCCGGTCGTTGCTTATTACGAACGCGTCATTCGGGGCGGCGTTCCTCTGGATAGTTTCAGCAATGAAACGGAAGTCATCACTTTCAATGCGCCCATATTCCGTCCGCTGGCCGACATACGACGGCACCGAGATCACCAGGGCGGCGGCCAACACCGCAACCAGCCAACGTCGATGGACCGGCCGCCCGAGCGGCCTGGCCAGCAGCGGAGCGGCAGCCAGCATTGGCAGGGCGGCCAGTTCGAACGAAACATACCGCGGCAGGTAATAGCCGCGCCCGGCGATCGCTGATCCTAGAATCACCAGTGCCAGCGGCAGCACAAGCCATGGCAAGGCCAGCTTCACGGCGAAATGCTTTCGGGCCAGGATTGTGCCGATCAGTGCCGCAACCCAGACGACCGCCGCCAGGCCGTACATCGTAAAGTCCTCGCCCGGCGTCGGTTTGGGGCTGGTGACGAAGTTCTCCGAAACGGAATAGGCGTCGCTGAAGAACTGGATAAAGGCGACCTCGTAAGGTGTGGACGCCCCGATGGGCTGTACCCAAGCTATCTGAAACTGTTGGCGCGAGGCGACGGCGGCGATCAGGGCTGCCGGGACAAGCCACCCTAGCGAGGCCACCGCCATGCCACGCCATTGTCTGCGCAGGCGCCCGTCGACCAGCAGGGTAATCCCGTGCGCCGCGACCAAAAGCACGGCGTAAAACGACAAACTAACGGTGAGCAGGCCGGTAAGTCCGTACCAGAGCCACCGCAGTTTGGTCGGGGATTCGCGGATGAGCACCAGCAGGTAGGTTGCCAGCACAGCACCCAAAACGGTCATGGCATACGAGCGAGCGTCCGTGGCCACGTATTGGACCCGCGGGAGGATGACGAAGATGACCGCGGCGCTCACTCCGTAGGCGGTACCCCCGAGCCTGCGGCAGAGTGCCGTCAGCAGTCCAGCGGCCACTGCCACCGCGATCAGGCTGGGCGTGCGCAGCGACAATTCGGACAGTCCGAAAATTCGAGTCCAGCCATACATCAGGCCGTAGTAGGCGCCGTGAACCGCATCCACTTTCCCCAGCATGGTCCAGAGCTCGGGAAAGTCCCGGTTGACCGCGCTGACGGTGGCTGCCTCGTCAGTCCAAAAGCTCGGGACGGACACTCCGACCATTGAATAGAAAAAGGTAAGCAAACCCACGATTAAGGGGACGCGGCTGGTTCTACTCACCGGACAATCTAAGCATGGATGCGCAGGTGCATTGGCTGCCCCGCGTGGGGCGTCCAAGCCTCCCTATGCGCTACCGCCCCGCCGCGTACCCTTGGGCGCCGCGGGGGTTGGCCGCGGCCTGCAGCACCCCCGTTGCGGGGTCCCGCACGACGGCGGACAGCCGGCCGAGGGTCCAGCCGCCGGCCACGGTCACCACGTGCCCGCGGCGTTGGAGCCCCGCGATGACGTCCTCGCCCAGCCGGTCCTCGACCACTGCGCCGCCGGGCTCCCAGGTGCGCGGCCAGAACGATCCAGGCATCGACGTCGTATGGAACGTCGGTGCGTCGATGGCTTGCTGCGGCGAGTAGCCGCCCACGATCGTTCGCAGCAAGTACGGCAGCTGCCACTGGTCCTGCTGGTCACCGCCCGGCGAACCCAGCGCGGTCACGGCATGCCCCTCCCGGAGGACCAGGGTCGGGGTCAGGGTGGTGCGGGGCCGCTGGCCCGGAGTGAGGGTGGAAGGTGTGCCCGGCTCCAACCAGGTCATCTGCAGGCGGGTGCCGAGGCAGAAACCCAGCTCTGGAATCGCGGGCGAGGACTGCAGCCAGCCGCCGGACGGGGTGGCCGAGACCATGTTTCCCCAGCGGTCCACGACGTCGATGTGGCAGGTGTCGCCGCGGGTTTCCCCGCTCGGCGCTACGGTTGGCTCGCCGACGCCCAGTCCCGCCGGTCCGGACCCCACACCGTTCCGGACCAAAGCTGGCGGCGTGTATTCGGTGCGCAGCTGCGGCAGATAAGGCTCGCGCCCCGGGACCTTCCCGGGCCGGAATTCGTGTGACGCCCGCTCCGTGATCAAATCGCGGCGGCCCGCGCTGTACTCCTCGGACAGCAGGTACTCCAGCGGTACGTCCGTGTCGCCGTAGTACGCCTCGCGGTCGGCCAACGCCAGCTTCTGGGCCTCCAGGATTGTGTGCGCCCCGAGCTCGGTCGACGGATCGAGATACTGGTCCTCGAACCCGGCGAGGATGGCCAAGGTCTGCAGCAGCGCCGGACCCTGACCCCACGGCCCGGTCTTCGCGATCGTGTGGCCCCGGAAATCGATGGTGGCCGCCGACTCATAGCCTGCTTCGAAGCCGGCCAGGTCGGACACCGCCAGGACGCCCCGGTGGTCGGTCCCAGAGGAGTGCCGGTGCGGGGCCTGCACGGATTCGACCATCGCCCGGGCTACGAAGCCCTCGCGCCATTCCCGGCGGGCAGCATCGATCCGCGCCTCCCGGGACCCGTCGGACCCCAACGCCGAGCCTGCTTCGATGAGCCGCTCCAGCGTCCGGGCGTAGGCAGGGTTGCGGATGACGTCGCCCTCGGCCGGAATCCGGCCGCCCGGCATCCACAGCTCGGCCGAGCTGGGCCAATGCTCCTGGAACAGCTCCGCCACCGCGGCAATCGTGGTGCCGACGCGGCCGAGCACCGGGTGCCCGTCGCGCGCATAGCCGACCGCGAACGCCAGGATCGCGTCCAGCTCCCAGGTACCGTGGTCGCGCAACAGCAGGAGCCAGGCGTCGACGGCGGCGGGCACCGCGGCGGCCAGCGCCCCGGAGCCCGGCACCAGGTCCAGCCCTTCGGCGCGGTAGTGCTCGACCGTGGCCGCAGCCGGCGCCGGCCCCTGCCCCATCAACACCACTGGCCTGCCGGGTTCGGCCGCCGTCACGAAGACACCCGTCATGTCCCCGCCCGGGCCGTTGAGGTGCGGCTCGACAACGTGCAGCACGAAGGCGCCGGCCGCGGCGGCGTCGAACGCGTTACCGCCGCGTTCGAGCACCGCCTGCGCTGCCGCCGTCGCGATCCAATGGGTGGATGCACTCATCCCAAAGGTGCCCTGCAAGGTGGGGCGGGTGGTGAACTGCTCAGCCGCGGTGAAGGTCATGGATCAGCCGAACAGCGCCGCCACGCGGGTCAGGGTCTCGTAGACCCCGTAGGCCAGTGGCACGCCGACGAGGGCCCATGCCACCGCGATTTTGCCGGTGGACGCTGTGACCGCCGTCTGTGTACCGGGGGTATGTGCTGTGCTCATCTCAGGCCTCCATGGCGGGTTCTGCAGACCGGTCGCGGTCCGGGCGGGGTTCGTGGAATCGTGCGTCGACCGGCTTGACCAGCAGGTTGGCCACAAAGCCGATCACCAGCAGCGCCACCATGGTCAGCAGCGCGGGCTGGTAGGACGCGGCATTCAGCTGGCCGGGCTTGCCCTGGGCGTCCAGGAAAGCGTTGACGATCAGCGGTCCGGCGACGCCGGCAGCCGACCACGCGGTCAGCAGCCGGCCGTGGATGGCGCCGACCTGGAAGGTGCCGAAGAGATCCCGCAGATAGGCCGGAGCCGTCGAGAAGCCTCCGCCGTAGAAGGAGATGATGACAAAGGCGAGCGCCACGTAGAGGACCGTGGTCGAGGAACCGGCGAGGGCCAGCACCGTGTAGAGCAGCGCGCCGACGCCGAGGTACACCATGTAGATGCGCTTGCGGCCGGTCACATCCGAGGTCGCGGACCAGGCAAAGCGTCCGGCCATGTTGCCGATGGAGAGCAATCCCACGAAGCCGGCGGCGACGCCGGCACTGACCAGGGACACGCCGTCGGACTTCCGGAAGAAGTCCTGGATCATCGGGGCAGCCTGCTCCAGGATGCCGATCCCGGCGGTGACGTTGCAGAACAGTGCGATCCAGACGAGCCAGAACTGCCGGGTCTTGACCGCGTTCTTCGCCGAGACGTTGTCCGTCGTGACCAGCTTTGACGCCTTGACCTTGGCCGGGTCGAAGCCGATGGGCTTCCAGCCGTCGGCTGGCACCTTGATGGTGAAAGCGCCGAAGAGCATGTAGGCGAGGTAGACGACGGCGAGGGTCAGGAAGAGCTTGCCGACCGAGTCACCGCTGGCAATCCAGCCCTTGGCGCCGGAGTTGGGGTCGTACATCTTCAGCAGCGCGGTGGAGACGGGGCTCGCGATCAGCGCGCCGCCGCCGAAACCCATGATGGCCATGCCGGTGGCGAGTCCCGGGCGGTCCGGGAACCACTTGATCAGGGTGGACACCGGCGAAATGTAGCCGATACCCAGGCCGATGCCGCCGACCACGCCGTAGCCGAGGTAAACGAGCCAGAGCTGGTGCGTGAAGATGCCGAGCGAGCCGATCACGAAGCCGCTGGCCCAGAACATGGCGGACGTGAACATCGCCTTGCGCGGGCCGTTCTTATCCACCCAGGTGCCCATGATCGCGGCGGACAGGCCGAGCATCACGATCGCGATGGAGAAGATCACACCGATTTCGGTCAGGCTGGCGCCGAAGTGCTTGACCAACGCCGTCTTGTAAACGCTCGTCGCGTACGCCTGGCCGATGCACAGGTGGACGGCGAGCGCCGCGGGCGGCACAAGCCACCGGTTGAACCCCGGTGGGGCAATAGTTCGTTCGCGGTCCAGCCAGCCCATAGTTGCTCCCTAGCATGTCGAAAGACGCCGATGTCTCGGCGCTCTAGAGGCGAAAGGCCCAAATGCGGGCAGTTGCCTCCGGCAATCATGGTGCAATTCATCAGCAAACGTATCAGTTGTGCGCCGAGCGGTAGGGATTCCGCGATGAACGGTCAGGTTACTTGCCGAGGCCCGCTCTCCGGAGCGCCTCGGCCATCGCGGTGTTGGCGGGCGCCGACGCCGGGGCCGCCGCCGGGGCCACTTTGGGGCCAGGCGTGGGTGAGCCCTGCCTAGCCGGGGTCGGCGTGGCGGCGGACCTGGGCTGCGGTGGCTTCGCCTGGCCCCGACGGCCCCGGTCCTGCGAACCTGCCGCGGGTTCGTCGTCGAGCCGGAGCGTCAGTGAGATGCGTTTCCGGTCCGGGTCGGCCTCCAGCACCTTGACCCGTACCACTTGGCCGGACTTGACCACCTCGCGCGGGTCGGCGACGAACCGGTTGGCCAGCGCGGAGACGTGGACCAGCCCGTCCTGGTGCACTCCGACGTCCACGAACGCGCCGAACGCGGCCACATTGGTGACTGTGCCTTCCAGCACCATGTCGGGCTTGAGGTCCGAGATCTTCTCGATCCCTTCCCGGAACGTCGCCGCCGCAAACGCGGGCCGCGGGTCCCGGCCTGGTTTTTCCAGCTCGGCCATGATGTCCCGCACGGTCGGCAGCCCGAACGAGCCGTCCACGAAGTCCTGGGGGTTGAGCGCAGCCAGGCCGCCGCCCTGACCGGCGCCCTGACCGGCGCCGGCCGCGGCCTTGATCTTCCGGGCCAGCGGGTACGCCTCCGGATGCACGCTGGAGGCGTCCAGCGGCTCCGCTCCCCCGCTGATCCGCAGGAAGCCGGCGCACTGTTCAAAAGCCTTCGCGCCCAGCCGGGGCACCTTCTTCAGCTCGCTGCGCTTGTTGAACGGACCGTGCTCGTTCCGGTACGCCACGATGTTCTCGCTCAGCAGCGGTCCGACGCCGGCCACCCGGCTCAGCAACGCGGGTGAGGCGGTGTTGACGTCCACCCCGACGGCGTTGACGCAGTCCTCGACGACGGCGTCGAGGCTGCGGTCCAGCTTCGACGCCGTGACGTCGTGCTGGTACTGCCCGACGCCGATCGACTTCGGCTCGATCTTGACCAGTTCCGCGAGCGGATCCTGCAGCCGCCGGGCGATCGACACCGCGCCGCGCAGCGACACGTCCATGCCGGGCAGTTCGGCCGCGGCGAGCGCCGACGCCGAGTACACAGACGCCCCGGCCTCGGACACGACGAGTTTCTGCGGCGCGCCGCCGGCTTCGGCACCGAGCTGTTTGATCAGCTCCGCCGCGAGCTTGTCCGTCTCCCGCGAGGCGGTGCCGTTGCCGATCGCCACGAGTTCAACACCGTGTTTCCGGGCCAGCGCCAGGAGCGTGCGCAGCGCCTCATCCCACTTCCGTGCCGGGGCGTGCGGGTAGACAGTGTCCGTCGCAACCACCTTGCCGGTCCCGTCCACCACGGCGACTTTCACGCCGGTGCGCAGCCCCGGGTCCAGTCCCAGGGTGGCGCGGTTGCCGGCGGGTGCGGCGAGCAGCACGTCCCGGAGGTTGGCGGCAAACACCCGGACGGCCTCGTCCTCGGCCGCGGCGAACATCCGGCTGCGCAGGTCGCCGCTCAGGCGGCTGAGCACCCGCGAGCGCCACGCCTGCTGCGCCGTCTGCAGCAGCCAGGCATCGGCGGGCCGGCCTCGGTCGGCGACCCCAAGGAACTTGGCCACAGCGGCTTCGTACCGGCCGCGGGCGGCGGCCAGGGCGGCGTCGTCGTCCGGTTCCGCCTCGCTGAGATCCAGTTCCAGCACGCCGTCCTTTTCACCGCGCAGCAGCGCGAGGACCCGGTGCGAGGGCATCCCGGAGGGAGCCTGGGAGAACTCGAAGTAGTCCTTGAACTTCTGCCCCTCGGTCTCCATGCCCTTCTTGACCCGCGACACCATCCGGCCCTGGCTCCAGAGCCGCTCCCGCAGGGTGGCGGCCAGGTCAGCGTCCTGCGCGACGCGCTCGACAAGGATGGACCGGGCTCCGGCCAGCGCAGCGGTGGCGTCACCGATGGCATGTTCTTCGTTCAGGTACCGGGCGGCTTCGCGTTCCGGGTCCAGCTCCGGCCGCTTCAGCAACGAGTCCGCGAGCGGTTCCAGGCCGGCCTCGCGGGCGATCTGGGCCTTGGTGCGCCGCTTCGACTTGAAGGGAAGGTAGATGTCCTCCAGCCGCGACTTGGTGTCGGCGGCGACGACGGCGGCCTGCAACTCCGGGGTGAGCGACCCTTGGGCGGCGATTGCTTCCAGAATGGTCCGACGCCGGTCCTCCAGCTCGCGCAGGTAGCGCAGCCGCTCTTCAAGCCCGCGGAGCTGGGTGTCATCCAGGGTGCCGGTGGCTTCCTTGCGGTACCGGGCGATGAACGGCACCGTGGACCCGGCGTCGAGCAGCTCCACGGCCGCTTTCACCTGCCAGGGTTTCACGCCGAGCTCGGCGGCAATCTGGGTTTCAATCGGGGTGGTCACGGCTGGGTGCTGCGGGAGTTGGCTCACCCAGCCATTTTGCCTTACGCGGGTCAGGAGCCGGGCGTTCCCGCAGCGTCGGGGGTCTCCTGCACGTCCTGCACGACCTCGTTGTGGCGCAGGAACCACGGCTTGAACGGCGGGTCAAAGCGGGCGAACCTCGGCGGCCCCACCGGCGTCAGCCCGGCCACGATCAGCGCCGACTGCAGCCCGTCGTTGCGCCGCGCGAACGCGGTTTCCGAGCCGCTGCCGGAGAAGCGCAGCGCCGCGGCCAGCGAGCCGGGAACGGCCCGGATCCTGACCTCGGGGTCGGTCGGGACCGGAGCGGTTTCTGCGCTCATGCCCGCGGGGAGGACAAAGGCGACCACGAAGTCGGCCGGCGCATCCTTCCCGGGCAACGGGCCGCTTTGGAGCACCGGAGTGGTCATCGCCAGTTTCTGCGAGGGGCCGTGGCCCGAGCTCCCCTGGCCTCCGACTCCCGGGCCACCGGTCCCCTGGATCACCGGGGCGGTCATCGCCAGCTTCTGCGACGCGCTGTTGCTGCCACTGATGTAGTTGAACAGGTGGCGGAAGGCCGCATTTCCTGCGCGGTCAAAGCTCGCGTTGACCCGGATCTCGGCGACGACGTGCGCGGGATAGCGGCGCAACTCGAAGTGGGGGTAGCTGCGGACCAGCTCGAAGGGTTGTTGTTCGGTCATGGTCTTGCTGACCTTACGCCGCTCCCACGACGACGGCCAGTGTTTGAGTGTCAGAGGGCTTTGGTAGCTTGGCAGAAGAGAGATCGACGGCGTCGGGAGCCGGCCGGTCGGTCAAAAAGAGTCAGTCGGCCAGAGCCAAGCAAAGCGGGGCGCAGTGTTTTTTCTTGAACCGGAAGTACCGGGCGCGGCACCGGATCTGGTCTACTCCGCGAGCGACCTTGTGGTGGCCGTCGGCTGCGAGTACCAGCTGCTCCGGAAGCTCGACGAAAAGCTGGGCCGTGCCCCGAAGGCTGACTTCGGCACCGATGAAATGCTCCAGCACGCGGCCATGCTGGGCGACGTTCACGAGCGCAAGGTCCTGGACGGGTTCATGGACGAGTTCGGCACCTGGGACCCCACCCGCGGGCGCGGCGTGTACGACGTCGTTCCCGCCACTGCCATGGACCGCGCCACCTTGGCGGCCAAGCACCACGAGTCCATCGAGGCGCTGCGGGCGGGCGCCGACGTCGTCTTCCAGGCCGCGTTCTTTGACGGCCAGTTCCACGGCCGCTCCGACTTCCTGGTCCGGCAGGCCGACGGCGGCTACGCCGTGTTCGACACGAAACTGGCCCGCCACGCCAAAGTGACCGCCCTGCTGCAGCTCGCCGCCTACGGCGACCAGCTGCTCAAGGAGGGCATCCCGGTGGATCCCGCGGTCACCCTTGTCCTCGGCGCCACGGTGCAACTGGCCGACGGCGGCTACGACTACGTCCGGAGCCACCACAAACTCGCCGAGATCCTGCCGGTCTTCCGGGAACGCCGCGAACGTTTCCTCGCCCTGACGGCCGCGCACATCGCACTGCCAGACGCCGTCCGCTGGGGCGCGGAGGACGTCGCCGCCTGCGGCCGGTGCGACTACTGCCAGGAACAGGTCAAGGCCACCGACGATCTGCTCCTGGTGGCCCGGATGAACTCGGTGCAGCGCAAGAACCTCCACGAGCTGGGCATTCACACCGTCACGGAGCTGGCCCAAACCCCGCTCGCCAAGCCGACGCCCACGCTCCTGCGGCTGCAGGAACAGGCCCGGATGCAGAGCGGCGTTGGACCGGCCGACGGGGAAGTGCAGTACCGCAAGGACGGCGAGGAACACACGCTGCGCTACGCCGTGCTCCCGCAAAACGCCCTGGCTGAGCTTCCACCGCCCAGTCCGGGCGACATCTTCTTCGACTTCGAGGGCGATCCACTATGGCAGGACAGCGCCACCGGGGTGTGGGGACTCGAGTACCTTTTCGGCGTCGTCGAGGCGCCCACCGGGCCGAGCGTTCCGGGCGTGTTCCGGCCGTTCTGGGCGCACAGCCGKGCGGCGGAGAAGCAGGCGTTCCTCGACTTCCTGGACTACGTGGAACAGCGTCGACGGGACTACCCCGATATGCACGTCTACCACTACGCCCCTTATGAGAAGACGGCACTCCGCAAGCTCTCCGTGCTGCATGTGGCCGGCGAAGACATTGTGGATGAGTGGCTCCGCGAAGGCCTGCTGGTGGACCTCTACCAGACGGTCCGGAACAGCATCCGCATCTCGGAAAACTCGTACAGCATCAAGAAGCTCGAGCCGCTCTACATGGGCACGAACCTCCGGACGGGCGACGTGAAGGACGCCGGCGCCTCCGTTGTCGCCTACGCCCACTACTGCGAGGCGCGCGAGGCTGGCAAGGTGGATGAGGCCAGGGCCGAGGACGCCGCGAGGATCCTCGCCGGCATCTCCGACTACAACGAATACGACTGCCTCTCGACGCTGGAGCTGCGGAATTGGCTGCTCCAGCGGGCCAAGGAACGTGGGATCGAGCCGGGCGGGATTGAGCCAGGCGGCACCGGCTCCGGGCCGGGCGGGGACACCGGGTCCGGGTCGGGCGGCGCCGGTTCCGTACCGGCGGGCGCCGGGGACGACGTCGACTCCCCGGCCGCTGCTGCCGCGCTTGGCCCGGCCGAGCTGGCGTTGCTGGCCCTTGCCGAGCCCGGGAGCGGCCTGTCCGAGGAGGATCGCAAGGCCGTCGCCATGCTGGCTGCGGCTGTGAGCTATCACCGCCGGGAGCGCAAGTCCTTCTGGTGGGCGCATTTCGACCGGTGCGAGCAAGGCCCGGACACGCACGAGCGGGACCGGAACGTCTTCCTTGTCGATTCCGCCGTGATCCTCGACGACTGGCAGCAAGAAGGCCGGAAGCTTCCGGAGCGGCGGGTCCGGCTGACCGGCACTGTGAGCCCCGGCTCGGATTTGCGCGAAGGCAGCAAATGGTTCCGGATGTACGGGCTGCCGCTTCCCGCAGGGCTGGAGGGCACGGGCAAGAACGGTGCCGGTCGAAGCGGCTGGTTCGGCACGGAGGTTCTGGAACTTGGGCACGAGGACGGCAAGGACACCGTCGTCATTCGGGACCGGCTGCACCGAAACGTATCGCCCCACAGCGAGGTGCCCATCGCGCTGACCGAGGACCAGCCGCTGGCCACCAAAAGCCTGGAGCAGGCGTTGGAGTCACTCGCCGACCTGGTAGCCGATGGCTTGCAGTCCGGTTCCATCCCCCGGCACCCTGCCCTTGACCTCGTCCGGCATCTGCCGCCACGGCTGTCCGGCGGCGCGTCATTGCCGCAGCCGGGCGACGGTCCGGACCGCTTCATCGATGCGATCACCACGGCGGTCTTGGGACTCGACCACTCCTACCTGGCGGTGCAGGGTCCCCCGGGAACCGGCAAGACCCATGTGGGTTCCCACGTCATCGCCCGGCTCGTCGCCCGAGGCTGGAAGGTCGGCGTCGTCGGCCAGTCCCACGCCGTGGTGGAGAACCTGCTGACGACCGCCATCACCAAAGCGGGGGTCAGCCCCGCCCTGGTCGCGAAGGACGTGAAGCACGACAATCCCTTGCCGTGGCAGGCGCGTACCGCCAAGGACGTTGCGGCGCTGCTGAGCGCGCCCGGCGGTGCCCTGGTCGGCGGCACGGCGTGGACCATGACCGGCGCCACGGTCCCGGCCGGCTCACTCGATTTGCTGGTGATCGACGAAGCCGGCCAGTTCTCGCTGGCCAACACGCTCGCGGTCGCCCAGTCCAGCAGCCGGCTGCTCCTGCTGGGCGACCCGCAGCAGCTCCCGCAGGTCAGCCAAGGCAAGCATCCCGAGCCGGTCGACGAGTCGGCGCTGGGCTGGATCTCCGCGGGGCACGCCACCTTGCCGCCGGAGCTTGGCTACTTCCTGGCCGACTCGTGGCGGATGAACTCCGAGCTGTGTCTGGCGGTCTCCGAGCTGTCCTACGAGGGCCGGCTGCGGTCTGCGCCGTCCGCTGACCTCCGGCGACTGGATGGAGTTCCCGCCGGGATCGAAACGGTGATGGTGCCGCACAGCGGCAACACGACGTCGTCCCCGGAGGAAGCCGCCGAAGTCGTCCGGCAGGTGCGGCGCCATCTGGGTCTGGCGTGGCACACTCCGGAGGGGTCGCGCCCTCTTGAGGCCTCGGACATCCTTGTGGTGGCTGCCTACAACGCCCAGGTGAACCTTGTTCGCGAAGCCCTGGACCGGGCCGGACTGTCAGGCGTACGGGTCGGAACCGTGGACAAGTTCCAGGGCCAGGAAGCCGCGGTGGTGATCGTGTCCATGGCGTGTTCGGCGGTGGCCGAGGCGCCCCGGGGCATGGAGTTCCTGCTCTCCCGGAACCGGATCAACGTGGCTGTGTCACGCGGGCAGTGGCGCGCCGTCGTCGTGCGTGCTCCGGAGCTGACAAACTACCTGCCCACCCATCCGGAAGGCCTGGAGCAGCTGGGCGGCTTCATCGGCCTCTGCCAGCGGTCCGTGTCCCCCGCCCCCTAGGGGACATGCCGATCCTTCACACCCACCATTGGACATGCCCGTCCTCTGGGTGCGCCACGGTACATGCCCCTCGCCTTCGAGCTGCTCCGGGGGACATGCCCATCCTTCACACCCACCATTGGACATGCCCGTCCTCTGGGTGCGCCACGGTACATGCCCCTCGCCTTCGAGCTGCTCCGGGGGACATGCCCATCCTTAAACGCCAACAGTGGACAGAATCGGATTCTGTCCACCGTTCGAGGCGTGCACTGGGCATGTCCGGTGAATGATTACGCCGGCGCCCCGCTCCTAGTTTTGGTAAGCCGGGTAATCGGTGTAACCCTCGGCGCCGTCGGAGTAGAAGGTGGCCTGGTTGGGCTCGTTCACCGGGAGCCCCTCGCGCCAGCGGCGCACCAGGTCGGGGTTGGCGATGGCCGGTCGTCCAACGACCACAGCATCAGCGTGGCCGTCCGAGACCAGGGACTTGGCTACTTCGGCAGTCGTGATGACGCCAAAGCCGGTGTTCAGCAGGAAGGTTCCATTGAAGCGCGTGCGCAGTTCCTGGACCAGTTCGCTCGTGGGCTCCTTGTGAAGGACGCTGAGGTAGGCCAGCTTCAGCGGGGCCAGGGCGTCCACGAGGTAGCCGTAGGTTGCGCGGACGTCGGCGGCGTCCAGTTCCAGGGCGCCCTGGACGTTGTGCTCCGGCGAGATGCGGATACCTACGCGGTCGGCGCCGACGGCGTCCACAACGGCCTGGACGACTTCGATGACGAAGCGGGCACGATTTTCGGGTGAGCCGCCGTAGTTGTCCTCGCGCTGGTTCGCGGCCGGCGTCAGGAATTCGTGCAGCAGGTAGCCATTCGCGGAGTGAAGCTCGACGCCGTCGAACCCTGCGTCGATCGCATTGCGGGACGCCTGAACGAACTCTTCACGGATGCCGGACAGTTCATCAGTAGCCAGCGCGCGCGGCACCGGGAAAGCCTGCTTGCCCTCGTAGGTGCGGGTCTCGCCGTCAATGGCGATCGCGCTCGGGGCGACGACCTCATGGCCGCCAGTGGTGTCCTCGTGCGTGACGCGGCCCGCGTGCATTACCTGGGCGAAGATCCTGCCGCCCTCGGCGTGCACGGCGGCGGTGACGTCGGCCCAGCCCTTGAGCTGCTCCTCGGTGACCAAGCCGGGCTGTCCCGGGAATCCCCGTCCGGCCGGGCTGGGGTAGGTGCCTTCGCTGACGATCAGCCCCAACGAGGCTCGCTGCCGGTAGTGCTCGACCACCAGCGGCCCGGGAATGCCTTCCTTGCCCGAACGGACGCGGGTGAGCGGCGCCATCACGAGCCGGTTCGGTAGTTCAAGCTGGCCGATGGTCAAGGGGGAAAACAGCATGCGCAGTTCCTTTCGGAGTGGATTGGGTCCACTGGCGGAAACTTCATAGCGTCTGCAACTATTCCTGTTGAGACTCAGATCACGCCTGAATTACCGCGAGGCCGGTGGTGAGCCGGGGCAACCCTGGCCTTCCGGATTTTGGAGACAATCGTCGGCATAGTTGCGGGTGATGGACCGCCAGACGCTAACGGTCTGTGGCGGGGAGCTGAACTGTCCTTCGCCCGGGATCGGCAGCGGTGGGCCGCCGTTGACGGAGTAGGTCCCTTGAAAATACGTGGTCAGCGTCACGGAGAAGTCCCCGGTCTGGGTGTAGATGTGGCTGGTGGTCGTCTTTTCGCCCCAACGGTCCTGCGGCAGTGGTCCGCCGGCCGAGCTCTGCGGGCCCAGCGAAGTACCGTCACCGTAGTTCCAGGTGTATTGGACGGGCTTGGCGTCGACATGGACGGCCTGGGCCAGGATCTTGATGTCGAACTGCTGTTCTGCTGCCTCAGCAAAGAAGTTCGTCTCAGCGCCCCGAAGCGTGTGCGGACTGGGTTGCGCGGTTACTCGGCCCGCGGCGATCGGAAGTTTCCGGAATTCGGCTTGGATCATGGCGGCGATGCGGGGCAACAAGTCCTCGGGTCGCGCATCAAACAGGCACGTTGGCCCGGAATGGTAGCTCCAGACTGGGTTGGGGACCCCTGCAGGAGCCTTGAACCAAGTGACGGGAATCCCGTCTTTACCACCGGGACCGTTCTTGCACTCCATCACGGTCGCCAGGCACTCGGCGTCGAAGTCGCCACCGCCAAGATGGCATTGGAGTTCGTATTTGTACTGGAAGGGGTCGCTTGAGATGGTGCCTGGCTCCTGATGCACAAACTTTCGGGCTGCCTCGTCCCAGCTCCACCCATCAAGATGAACCCCGTCGGGTCGCCAGTCACCGAAGATGTCCGGGTCCGCTTGCACGGCAACGGCACCCCCGAACAAAGTCATGAGCCCTGACAGTGCTGCTGCTGTCACCCACTTCCTATATGCAATCGCCGCCCCCACGTTTCACCCAACGATTCTGCCGATGTCAACGAGTTTCCACGCCCCATTGGCGAATGCGACGAACAGGAGATTTCCGGTGTCGTCCGGCTGAGAGCCGCGGCGAGCGACGCTGCCGTCTTTTCGCATGTACGCGAGGGGTGTCTGATGCGCCTGCACAGCAACTTGATACGTCTGGCCGGGACCTTGGACGAATTCGGTGGTGACCGACTGAGTGGTCACCACGCCGCCCACAAGCCACCTTCCCTCCGTGTTCCAAGCATTAATGACCTTTTTGGCCGTTGCGCACGGTTGACAATCATCTGAAGTGACGACGTTCAGAGGCCGCAGATCTCCCGTCTCATATCCGTAGCTCAGCAGGCTAAACCAGTGTTTGGCGAACGAAATTGCGCCCTCCTTCGTCTTCGCCTTCGCGGCCTCCGGCAGCACCGGAACCGGGACGTTCTGGGCCCTCCCCTTGGCGTCGGCCGGCTTATAACTGGCAGTGGCGATGGGCGTCGCGGTGGCGCTGGGAGTCCGGGACGTGGACATGCTGGTCGACGCATCGCTCGGTGCCGCACTCGGCGGCGCCTGGCCGGCGGTGCAGGCCGTTCCCATCAGGGCAATACCGGTGAGCAGGGCGGCCGCGGCGGTGAGCCTGCGGCTGAAGGTTGGAGTGCGAGATGTCATGTTCAGCTAATCCCCCGATAGAAATCAAGACGCCTGAATCCAAACAATGCCTAAGGGTAACTGACACCACACTCTCGCCGTAAGGGTTATCCACAGGCCCCCCGCCTCACTTCTGAACCACGCGCCCCTAGGGACGCAGGCGCCCCAAAAGCCTCACTCCACACCCCCAAAGACACCCCCAAACGCACTACAAAGACACCCCAAACGCGCCCCCAATTGCCAACGCAAACAGGGCGTTGCAGAAGTTCCTGCAACGCCCCCGCCGTGGGCCGGATTTCAGGCCCGGCTCAGCTTCCTACTTCTTTTTGTCGGCCCCGAGGCCCGAGCCGCTGCAGCTTGCCATGGCGCCCTGGCCGGTTCCGGAGTTCTTCGAGATCGACTTGCCGTCAAACAGAATTTCGCAGCCAACCTTTGCCGCGGCATTCGAAAAATCCCCGCTGACAACCAAGGAGAGCAGATCCGAATTCTTTACGGTCTGCTCCTTCTTCCAGCCAGTGCTGACATCAACGTTGGATGTCCCGCCGCTGGTCCAGTAGCTGACCGAGGCTTTGCCGTTCGTGGTCACCACGTACTGGACCTTGTGCTCCGAGTTCAGCGCCTGATCGGCCGAGGAAACAGCAGCGGACACCACGGCCATCCAGATAGCAGCGATCACAATGCTCAGAATGCCAAGAACGATGCCCGCAATCGCGGCACCCTTCTTGGCGAACTTGCGGGTAGCACCGATGATCCCGAACAGGACGGCCAGTGGACCCAGGACAAAGGCGACGACGCCCATCACCGGGACGAACGAAAAGACGACAGCAACAATGCCGAGCACCAGCGCGGTGATGCCCCAGCCGTTGCCCCGCGGGGCAACAGGAGCGCCGCCCATGGTCGGAACGGTGGACGTGGGCGCATCCGCGGGCGCGGTGCCGTATGTATTGAAAGTACTCATGATTCCCCATACTCATGGCCAGGCGGCGCCTGGCGGTGCGAAGTGTCCGGGCCCAAGCGCCCCCATGGCGCGGAGGGGCATCTCGTCCAGCGGAAAAACACCCTGATGGGCCGCCGCTGGATGCGATGCAATCCGAACAAGATGAACGATAGGGAGGGGGTCGGACAATATAGCGACCGCAACGTCACGACCGACTAAGCAATCAATTCCGATTGCCTCTGGCGTTTTTCTACACGGGACAGAACAATGAGCCCATGATGTTCGAACACGCAGACAACAGCCCCATCTTGAACCTGTCCGAGGATGAGACCTGGAAACTCATCGAAGGAACTAAACACGGCAGGCTCGTCGTCACCGTGGCCGGCGAACCGGATATTTTCCCGGTGAATTACGCCGTCGACAACCGGAAGCTTTACCTGCGCACGGCGCCCGGCAACAAGCTGGCCGAACTGACCATCAATTCCAAGGTGCTGTTTGAAACCGACGGCATCCTCTCCGAAGAGGCATGGTCGGTGGTCGTTCGCGGCACGGCACGGGTCCTGGAGCAGTCGGCGGACATCGCCGTGGCCGAGGCGCTGGGCCTTAAACCGTGGGTGCCGACGCTGAAAGACTTCTACGTTGAAATCGCTCCGACGTCGGTCAGCGGCCGGCACTTCCAGTTCGGCGAACACCCCGAACGGGAAATCTAGGCCAAATTCGCGGCAGACAGCCGCCGCCTAGACTTAAGCCATGGCGGACAGTCTGACCCCGGAGCGGCGCAGCTGGAACATGTCCCGCATCAGGGGGAAGAACACCAAGCCCGAACTGCTGGTCCGCCGGATGCTGCACGCGAAAGGCTACCGCTACCGCTTGCACGGCACCGCCCGTGGCGGCAGGCTCCCCGGAAACCCCGACCTGGTGTTCGCCAGCCGCCATAAAGTCATCTTCATCAACGGCTGCTTCTGGCATTTCCATGACTGCAGGGTCGGCCAGCATGCACCCAAATCCAACGCGGATTTCTGGGAAACCAAGCGCGCCCGCACGCGGGCCCGCGACGCCGAACAGCGCCGCCTGCTCGAGAGTTCGGGCTGGGACGTTCTCACCGTCTGGGAGTGCGAGCTCAAAGACCTCTCGGCCCTCGAGCAGCAACTGGACAGTTTCCTCGGCCGCTAAGTCTGCGCTAAGACTGGTGGTGCGCAATCAGCCACTCGGCCATCTCCCGCGACCGGCCGGCGGCTGCGCGGTCTCCTCCGGCCGCGGCGACGATCGAGCCCTTCATCAGGATGTACCAGGACCGGGCGAAGCCGTCAGGATCCGCCAGGGCCGCCTCCTCGGCGAGCTGCTGCACATGGCCCCGGATCTTGTCGAGGTAATCGATGCTCGCCCTGCCCAATGGATGCGACGGGCCCATCTCCAGCAGGATGTTCACGAAGGAACAGGCCTCGAAGTCGTCCCGCGCGAACCAATCGGCAAACACATCGAAGATGGCCAGCAGCTGCTCCACGGGGGTGCGCCCCCGGCGTCGGGCCTCGGAAATGATGGTGGCTACGGTCCACTGCCGGTCGCGGCGTTCCAGGAAAGCCAGCACCAGCTCGTCCTTGGAGCCGAAGTGCCGGTAGAAGCTGGCTTTCGCCACTCCGGAGCGGCCGATGAGTTCGTTAATGCCCACGTCCCGCACGCCGCGACGCGAAAATAATTCGTACGCGACATCCAAAATACGCTCCCGGATCCCGGTAATCTCAGCACCACCGGCGTTGGTCCCACCGCCGGACGCAGGAACGCCACCACTGCCCGCGCCATGGGGCTGTGGAGAGGGAGCCTGGGAATTGGTTGAAACAGACATCAAAAATATAGTACCGCTACGCGAGACAGACTGGTCTCCCTGAGCTAAGATCAAAACTCGGGGACTAGGACTCTATTGGTCAGTACGTGGGGATACTACAAACTCCGCAGGAGAGCACCATGCCACACTTGTTGTTGTCTACCGAGACCCGCACGCGGCACGCCGCCCGGAGCCCCGAAACACATGAGGATCTGGAGCCCCTGCGCCGTCAGGTTTCCGCCATCATCGAGGCGATTCTTGAAGAGACCAAGCCGGACGAGGCCTTGGTCCGGGAACAGCTCCGCTGGCACGTCGCGAACAATCCCGGGGAGCCGGAAAAAGCGCTCCTGAACCACCTGCTGTCAGTCTCCACGACCCTGCAGGACGACACCGCGTAGATGGGCATCCCGTCAGCGGCTGATCGTCGCCTGACGGACCACTTCGCCCCACGACTGCTGCGCCAGGTCAGCCACTGACGCCAGGATTTCCGACGGCGGCAGCGACAGATCCAGCGGAAATTCCACCACATCGATATCCGTGTTGAGGATCCGCCGCAGCTTGATCTCCCCCGCGCCGGCGTAAACCAGCCACGCCGTCGGCACCCGCAGCGACGTGCAATACGCGAGCATCCGGTAGTGGTCAGCGGACAGTGAGGCGCCGATGTCGGACGCCGCCTTGTACTTCGCGTCGTACACCATCACGGGCCGGCCGCCCAGCAGATGCACCGCGCCCGGTTGCACCATGATCCGGTCGGAGTCCCGCACCGCCTCGTTCAACATCGAGTTGTAGCGCAGCCGCATCTCCCCCGGGTACGCGGCCATGGCCTCGCGCAGCGCGATGCCGACAAAGTCCTCGAAGACTTTGGACATGTCCACCACGAACGACGCCGAGTGCTGCTTTCCGTCCCCGGCTTCGGCCGAGGCGTTGCGCAGGATGACCTCCGCGAGCCGCAGGGCCGCGTGGTAGCGGGTGTTCATCCGGCTGGCCCGCCACGACGGCAGCGGGGCGCCGGACTGCAGGCGCGTCACGGCGTCGAGCTTTCCCTTCAACCGCCGCAGCCGGCTCAGCACATCGGCCCGCACCCCCGGCACCTGCGACATCCGTTCGAGGGCCGCGCGCAGGATGCGGTTTTCCGGGATGTCCTCGGTGAACTCGTCGTAGGAGACCTCGAGCGGCACCAGCATGCCGGGGCGGCGGGAGATCTGGTCGGACATCCTGATCCGGCCCTTAACGGTGCGGAGCGACTCGTCGACGTTCAGGTAGCCCTGCAGCACCCCGCGGCTGAGGGCCCGGTCGGCGAGCTGGGCCAGCGACTCGGCGAGGGCGCTCCAGAGATCGGTGTCCTCGACCGCGGCCACGGCGTCATCCCGAAAGCCCTGGTTTTCCGTATAGCCGAGCAGGAACAGCAGCCGGCCGAGGCCCAGCCGCTCCTTGGGCCGGACTTCCAGCTGCACTGAAGGGGTGCGCACGGAGCCCACCTTGCCGACAGGTTCGATCCGGAACAGGCCCATGCCCAGCGGAGAAGCCTTGGCCAGTCCGCTGCCGTTGATGTACGCGGCGCTGCCCGCATCGATCCGTTCCACCACTCCCCCGGACAGCTCATCCAGGACGATGTGGCGGACGGTGCCGGCAGGGGCGAGGCTAGACGCGAGCAAGGCGGCTCAACAGTTGCTCCAGTCCGAACCGTTCCTCCAGCTGCGCCCGGTTGAGCTGGCCGTGGTAGTGCTCCTCCAGCAGCGGCATCAGCTCGTACTTCCAGATCCGGCGCAGCCCGGTGGGTGTCTGGGCGGCCTTTTTCATGAAGTAGGACGGCCCGATCATCAGGTCCCGGTCCCACTCGTCGATGGCGTTGTTCAGTTCGTCGAGCAGCAGCGCCGGCGTCGTGTCCAGGCCCCGGGCCTGCAGGAAGCGCAGCAGCGAGCCCTTCACCGGTTCGGTCTTGGGATGCAGTTCGATGAAGGAGAACCGGCGGCGGATGGCGGCGTCCATCATCGCGATGGAGCGGTCCGCGGTGTTCATGGTGCCGATGATGTACAGGTTGTCCGGCAGCGAGAACGGCTCCGTGGGGCTGTATTGCAGGTAGATCCGGTCGTCGCGGTACTCCAGCAGGAAGTACAGCTCGCCGAAGACCTTCGCCAGGTTGGCCCGGTTCATCTCATCGATGATCAGGAAGTACGGCTTGCCCTCGTTGCCGGGTTTGGCGGCCTCCTCGGCCAGCCTGCGGAGCGGTCCGGCCACCAGCTTAAAGGACACCTGGCCCTCGTCGGTCTTGTCCGGCCGGTAGCCCTCGAAGAAGTCCTCGTACGCGTAGGAGGGGTGGAACTGGACGAGTTTGACCCGCTCGTCGCCGGTGTCCCCGGCCAGTTCGGCGGCGAGGTGCTTGGCCAGGTAGGTTTTGCCGGTGCCGGGCGGGCCGTAGAGCACCAACTGGCGGTTTTCCTCCAGCAGTTCGGCGATTTCCTGCAGCGGTTCGAGGTCCATGTGCAGGGACGCGGCGAATTCGGCCGTCAGCGGCCGGAAGCCCTCGCACGGCTCGACGACGGCGTCCGGCTCGGCGCCGTCGTCGGCCTCTGCCTCGGCTTCGGCCGGGAGCAAGGTCTCGAGCGCCTGGATCACCCGGGTGACGTCCACGATGAGCCCCGAGCTGGCCAGCTGGCGCTGCACGTGGCGGGGCAATTCGGCCATCGAGTGGACCTCGTCGAACCAGCGGACCTTCCGGCGTAGCCGGCGGTTGTCATCATGGTGTTCGGGTTCGCCCAGCACCACGCCGACTCGGACGGTCCCCGAGTTCTGGTACAGCGTGAAGTCGCCCGGTTTCATCACGGTCAGGAAGGCGAAGACGGCGGTCTTGGTGTCCTCACGTTCCACGTAGCTGAGGTGCTTGTAGTCCTCGTCCACGGCGTGTTGGACCAGGCCGGCGGTCACGCCCGGGTCCAACAGACGGAGGTGTTCGACGTCGAGGGTCACCGCTTCGTCGTCCTGCCAGGCGGCCAGCAGCTCGGCGTTGTCGTGGTGGCTGCGCAGCAGCCACGCGCGGCGGCCGGGATCGGCCACCTTCCGCCACTGGCTGACCAGCTGCCGCGAGTACCAGTCGATCCGCTGCCCGGCCTGCTCGTCGAGGTGCAGCCTGATGCGGTGGATGTCCGCGGAGATTTCCTCGTCGGAGTCACCCCTGGCACCGCCAACCAGGGAGGCGAAGGCATCCCGGATCTCCTGGCGTTCGACGTCGGCAACGACGGGCTCGAAGTAGCCGGGCCAGACCAGGAATTCGATGCTGCGCCGGATCGCGGGCTGGTCTTCCGGGGTGCCAATCGTGAGTTCGTGGAAGGCCAGCGGGTCCTTGATCGCGGCTTGGACGACGCCGGCCGGTCGCTGGGCGACGTGCCGAACGAAGCGGCAGAGCCACTTCAGGTGGTCCCAAATCGTCCAGTTGAACTCCGCGGTGCGGTCCCGGATCACCCCGTGGTCCGTCATGCCCGCATAGAGTTCGTCCGGGAGCGCCAGCGGAGGCTCCAGCCAGGACGCCGCCTCTGCGACGCGGGCCCGCTTGACCTTGAGTGACTTGACCTCGTGCGCCAGCGGCAGCGACTGCAGGAACAATAGCTCGACGGCCAGCTGCTTCGCCCCGCGGGTGGCGCCCTCAAGGTTTTCGCGGAGGTTGGTCATCATCGGCGCCTTGGGGTCCGGGATGCCCCGTTCCAGCCGCTCCAGCAACTCCGAGGCCGCCGCAACCGACCACGTCCTAGTCCGGCCGTCCAGCGGCGACGCCTTGCCGAGCAGCCCCGGGCCCAGTACAAACCACGCCGCGTCTTCGATCTCTTTGGAGATGCCGAGGGCGCGGTGCATGGCGGGCTTTTTGTTGGGGGTCATGCCTTCAATTTACAGGCTTAAGCTGAACGCCCGCATCACGCCGCAGATCAGAACTACCGGCGAGTAGCTTTGTTCCGCGGTTCTGGCGGAGCCCGCAGAGCGCCCGCGGAGGGCGGCCGGGGTATTACTTGACGGCCGGGCGGCGCCTGACGCCGAAGGTGAAATAGCTGCCCGGGCCGACGAAGTTGATGAGAGTGGCTGCCCGCCACAACGCTTTGCTGCCGCGGATCTCCTCCGCCGGACGGCGCGAGATGTCGCGCTGGGCGGCAATCAGGAGGGAGAGCTGGACGACGGCCGCTGTGATGGTGCCGAACTTCGCCATCGGCGAGAGCTCTTTCCAGGTCTTCTTCCGCGCCTTCATCTTGCTTCGCTTGGCCATGATCCGTGCTCCTAAGGTTTGCATCCTGCCGGCTTCCCGCGGGCCTGTTCAGTCTAGGACCGATCCCGGCAGCGAGGTAGGGGCTAGTGGGTCTGGCGGGCCGCCGGCCCAACTAGCTCGCATTAGTTGTCGTTTAGCGGGCTCAAAACGACAACTACTGCCAGTCAGTTGGGTTCGTGGCGGGCCGCCGCGAAAGGCGCGAGCTTTGCCTTCTGCTCGGGGGTCAGCCGAAGCACCCGCCCGGTGGCTTCGTCCACGAACGCGAGGTGGCTGCTCGCCTTGACGCAGTCTTCGCCGGTGACGGGGTCCTGGACCAGGTAGTGGATGTCGAAGCTGGCCCCTTTGACCGCGCCGACCCACAACTGCACCACGGCGGGAACGTTGCGGTATTCCAGCGTCCGGACGTAGCGGATCTTATGCTCCACGACCAGCGCCAGCGTGCCCTCCGGGATGTCGTTGAAGAGCGACACCTGGGGTTCCATGCCGGGCAGGCCCGCTCCCCGCGGCGGCCCGAAGGCGGCGATGCGGGCCTCCTCCAGGATCCGGACGATCTGCACGTTGTTGATGTGGCCGTAGGCGTCCATATCGCCCCAGCGCATCGGCACCTGCACCTCGAGGCGCCGGGGTTCGCTGGTTCCGGGCATGCTCCCGGCCCCGGTCCCGGCGCTCAGCTGTGCACCGCCGTCGGCTCTTCCTCGAGAGACGCCTCAGCGTCTTCGCCGGCGAACTGGGACATGTACAGGCGGTAGTAAGCACCGCGCAGTTCGAGCAGTTCCGCGTGCCTGCCCTGTTCGACGATGCGTCCGGCTTCCATCACCAGGATGGTGTCCGCGTCCCGGATGGTGGAGAGGCGGTGGGCGATCACGAAGCTGGTCCGCTCGGTGCGCAGCGCGGCCATGGCCTTCTGGACCAGAACCTCGGTGCGGGTATCAACCGAGCTGGTGGCCTCGTCCAGGATCAGCAGCGAGGGGTTGGCCACGAAGGCCCGCGCAATGGTGATCAGCTGCTTCTCCCCGGCGCYGACGTTGTTGCCTTCCTCGTCGATGACGGTGTTGTAGCCCTCCGGCAGCGCCCGCACGAAGCGGTCCACGAAGGTCGCCTTCGCCGCGGCCATGATCTGGTCCTCGGTGGCGTCCAACTTGCCGTAGCGGATGTTCTCGTAAATCGTGCCGCCGAACAGCCACGCGTCCTGCAGGACCATGCCCACCTTGGAGCGCAGTTCGGCGCGGCTGAGCCGGGTGACGTCGACGCCGTCGAGCGTGATGCTGCCTGCGTTGAGCTCGTAGAAGCGCATCACGAGATTCACCAGGGTGGTCTTGCCCGCCCCGGTCGGGCCGACGATGGCCACGGTGTGCCCGGGCTCGGCGGTGAAGGACAGGTCCTCGATCAGCGGCTTGTCCGGGGTGTAGCTGAAGGTGACGTGCTTGAACTCGACGTGCCCGTCGGTTTTGGCCGGGAGGTGCTCGAGGGCGGTCTCGGCGTCCTGTTCGTCGGCGTCGAGGAATTCGAAGACCCGCTCGGCGGAGGCCACGCCGGACTGCAGCATGTTGGCCATGCCGGCCATCTGCCCCAGCGGCTGGGTGAACTCGCGCGAGTACTGTATGAACGCCGTGGCGTCGCCCAGGCTCATCCCGCCCGAGGCCACCCGCAGCCCGCCGACGACGGCGATCCCCACGTAGCTGAGGTAGGAGACGAACTGCATCACCGGCATGATCATGCCGGACACGAACTGGGCGCCGAAGCTGGCCTTGTAGAGTTCCTCGTTCCGTTCGTCGAAGCGGGCCAGCATGTCGGCGTCGCGGCCGAAGACGCGGACCAGGTCGTGGCCGGAGAAGGATTCCTCGATCTGGCCGTTGAGCTCGCCAGTGTTCTTCCACTGCGCGGCGAAGAGCTTCTGGCTGCGGGCGCCGATGATGCCGGCGGCCACCCCCGAGAGCGGGAGGGCGATGAGCGCGATCAGGGCCAGCTGCCAGGACACGATGAACATCATGATCACGATGCCGATCACGGTCAGTGCCGAGTTCACCAGCTGCGCGAACGCCTGCTGCAGGGCCTGCTGGATATTGTCGACGTCGTTGGTGACGCGGGAAAGGATGTCGCCGCGCTGGCGGGTGTCAAAGTAGCCCAGCGGCAGCTTATTGAGCTTCTTCTCGGTGTCGTCGCGCAGCCGGCGGACCACCCGCATGACCAGCACGTTCAGGACGTAGCCCTGCAGCCACAGGAAAATGTTCGCGACGAAGTACATCACCAGCACGATGCTGATGAGGAAGGCGAGCTTCTGGAAGTCGATGCCCACGCCGGGCACAACGTCCATCCGGGCCAGCATGTCCGCGAAGTTGTCCTGGCCCTGGGAGCGCAGTCCGGCGATGAACTGGTCCTTGGTGGCGCCGGCCGGCAACTGCTTGCCGACCACTCCCCCGAAGATCACGTCCATCGCCTGGCCCAGGATGCGCGGGGCAATCACGTTGAGGACGACGGCGACTGTCACCATCGCGAGGACCGCGGCGATGCCGGCCCGCTCGGGTTTCAGCAGGCCCATCAGCCGCTTCGCCGAGGGCCAGAAGTGTTGGGCCTTCTTCGCCGGCACGGCGCCGAACATGCCGCCGTCGGCTTCGCCGGGGGTGAATTCCTCCTCGTAGAAGTCCTCCTCGGGAGCTTCGGCGGGGGCCTCCACGGGCGCCTCGTGGGGAGCCTTGCCGGCGGAGCCGTGGCTGAGCTTTTCGTTGGTGCTCATGCGATGGCCTCCGCGGTCAGCTGGGATTCGACGATTTCCTGGTAGGTGCTGGAGCTGGCGAGGAGCTCCTCGTGGGTTCCGCGGTCCACGATCCGGCCGTTGTCCAGGACGAGGATCTGGTCCGCGTCCGCGATGGTGGAGACGCGCTGGCCCACGATGATCACCGTCGCGTCGGCCGTCTTGGCCTTGAGCGCCTTCCGCAGCCGGGCGTCGGTGGCGACATCCAAGGCGGAGAAGGAGTCGTCGAACAGGAAGACCTTGGGTTCGGTGACGAGTGCGCGGGCGATGCAGAGACGCTGCCGCTGGCCGCCGGAGACGTTGGTGCCGCCCTGGGAAATCCGGGCGCCGAGTCCGTTTTTCTTTTCACGGACGAAGTCTGCGGCCTGGGCCACCGTGAGGGCGTCCCAAAGTTCCTCGTCGGTCGCTTCGGACTTGCCGAAGCGCAGGTTGTGCTCGATGGTGCCGGAGAACAGGTAGGGCCGCTGGGGCACCATCGCGACGCGCCCGGTGATTTCGGCGCGGTCCAGTTGGGTGACCGGGACGCCGTCGAGCAGCACCTCGCCGGAGGCGGCGTCGAAGAGCCTCGGCAGCAGCGCCAGCAGGGTGGTCTTGCCTGCGCCGGTGGACCCGATGATCGCGACGGTCTGGCCCGGTTCGGCGGTGAAGCTGATGTCACTGAGCACCGGTGCCTCGGCACCGGGGTAGGCGAAGGAGACGTTCCGGAACTCCACCCGGCCAGCCTTGGCAGCGGGCGCCACAGGGGCGAGCGGTTCGTGGATGGAAGGTTCGACGTCGAGCACCTCGCCGATGCGGTCCGCGCAGACGGAGGCGCGCGGGATCATCATCGCCATGAACGTGCCCATCATGACGGCCATCAGGATCTGCAGCAGGTACTGCAGGAACGCCGTCAGCGAGCCCACCTGCATCTCCCCGGCGTCCACCCGCTGGCCGCCAAACCAGAGCACGGCGGCGGTGGAAACGTGCAGGATCATCCCGATCGCRGGGAACATCAGCACGAACAAGGCACCGATCTTGAGCGAGACGTCGGTGAGTTCCTTGTTGGCGGCGCCAAAACGCTGCGCTTCGTGCGGCTCGCGGACGAACGCACGGACCACGCGGATGCCGATGATCTGCTCGCGCAGGATGCCGTTGAGCCGGTCGATCTTGGCCTGCATGGAACGGAACAGCGGCATCAGGCGGACCACGAGGTAGCCGACCACGACCACCAGCAGCGGCACCGAGACCCAGACCAGCCAGGACAGGTTGAGGTCCTCGCGGAGGGCCATGACGATGCCGCCGATGCACATGATGGGCGTGGCCACCATGAAGTTCAGCCCCATCAGCATGAGCATCTGGACCTGCTGGACGTCGTTGGTGCCGCGGGTGATCAGCGTTGGGGCGCCGAAGACGTTGACGTCCCTGGCGGAGAAGCTGCTGACCTTGCGGAAAACGCCCCGGCGCAGGTCCCGGCCGAACGCCATCGCGGCCTTGGAACCGAAGTACACACCGGCAATCGCGGTGACCACCTGGACCAGGGCGACGCCGAGCATGAGACCGCCGGTGCGCCAGATGTAGTCCGTGTCGCCGCGGGAGACTCCCTCGTCGATGATTTGGGCGTTGAGGCTGGGCAGGTACAGGGCCGCGATAGTGGAGGCCAACTGGAAGATGACGACGGCCGCAATAAACGGCAAATACGGCTTGGAATAGCGCCGTATGAGGGTGACAAGCATGCCCACGGGTCCTTAAGAATGGTTCATGAAGCGCAGAAGAGGAAGAACAGCAGACGAACAAGGAAAGTTATAGCAGCCGGGACCGACAGCCTTAGCTGTCCCACTCTACGAAATCCCGTGCCGGGGTGGTACCTCCAGCTGCGGATGTCAGCCAATCGTTGTACTTAACCCGCTGCGGCGGCCACCGCCAGGGCGCCGAGCCGTCCAAAAGCGGCCCCGCGGCTCCCCCGGAGGGCAGACGCGGGACCGCATTCGTGGGGTCGTTTACTCGCCGCGGTGCCGGCCCTGCGTGGCGATGTAGTCGGCCGCCGCGCGCTGGAGCTTGCGTTCCTTGGCGAGCTGGCGCCGCAGGGTGGTGAGTTGCTCCGCCACCCGGGCTTGTTCGGCCGCGATCGCGCGCTGTTCCGCCGCCTGCTCGTGGACGGCACGCAGGGCATCCGCCAGCTGCACCTGCTGTTCGGCCAGCAACCGCTGGGTCTGGAGGAGCAGTGGCACGACGTCGGCGTCGTCGGCGCGCGCCTCGGCCACCATGGTCCGGGCCCGGAGCCGGGCGCCTTCACGCTCGGCCCTGGCTTCGCCGTCACTGTTCTGGCGGTTGTCCGCACCCAGCCGCGCGGCGTCCGGGAACCGGGACCCGGTGGCGCGCTGCCGGCTCAGGACCTCGATGAACTCGCGGTCCAGGTCGACGATGCCGGTCTCGGCGGAGTCGTGCCCTGGCGTGGGAGCCGCGGCGGGCCCCGCTGCGGGGCCGGAAGCGGCGGCGGCGCGGGCAGCCACCCCGGCGGCAGCTTCGACGTCGGCGGCGGTTCCGGAACCGGTAACGGCGGCGGAGGCCGAAGCTTCCGGTCGGATGTCGACGGTGCGGCGGAGCGGCTTTTCCTTGATGAACAGGATGGCCACCAGCGCCACGAGACCGATGATGGCGGAGATCAGGAAGACCTCTGCGATCGCGTCACCGTAGGCGGCCCGCATGATGTCGCGGATCGGTGCGGGCATGTCCTTGAGGTCCATGCTGGCCCCTGTGGATCCTGCCGGGACCTTGATCCGGGCGGCAGCGAGGCCTTCCACGGCCAGATCCTTGACCCGGTTGCCCAGCACGGCGCCGAGGACCGAGACCCCGATGGCGCCGCCGACGGACCGGAAGAAGGCTACCGAGGCGCTGGCCGTGCCGATGTCCTTGGCCTGGACCGTGTTCTGGACGGCAAGGACGAGGTTTTGCATCAGCAAGCCCAGCCCGACGCCGAGGATGGCCGTGTAGATCCCGGTCAGCCAGAGCTCGGTTGTGTGGTCCATGCTGCCGGCCAGGCCGAGGCCGCCGATCAGCGCGACGGCGCCCGCGACCAGGTAGCGCTTCCACTTGCCGGTGCGGCTGATCAGCTGGCCGGAGAGCACGGAGCCGATCAGGTTGCCCGCGATCATGGGCAGCGTGAGCAGGCCGGCTTCGGTGGGGGTGGCACCGCGGGCCACCTGGAAGTACTGGCCCAGGAACGTCGAGGAGCCGAACATGCCGACACCGACGGCCACGGAGGCGAGGATTGCCAGGGCGGTGGTGCGCTCGGAGATAATCTTAAGCGGGATGATTGGCTGGGCCACCTTGGATTCCACCAGCACCAGCAGGCCCAGGAGCACAATGCCGCCGCCCACCATGGCGACCGTCTGCCAGGACCACCAGTCGTAGTAGTCGGGGTTGCCGGCGAAGGAAACCCAGATCAGCAGCAGGCTGACGCCGGAGGTCAGCAGGATGGAGCCGAGCCAGTCGATCTTGGCCGGGCGCTTGACGTGCTGGATCTTCAGCGTGACCTGCAGCAGGATCAGGGCGACGACGGCGAGCGGGACGCAGACGAAAAAGGTCCAGCGCCAGCCGAGCGGGCTGTCGACGATGAAGCCGCCGAGCAGCGGGCCGCCCGCCGTGCCGACGGCCATGACGCCGCCCATGTAGCCGGAGTACTTGCCGCGGTCGCGCGGCGGGATCATCGAGCCGATGATGGCCTGCGCCAGGGCGGTGAGGCCGCCCATCGCGATGCCCTGGATGACGCGGGCGGTCAGCAGCAGCGGGATGGTCTCGGACAGGCCCGCCATGACGGAGCCGGCCACGAAGATCACGATGCTGAGCTGGACGAGGACCTTTTTGTTGAAGAGGTCCGCGAGCTTGCCCCAGATCGGGGTGGTGGCCGCGTTGGCCAGCAATGCGGCCGTGATGACCCAGGCGAAGTCCGTCTGGGTGCCCTTGAGTTCGGACATGATGGTCGGCAGCGCGTTCGCAACGATGGTGCTGCTCAGGATGGCAGTGAAGAACGCCGCCAGCAGGCCGGTCAGCGCTTCCATGATCTGCCGGTGGCTCATGGCCGCCTGCGGTTCGTGGTGCGGTTGCGGTGCGGGGGCCGCTTGCGCGGTGGGGGCCGGGGACGGCCCGGCGGCGGCAGCGTGGCTGGCCATAGATTTACTCCTCAACAAAGTTGGTCGTGTCGGCGGATCCGGCCGTCTTTGCCCGGGCTGAACTCCTGAGGGATTCAGCTAGTTTCTTCAAGGTGCGCGAGGTCTCTTCGACGTCGTCCTCGCTCCAGTCCTGCAGGAAGCCCTGCAGCGTGGCGGCGCGCTGCGCCTCGATGGAGCGCAGTTTCTCGGTCCCGGCCGGCGAGAGCGCGATGAGCTGCGCCCGGCCGTCCTCGGGATCCGGCCGCCGGACCACGTAGCCCTGCTCGAGCAGTTCGGCGAGGTGCCGGCTGAGGACGGGGGCGCTGACGCCCAGCCGCTCCGCGAGCTGCGTGGCACGGGTTTCGCCCTCCCCCACAAAGCGCAGGACGCCCTGCAGCGCGACGCCGGTATCGTCGCCGCGAAGGTTCGCCGCGGCGACGCACCGGACGGCGCGCTGGAGATCGAAGATTTGGTGGACCAGCTTGGCTGCAGTGGTCGATGCAACTGACATGTTTGGAAGCCCCTTACTTACTTGCCTGAAGCAACAATACAATAAATTGATTGCTTTGGGAAACTAAGAAGCCTCGACGGGGAGCGCACCCACACACAAAAGGGCCCCGGATCCGTGAGGATTCGGGGCCCTGTTGTGTTCGTTCGTTGGGATGGGGGTTTAGACGTCCAGGTGCGTGGGGGCGAACATCTTGAGCAGGGTTTCGACGACGACGACGTTCGGCCCGTCCGCCGCGAAGCCCGCCTTCAGCGCGTCCCCGACGTCCTCGGGGGCCACCCGGACCGCCGGGACGCCGAAGGCCTCAGCCAGTTTCACGAAGTCGGGACGGGCCAGCTCGGTGGCAGTGGCTTTGCCGAACGCGCCCACCATGTACTCGCGCAGGATGCCGTAGCCGCCGTCGTCGACGATCAGCCAGGTGACCGGAACGTTGTGCTGCTTGGCGGTGGCCAGCTCGGAGATCGAGTACATCGCCGAGCCGTCGCCGGACACCGCGAGCACCCGGGCCGAACCGCCCGGTTTACCGGTGGTCTCCAGCCCCACGGCGCCGCCGATTGCCGCCGGGAAGCCAAAGCCGAGGCCGCCGGCGCCCTGGGCGGAGTGGAACTGGCCCTCGCGGGCGTCCCAGCAGCTCCAGGCCCAGTAGGCGGAGATCGTCATGTCCCAGAACGTCTGCATCTGCGCAGGAACGGCTTCGCGGATGTCGGCCATGAACTTCAGTTCCTTGGCGAGGTCCTGCGATTCCAGCCGGGCCTTTACCTTGGCCAGGGTCTCTTTGACCATGCTCTCGGCCGAACTGCCGTGCCAGTCGGGGCGGGCGTCGGCCGGTGCGGCTGCCAGGGCCTCGTCGAGGGCTGCGAGCGCCTGGCCGGCGTCGGCACGGATGCCCAGGCCCGGACGGTTGGACTCGAGCACCCGCGGCTCGGCGTCGATCTGGATGATCCGGCCGCGGGGTTCGAAGGTGAAGTAATTGGAGGTGACCTCGCCGAGCGAGGAGCCGATGACGATCAGCACGTCGGCGTCCTCGAGCAGCTCCGTCATGTACTGGTCCTCGATCCAGGACTGGAGCGAGAGTTCATGGGTCCAGGGGAACGCGCCGTTGCCGCCGGGAGTGCAGATCACCGGCGCGTGCAGCTTCTCCGCGAGGGACAGCAGCGACTTCTCCGCGTGGCCGCGGCGGGTGCCGCCGCCGGCGATGATGGCCGGACGCTTCGCCTCCGCAAGCCATTTCGCGGCTTCGCGAACCAGCTCCACGCGGGGCGGGTTGTCCGCGGCTTCGGCGAGTGCGTCCTCCACCGGGGGCACCATGATCGGGTCCAGCAGGACATTCTGCGGGATTTCGATCCACACCGGGCCCTGCGGTGAGGAGATGGCCTCGGTCCAGGCGTCCTGGATGGCCGAGGGGATGCCGGAGGCGTGCTGGATCAGCCGCTGGCTCTTGGTGACGTTGGCGGCCGAAGCTTTCTGGTCATCGAGCTGGTGCAGCATGCCCTTGCGCCGCGCACCGAGGCCGTCGAGCGGAATCTGGCTCGCCACGACCACCATCGGCACCCCGGTGGCGTAGGCCTCCTGCAGGCCGGCCAGGGAGGTCAGCGCCCCGGGGCCGGTGGAGAGGAACAGGACACCGACCTCGCCGGTGGCCCGGGAGTAGCCGTCGGCGGCGAAGGCGGAGTTGTTCTCCACCCGTGAGGAGACGAAATGCAGTTTTCCGCGGCCCATTGCATCGAAGAGGCCGAGGGCGTGCTGGCCGGGGATGCCGAAGACGGTCTTGGCGCCGAGCGCCTCGAGCGTCTCAACGACCAGGTCGCCGCCGTTACGCACGCCGGTCACTGGGCGGCTCCGGTTTCGACCGGCTGGGCTGCCGAAGCGGCGAACCCGGCAGGACGGCGGGACTCGTGGCCGAGGGCCTGCGCGGCGTAGCCGCTGGGCGCACCGGCGCGGTCGCCGTCGACGGCGCTGTCGGCCATCAGGGTGACGAGTTCGTAGGCGACATGGCTGGCGGCGACGCCGGTGATCTCGGCGTGGTCGTACGCCGGGGCGACCTCGACGACGTCGGCCCCCACCAGGTTCATGCCGCGGAAGCCGCGGATGATCTCCAGCAGTTCGCGGCTGGTGATGCCGCCGGCTTCCGGGGTTCCGGTGCCGGGCGCGTGGGCGGGGTCGAGGACGTCGATGTCGACGGAGATGTAGAGCGGGCGGTTGCCGATCCGGTCGCGGACCTTGGCGACGGTTTCCAGCACGCCCTGGTAGTAGACATCGGCGGAGGTGACAATGCCGAAGCCGAAGCGGTGGTCGTCGTCGAGGTCCTTCTTGCCGTAAAGCGGGCCGCGGGTGCCGATGTGGCTGATTGCCTCGGTGTCCAGGATGCCTTCCTCGACGGCGCGGCGGAAGGGGGTGCCGTGGGTGTATTCGGCGCCGAAGTAGGTGTCCCAGGTGTCCAGGTGCGCGTCGAAGTGAAGCATGGCGACGGGCTGTCCGGCGCGTTCGGCGGCGGCGCGAAGCAGGGGCAGCGCGATGGTGTGGTCTCCGCCCAGCGTCAGCAGCTTGCCGCCGGCAGCGGTCAGGTCCAGCGCGTTCTGCTGGATGGTTTCGATGGCCTCGTTGATGTTGAACGGGTTGACGGCCATGTCCCCGGCGTCGGCGACCTGGATGTTCTCGAAGGGGCTGACGTCCCAGGCCGGGTTGTACGGCCGCAGCAGCCGGCTGGCTTCACGGACGTGGTTGGCGCCGAAGCGCGCGCCGGGGCGGTAGGAGACACCGGAGTCAAAAGGAACGCCGACCACCGTGACGTCAGCCTTGGCCACCTGGTCCAGCCGGGGCAGGCGGGCAAAAGTGGCGGCGCCGGCGTAGCGCGGGATGCGGGAGGAATCGATGGGGCCAAGGTTGCCATTGGCCTCGATGCGCAGCTCTTCCAAGGGAGGAGTCTCCTTCGAGGGTTGTCCGACGGGTGTGACTGCCATCATACACTCGGAGTTGTCTGCTGCGCATCAGTTGTTTACCAACGACGGCCACTAAGCTCGCGCTCGGACCGGCAGCGAGCGCTCCCTCCCAGTTCTTGGGTCGCGCAGCGTGCGCCGCCGCGGCCGGTCCTCGGCTTTCCGGGCTTTCCACGGCCACCGGGGCCGGCCGGGCCTGGAGAACTGGGCGGGAACGCGGCCGCCGACGGGTCCGGGCGGGCCAGGGCGCCCTCGGGGTTTGTCCAGATAGCCCGGTTGCCGGGTGTCGCCGGACCGGTCACGCCCCTGTACTGGCCTGATGGACCTCCTCGACTACCTCGGCCGGGTGGGCGGCGTCGCCCGGACCGGCCAACTCCTGGCTGCCGGCTTTTCCCGAACGGACGTTGCCCGGCTGCCTGACGACGGCGTGCGCCAGCTGCGGCGGGGCGTATTTGTCCTTCCCGGATGCGCTCCCGAGTTCGTAGCCGCACTCCGGCACAATGCCCGGGTCAGCTGCGCCAGCGCCGCCGGGCACTACGGCCTCTGGTTGCGTGAACCGCCGGACCGGCACCACCTCGCCTGCAACCACGGCCACGGATCCGGCTTCATCAGACACAGGACCGTCAGGTTCGAGGGTCATGCGACACTACCGCTGGCGGCGGTCGAGGACGTGGTCCTGCACGCCATGAGCTGCCTCGCTCCCCCGGCGTCGACGGCGATGGCGACCTCGGCGCTACGGCTGCATGGTGTGCCGCTGGAGTTGCTGAAGGGCGAGCTCCCGGGCAAAAGATCCGGACCGGTGCGCACTGCACTGCATCTCCTGGACCTGCGGGCCGAATCCATTGTCGAGGTCGACGCCCAGCACCTCTTCAAAACCAACGGAATCGGCTACGACGCCCAGAACTACCTGCCCGGAATTGGCCGGGTGGACTTCCTGCTCGACGGATTCCTCATCGTGGAGGTGGACGGCTTCGCGTTCCATTCCAACCGCGACGCGCTCCGCCGCGACCTGGGCCGGAACAACGCATCGACCCTGCACGGGTTTGCCGTGCTCCGGTACATGCCCGAACACATCTGGTTCGAGCCGCAACGTGTCCTGGCCGAGATCCGGGCCGTGCTGGGCCGGGGCCCGCAGTCTGCCCGCTGACGTTCCAGCCTGCCCGCTGACGTTCCAGCCCAGTTCTTCGACGTCGGACTCCCGCGCTGCAGCGTCGACCCGCGGAACTCCGGGGCTCGCCTCGGCCAGGCACTAGCCGGGGAGCCAACAACCGGGCAGGAACGCAGCCGGCCCGGGCAGCGCGGCCGCCTGGCGGGTCCGGCCGGGCCTGGAGAACCTACCGGCTCGCGGCCGGAACCAGCACCCAGAGCACCTCAACGGGCTCGTCGCTGGGGTTGATCCAGGTGTGCGGCTCGCGGCCGGGGAAGGTCACGGTGTCTCCGGTTCCCAGCTCGAACTCCTCGTTGGTCAGGATGAGCCGGATGCTGCCCTTGACCACATGGAGCACATCGACGTCGCAGTCCACGGCGTACAACTCGGATTCGCCGCGCCCGCGGGGCTCGATCACGGCCTGGATGATCTGCACCCGGCGCTCGGAGCGGGCGGTGAGCAGGCGTTCCACGATCCCTTCGCCGCCGAGCGAGATCCGGGGGCCCTCGCCCTGCTTGGTGAGGTGGGTTTCCGGCGCGGCAAACAGCTCGCCGATCGAGATGGAGAGGACCTGGCACAGCGTCACCAGCGAACTCACGGAAGGCGAGGTGAGATCACGCTCGACCCTGCTGAGGAAGCCTTTGGTCAGGCCGGTGGCATCAGCGACCTGTTCGATGGTGAGCCGTTGAGACTGCCGGGCGGCACGGATCCTGGAACCGATGGCAACGGGAACGTTGCTCGGTTCTACGGGTAGAGCCTTCATAAGGGAACCTTTCACGGCCGGCCGCGCGGCCCCATCATTGGAGCCAATCCTAGCCGCAGACCGGCACCGGGATGCCCGGAAGGACACGCCGCGGAAAGACCTTGACTGTTACCCCCGTCACAACTTACTGTTTGGCAACAACTGTTGCCTATTGGGCAATGGAGGGAGTCTCACCGGCTGCCCTCCCGCAATCTACCGTCAAGCAGTAACGGACGCCGGCCGCAAGGTTGCGGCCCGGACGCCCTGCGCTGCTTCCGAACAGCTCCAAGGAGCCCCCTTATGGACGCAAGTTTCGTCAACATCGCCATCGTGGTGGTGTACCTCATCGCCATGCTGGCCTTCGGCTGGTGGGGCAAGTCCCGCACAAGGAACAACAGCGACTTTCTGGTGGCAGGTCGCCGGCTCGGGCCTTTCCTGTACACCGGCACCATGGCCGCCGTCGTCCTTGGCGGCGCCTCGACAGTCGGCGGCGTGGGCCTCGGCTACAAGTTCGGTATCTCCGGCATGTGGCTCGTGGTCGCGATCGGCGCCGGGGTGCTGCTGCTCAGCCTGCTCTTCGCCAGCACCATCCAGAAGCTCAAGATCTACACGGTCTCCCAGATGTTGACCCTGCGCTACGGCAGCCGGGCCACCCAGACCTCGGGGATCGTCATGCTCGCCTACACGCTGATGCTCTGCGCCACCTCCACAGGCGCGTACGCCACAATCTTCGTCGTCCTCTTCGGCTGGGACCGGGCGCTGGCCATCGCCATCGGCGGCGCCATCGTCCTGGTCTACTCGACCATCGGCGGCATGTGGTCCATTACCCTGGCCGACCAGGTGCAGTTCGTGATCAAGACGGTCGGTATTTTCCTGCTGATGCTGCCGTTCACACTCAACGCCGCCGGCGGCCTCGACGGCATCCGCAGCCGCGTGGATGCCAGCTTCTTCCAGATTGACGGCATCGGCGTCCAGACGATCATCACCTACTTCGTCGTTTACACCCTCGGCCTGCTGATCGGCCAGGACATCTGGCAGCGCGTGTTCACCGCCAAGACCCCCACGGTCGCGCGCTGGGGCGGCGCGACGGCCGGCGTCTACTGCATCCTCTACGGTGCCGCCGGCGCCCTGATCGGCCTGGGCGCCCGGGTCGCCCTGCCCGACATCGACGTCAAAGCGCTCGGCAAGGACGTGGTCTACGCCGAGGTCGCGACCAACCTGCTGCCGATCGGCATCGGCGGCCTGGTGCTCGCCGCGGCCGTTGCCGCCATGATGTCCACCGCCTCCGGCGCCCTGATCGCCGCCGCAACCGTGGCCCGCGCCGACGTCCTGCCCTTCGTCGCCGGCTGGTTCGGCAAGACCATCAATACCGACGACACGGACAACCCGGAGCACGACGTCAGGGCCAACCGCTTGTGGGTGCTGGGCCTGGGCGTCGTCGCGATCGTGATCGCCATCATCACCAAGGACGTCGTCGCGGCGCTCACCATCGCCTACGACATCCTCGTGGGCGGCCTGCTGGTCGCGATCCTTGGCGGCCTGGTGTGGAAGCGCGGCACCGGGGTGGCTGCGGCTGCCTCGATGGCCGTCGGGTCGGTCCTGACCCTCGGCACCATGATCGTGCTGGAGATCAATGCCGAGGTCCCGCTGGACGGCATCTACGCCAACGAACCGATCTACTACGGCCTGCTGGCCTCCGCGGTGGTCTACGTCGCGGTCTCACTGCTGACCAGGCCGACGGATCCCGCGGTGATGAAGAACTGGCACGACCGTGTTGCCGGCGACGCCACGGAGGAACAGGAAAAGGTCCCGGCGCTGAGCCACTAGTCCACGCCTGAGCACATGCCCGGCCCGGGAAAGCGGGCCAGGCAGCACCGGCTCCCACAACAACGACGGCGGTGCCTCCCACCCGGGGAGGCACCGCCGTCGTACTGTCCGGATTGTTGCTGAAACAGCCGGTCTGACGCGGGCCGTCTACTCTTCTTCCTCGGCTTCACGGAACTCGTCCGTATCGGCAGGCACTATCGGCTGGTCGTCTCCGAGGAAATCCTCCGCATCGAGCGGGACGTTCCGGTCTGCTTCTTCGAGCAGCTCCTCGTCCACGGTCTCCGCATCGCCGACCGGGGCATCCTCGGCAAAGTCGTAGGCAGGATCAGACTCGACGGAGTCCCTGGCCGGCTGGGCGGCCTGTGGTCCGGTGTTGTCCATGGTGCGACCTCCGTGCGCTCGGGCTGCGGCAGTGGTCTTCAAGCCGCCCGGGCCCTCAGGCTCACGCCCGGAAACGGCCGGACGGGCCTGCCGAAGAACCCGCCCTGATCTTTATTCGAACACCGCCGGCGGTGGGGGTCAAGGGCCGTCCTGCCCGGACGCCGCCGGGCAGTAAGGGTGCTTACTTTACGGCGTACCGAAACTTTCCACTGAGGATTGCCAGCCGAAAATCCGCGGAATTACGGGGTACGCTGGAGTCGCAATGGGGCCGAACCATGCCCCATCAAGCCCAGGAGTTTACGTGTCTCAGCACGCCCCATCTGACCCAAACCATTCTGCCCACAGCCCCTCCGCGGGATCCCCGCCGCGCCCGACGGCAAGCCTCACGGCAAGTCCCGCCGCCACCTCGGCGGACATCAAGCGCTGGCGGCAGTACCTCGCCGACGAACGCGCCGAGGCATCCGTCTACCGCGACCTCGCACAGAACCGCAGCGGCGAGGAACGCGACATCCTGCTCGCCCTGGCCGAAGCCGAGGGACGCCACGAGGCGCACTGGCTGCAGCTCCTCGGCGAACATGCCGGCCGGCCGCGCCCCGCCTCGCTCCGCAGCCAGTTCCTCGGTTTCCTGGCCCGGCATTTCGGCTCCGTGTTTGTCCTGGCCCTGGCGCAGCGCGCCGAGAGCCGCTCCCCGTATGCGAACGACCCCAACGCCACGCCGGCCATGGTTGCCGACGAGCAGATTCACGAGGAAGTAGTCCGCGGGCTGGCCACACGCGGCCGCAACCGCCTCGCCGGGAGCTTCCGCGCCGCGGTGTTCGGCGCCAACGACGGGCTGGTCAGCAACCTCTCCCTCGTCATGGGCATGGCCGCCTCCGGCGTGGGCAGCTCCGTGGTCCTGCTCAGCGGTGTGGCCGGCCTGCTGGCCGGGGCCCTGTCGATGGGAGCCGGCGAGTTCATCTCCGTGCGTTCCCAGCGTGAGTTGCTGGCCGCCACCCGCCCCACCCAGGTCACGCTCGCGGCTGCGCCGTCGCTGGACATCGAACACAACGAACTCCTGCTCGTCTACCTGGCCCGCGGCATGTCCCGGGAGGCGGCCGAGCACCGCGTCTCCGAGCGCATGGGGCTGCTGGACTGCGACTGCGATCCGAGTCTTTCATTGCGGCCGGAACTTCCCGAGACGGAGGACCAGCACGAGGCCGTGGGCACAGCCTGGAGTGCCGCGGCGTCGAGCTTCTGCTTCTTCGCCTCCGGCGCGATCGTGCCGATCATCCCGTTCCTGTTGGGCATGACCGGGATCGCCGCCCTCGTGGTCTCCGCCGTCCTGGTGGGGATCGCGCTCCTGCTGACCGGCGGTGTGGTCGGCCTGCTCTCCGGCACCTCCCCTGCCAGCCGCGCATTCCGCCAGCTCGCCATCGGCATCGGTGCGGCCGCTGTTACTTATCTTCTGGGCATGGTGTTCGGCGCGGTGGTCGCCTAGTGGACGATCCCGGGTTCCGGGACCGCTCCCCGCGGCACAGCCGCGCCCGCAGTGCCGTCAGGGTGGTCCGGAACCTTGCGGCTGTCATCCTGATCGCCGGAGCGGCCTTCCTGTCGGCCGGGCTGGTGTACGGCGACCCGCGTTTTGTCGGGCTCTTCGAGTTCAACGGCGGAGCCGACGCCAAGCCGGCCAGCGCCCCGGCGAGCCACCCGACGGCCAGTCCGRCGGGCAGGAAAGCCGGAATCCCCGAAGATGAATCGCAAATGGCTGTTCCACCGCCCGGTTACGAGGAGCAGGACCAGCCCCTGGGACAGCCGCAGACGCCGCCGTCCGCCAGCAAGTCCTATAAGTTCCTGGCCACCAACGCCGACGGCGGCCCGGTGAGCTACTCCCCCTGCCGGCCCCTGCACTATGTGGTCAACTCCGCCCTGGCCCCCAGGGGCGCCGGGCCGCTGGTGGAAAACGCGATCAGGACCATCTCCGAGGCGACCGGAATCAAGTTCGTCAACGACGGCCCCACCACGGAGGCCCCGTCCCAGTCCCGCGCGCCGTACCAGAAGGCGAGATACGGCGAGCGCTGGGCTCCCCTGCTGATCGCCTGGACCACCCCGGAGCAGGCGCCGCAACTCAAGGGTGCCGTGATCGGCACCGGCGGCAGCACCCACTTCAGCTTCGGTGACGGCCCCAAGAGCTTCGTCACCGGCAGCCTGGAACTGGACGCGCCGCAGATCACGCAGGACCTGGACCGCGGGGACAGCTCGGCGTATGCCACGGCGGTGATCCTGCATGAGCTGGGCCACGTGATGGGCCTGGAACATGTGGACGACCCCACGCAGCTGATGTACCCCGAGATCGGCGCGCCGGACGGGCTGGCCGCCGGGGACCTGAACGGCCTCTACGAGCTTGGCCACGCCCCCTGCCGCAAGGACCTCTAGGCCCCTGGGCACGCCGGCCCCTTGAGCGCCGCGGGCTCCTAGCGTTCCAGCACCGCGAGGGCTTCGTCGACCGTGTCCACCAGGAAGATCCGGTTTTCCATCCGCCGGCCCGCGGCCAGGCTCTGCAGCAGGGGCCAGGCCGGGAACCTGCGCAGCCAGTGCTCCTCGCCCACCAGCACCATGGGCGTGATGGTCTCCGGGGCGCCGTAGTAGTTTTCGCAGGCGTCCTGGAAGATCTCCTGCACGGTGCCGCCGGATCCCGGCAGGAAGATGATCCCGCCGTTGCACAGCTCGAGCAGGACGGCCTCGCGGATCGCGTTGGCGAAGTACTTGGCGATGTGCGTGGCGAAGAAGTTGGGCGGCTCGTGGCCGTAGAACCAGGTGGGAATCCCCAGCGACGGCGTGCCGTCCGGATGGCGTTCGACGACGGCAGCCGCTGCCCGCGCCCATGCCGACACCGAGGGCCGGAAGCCGGGCACGACGGCGAGCTCAGTCAGCGCCCGCTGGAAATCCGTTTCGTCCGCCGCGCTGAGGTAGGCGCCCAGGTTAGCCGCTTCCATGGTGCCCGGGCCGCCGCCGGTGGCGACCACCCTTCCGTTCCGCGCCAGCAGGCGGCCCAGCAGCGCTGCCTCGGTGAAGCCGGCCGAGCCGCGGCTCGCGGCATGGCCACCCATGACGCCCACCATGGTTCGGCCAAGGCACAGCTCCGACCGGGTCAGCTCTTCGAGCGCATCACCGATCGAGTGGTCATGGAGGGCCGCGGCGAGCGTCGCGTCCAGGCGGTGCCGCTGGCCCGGGCGGATGCTCCACTGGTAGACCCTGGCGTCCAGGGTGTCCTCGTAGCGGGCCTGCGCTATGCCCGCGTAGAGCTCCTGCGGCGTGTAGAGCCGGCCGCGGTAGGGGTTGAACGGGACCTTTTCCAGCTTGGGAAAGATCAGGGCGCCGCGGCCGCGCAGTGAATCTTCCACGCCCTCATCGAAGGTGCAGCCCAGGAAGATGGCACCCTGCGCGTCGAGGGACTCCAGCGGCTCCCGGCGGCCACGCAGGTCCAGCGACTGGACGTGCCAGCCGTGCATGGACCGCGCGCCTGCCGCCACCAGCCGGTCGAAACTGCCGGCGCTTTCGACCTCAAGGGTGCGCGGACTCGGATGCAGGCTGCGGGCGGCGCTCATCCGGCGGCCCTAGTGAAGCTGGTCCGGGGCGGGTCCGGAACCGGCTGCGGCTTCCGAGGTCATGTAGGCGTCGAGCTTGGCGAGGGTCTGCTCGATGCTGGCCGGGTGGCGGCGGGGGTAGCCGGCCAAGCGGAGGAGGATCCTGGCCCGCACTTCCCGCGCGTCCCACTGCTCGGTGACCAGGGTGCCGGGATTTCCGGCGGCGTCGGCGACCGGATTCAGCAGGTAGCGCCAGACGTGGCCGCCGAAGTGCCGCCACGCGATCCGCCGGCCCTCCTCGAACTCACAGACCGTGTTGAGGATCTTGTAGTCCATCTTGATATTCATTTCCATGCCGAACTTCGCGCCGAGCGCCAGCCGTTCGGGACCGCGCGGCTGGGCACCCTTCACTGTGCCCGAGCCGTCGATGACGCTGTGCAGTGCGGGTGTGGCAAGCACTTCGAAGATGGCTTCCGGAGCGGCCGCGATGAAGCGGCTGCGGGACACGAGATATCTGTTGGTCATCCGGCAATCCTAGCCCTGCGTTGCGATGCGGAACCGGTGGTGCAAAATGAGTCATGCAGATTCCAGCACGGCCCTCCGGCGGCCGCCCCCGCATCGGCCTTCCGGTCCGGCTCAGCAGCTCCCTGGACCCCGATCCCAGGGTGGGCGAGGCCAACGGACTATTTGACTACATCGTTGAGCTGGTGCGCGAGGGCGGCGGCGAGCCCGTGCCGCTGACCAGCGCCGAGGGACTTGGCGGGCTCGACGGCGTCGTGCTTCCGGGCGGCGGCGACCTGGACCCCCGGCTCTACGGGGAGGAGGACAGCGGAACCTGCTACGACGTCAACCAGGAGCAGGACGAGCTGGATCTCGCGGTGGCCCGGCAGTGCATCGACGCCGGACTGCCGGTGCTGGGCATCTGTCGGGGGCACCAACTCCTGAATGTGCTCTTCGGCGGAACCCTCATCCAGGACATGGACCCGGGCACCGTGGCGCACCGCGAGCCGGATCCCGTCCATGGCTCGGGCCCGTGGGCCTGGCACGAGGTCGGGATCGCCGGAGGCTCGAAGGTGGCCGGGCTGTACGGCAACACCGGACCCGCCACGGGATCCGGCGCTGCAGCCGCAGTCACGGTCAAGATTGCCTCCGGCCACCACCAGGCCGTGGCCCGCGTGGCCGAGGGACTTGTGGTGACGGCGGTGGCCGACGACGGGACGGTGGAGGCCCTGGAAGATCCGGAGCGCTGGGTGGCCTCGGTGCAGTGGCATCCGGAGGCCCTTGAGCTTCCCGCCGAGGAGCGGCAGGCCCCGTTCCGCGCCTTCGTGGAGCTCTGCCGGAGCCGTGCGGCGGCCGCTGGTTAGAGCCGCTGCAGCGCGGCGTCTTCCCGCGCGTCCTTAGTGTCGCTGGCAGCCGGCCCGGCCACGGCCGCCGCGAGGCGTCCGGCGTCGTGCTTGGCGGAACCCTTGCCGTCGCCCTTCTTGGCAGCACCGGCGGCGAACGCCATCACGACCAGGCCCAGCAGGGTGATTCCGGCGCCCGCCCAGATCGGCGAGGTGTAGCCGAGGCCGGCCGTGATGGTCACGCCGCCCATCCACGCGCCCAGGGCATTGCCGACGTTGAACGCGCCGATGTTGGCGCCGGAGGCCAGGGTGGGCGCACTGTCGGCGTACTTCATGACGCGCATCTGCAGCCCGGGCACGGTGGCGAAGCCGAAGCCGCCCAGCAGCACCATGGAGGCGATGGTCATCGGCTGGTTGGCCGAGGTGAGGGCGAAGACGACGAGCACCAGGACGAGGGCGGCCAGCACCACGAGCAGGGTGCGGTCCACGTTCCGGTCCGCTGCCTTGCCGCCGACGGTGTTGCCGATGAAGAGGCCCACGCCGAAGATGATCAGCAGCCACGGCACGGTGGCCGCCGAGAAGCCGGTGACCTCGGTGAGGGTGAACGCAATGTAGGTGAAGGCGCCGAACATGCCGCCGTAGCCGAGAATGGTCACGAAGATGGACAGCCAGACCTGGCCGGACCGGAAGGCCCGGAGTTCGCCCCGCAGTCCGCCAGCGGCAGCTTCACCCGCCCCGGTCTTCGGCACCAGGGCAAGGATTCCCACGAGGGCCAGTACGCCGATCCCGGTGATGGCCCAGAACGTGGACCGCCAGCCGGCGGCCTGGCCGAGCATGGTGCCAAACGGCACGCCCAGGACGTTGGCCGCCGTCAGCCCGGTGAACATGATGGCGATGGCGCCGGCCTTCTTGTTCGGGGCGACCATGCTGGCGGCCACTACCGCGCCGATCCCGAAGAACGCGCCGTGGGCCAGTGCGGCAATGATCCGGCCGACCATCATCAGGGCGTAGTCCGGCGCGACCGCGGAGACGAGATTGCCCGCGATKAACAGCACCATGAGCACCGCAAGGACAGGTTTGCGTTCGAAGCGCGACACTGCGGCGGTCAGGAGCAGCGCTCCCACCACGACGGCGAGCGCGTAGCCGGAGATCAGCCATCCGGCGGTGGCCTCGGTGACGCGGAAGTCTGCGGCCACTTGAGGCAGCAGGCCCATGATGACGAACTCGGTGAGTCCGATTCCGAACCCGCCGAGGGCGAGTGCTATCAGGCCGATAGGCATGGCTGAGCTCCTTCAAAACTGTACGGGGGGATGTGCGAAGCGTAAGCTAGTAGTTGCAGACGCGTTATTTATTGTTGCACACGCAATTATAGCGCGCAAGCAACTACTTTTGTGGGCTGTCCGCACTTCGCCGTTCGGAGCGCGGCTGCCCGAGCTGAAAGGGAGCACAACAGATGGGCATCAAAGACGACGCCGTCGAGGTCCGGGCGCAAGGCTGGCGGACCCTCGCGGCGCTGCACGGGCTGATCGAAGCGGAGCTGGAGCGCTCGCTGCAGAGCGAGGCGCAGCTCTCGGTAGTGGAGTACACGGTGCTGGACGCGCTGAGCCGGCAGGACGGCTGGCACATGCGGATGCAGCAGCTTGCCCGGGCCACGGCCCTGAGCCCCAGCGCCACCACCCGGCTGGTCAACCGGCTCGAGGAGCGCGGCCTGCTCACCCGGATCCTGTGCGCGGACGACCGCCGCGGGATCTACACCGAACTCACGCCCAGCGGCATCGAGCTACTGGAGCAGGCGCGGCCCGTCCACGACCACACGCTGGAGCGCGCCCTGGCCCAGGCGCAGGAGGTTCCGGAGCTCGCCCCGCTGGTGGACGCGCTCCCCCGGTTGCACGCGGCAGTCTGAACCTCTTGCCAGCCCGCAGGGTCAGGGCTAGCCTTAAACAACCAGCAGGTTGATCAACGTATGCATTGAATAATGGCAGTTGAATAACCGGCAGTTGAATAACGGAGCTTGACCACATGGCCGACGACGAACACCTCGACACCGCCTTCCTGGCGCTTGCCGATCCCGTCCGCCGCCGCATCATCGCCCGGCTCAGCCGGGGCCCGGCCACGGTCAACGAATTGGCGGAACCCTTCGCGATCACCAAGCAGGCGGTCTCGAAGCACATCCAGGTCCTCGAGCAGGCGGGGCTCGTCACGCGAACGCGGGACGCCCAGCGCCGGCCCGTCCACCTGAACCCCGCACGGCTGGAGGCGCTCACCGCCTGGATCGACCAGTACCGGCTGGTCCGCGAGGAGCAGTTCCGCAGCCTCGACGCCGTGCTCCGATCCCAGGCCGCCGCGCGCGGCACCCAGGCAAAGGACTCATCATGAGCAACGCCCTGAAACTCACGGTTCCGGAAGGACTGCCCTTCATCGACTTCGAGCGGGAGTTCGACTTTCCCGTGGCGGACGTCTTCCGGGCCCACAAGGAACCCGAACTCGTCGCCCAGTGGCTCGGCCCTCGGCGGATCACCATGGACGTGGACCACTACGACTTCCGCACCGGCGGCAGCTACCGCTACACGCACACGGGGCCCGACGGCGTCGCGCACCGGTTCAGCGGCGTCTTCCACACCGTCCGGGAGAACGACTTCGCGGCCCAGACCTTCGAATACGGCGGCTACCCGGACGTGGTGAGCATCGAGTTCCTCACCTTCCGGGACCTCGGCGGCGGCCGCACCCGGCTGAGTGCGCATGCCGTCTACCCCAGCATGGAAGCCCGTGACGGCATGGCGCAGTCCGGGATGGAAGGCGGCCTGACCGAGGGCTACGAGCGGCTCGAGGAGCTGCTGGCCGGCGCGAAGGTCTGAAGCGCTTCGTCCAGCACCCGGCCGAGGTTCGAGGCGTCGTGCGCAAAGCGCCCCAGGAATAACCCGTCGGCGGACGCCAGCTGCGGCAGCAGCCCGGGTCCGGCGCTGCCGCCGTAAATGATGGGACACGGCGCGCCGAGCCCCTGGCGGATCAGCTGCACCACCGCGTTGACGTACGTTGGCGCGGCGGGCTGGTCCGCCCCGATCGCCCAGACCGGTTCGTAGGCCAGGACCAGACGGGGCGTCAGCGACTCGTCGCCCCCGGTCGCGGCCCGGACCTGGCGCAAACAGAAGGCCGCGGCCTCCTCGGGGCCCAACGTGCCGGGCTCGCCGATGCAGAGCAGCGGCGTGAGCCCGGCGTCGACGGCTGCCCGGACCTTGCGGGCCACGACGTCGTCGTTCTCGCCGAACAGTGCCCGGCGCTCCGCGTGGCCGAGCTCCACCAGCGAGACGCCGAGTTCGGCCAGCATGCCCGGGCTGACCTCCCCGGTCAGCGCCCCGTCCCCCCAGGCGCAGTTCTGTGCGCCAAGGAGCGCCGGCGAGCCGGCCAGGATTTTCCCGGCCTCGGCCAGGACCGGGAAGGACGGGATGACGAACACCCGGACGTCCCGGCCCGCGGCCAGGGCGGGCCGGGCGTCCACCACGGCGCGCACCTCCGAGAGCCAGCGCAGGCTTTCCTGATAACCCAGGTACATCTTGGTGCTGACACCGATGTGCAGGGGGTCGACGGCGGCGCTGGTGCCGGAGGTGCGGCTCATGGGTCTCCTTTAGCTGGGGTTGGGCGGCCGGACCGGATCTAGTCCAGCAGCTCGTCCGCCTTGTTGCTGAACCGCCGGGTGGCGAACATCATCGCCGCCGCCACGAAGGGCAGCACACCCAGGGCGTAGACGCCCATCGAACCCGTGGGCGAATGCGTGGCCTCGTTCACCGCCGTCCGCAGGATCGGGGCGACGAAGCCGCCCAGGTTGCCCAGCGAGTTGATCAGGCCGATGCCCGCCGCCGCGGCGGAGCCGGCGAGGAACGCCGTCGGGTAGGACCACACCACCGGGCCGACCGCGAGGAAGCTGCAGACCGCCAGGGTAATGAAGATCATGCCCAGCACCGGCTGGTGGTTGGTGCCGGCCCAGGCCGAGCCGAAGATGCACAGGCCGGTCGAGATGAACAGCGCGGTGCCGAACTTGCGCCGTTTGGCCACCGTGTTGGCGGCCTTGCCGATGAAGTAGCAGGAGAAGATGCCGAAGAACCAGGGCACGGCGATCAGCAGGCCGACGGCGAGGCCCACCTTCTGCCCGGTCAGGGACGAGACCTGCTGCGGCAGGAAGAACGTCACGCCGTAGACCGCGATCTGCAGGCAGAAGTAGATCGCGGTGAAGTACCAGACCCGGCCGTTGCGCATGGCGGCCAGGATGCCGCGGGGGCCGTGCTCGTCCTTGATGTTGTCCTCCAGCGCCATGACTTCCTTGAGCGCGAATTTCTCCTCGCTGCTGAGGAACTTAGCCTTGGCCGGACCGTTGATCAGGAAGAAGAAGGCCGCGATGCCGGCCAGAACGGCGAGCAGGCCCTCGACAAAGAACATGACCTGCCAGCCGCGCAGTCCCGGAACCTGGTCACCGATGTTGATCAGCCAGCCGGAGAGCGGGTTGCCGATCATCTGGGAGAACGGCTGGGCCAGGTAGAAGATGGCGAACATCTGCACGCGCACCTTGTTAGGGAACCATTCGGCGAGGTACATGATCACGCCCGGGAAGAGCCCGGCCTCGGTGACACCGAGCAGGAAGCGCAGGACCACAAACGAGGTCTCGCCCTGCACGAAGGCGAAGCAGGCCGAGACAATGCCCCAGGTGATCGCGATCCGGGCCAGCCAGATCTTGGCGCCCACCTTCTTGAGCAGCAGGTTGCTGGGAATCTCGAAGATCGCGTAGCCGATGAAGAAGATGCCGGCACCAAGGGCGAAGGCCGCAGCGGACACGCCCTTGTCCGCACCCAGGGCGGCCTCGGCGAAGCCGACATTGGTCCGGTCCAGGAACGAAACGACGTACAGAATGACCAGCATCGGCATGAGCCGGCGGGCCGCCTTGGAGATCGCGGACTTCAGGACCGGACGGGCCAGAAGCTCCTTGGATGTAGCGGTGGTTACGGACACAGCACTCTCCTTCGAGTGATGAGGTGGGGTGGTTCCACCGCGGGCCGGCGGCCCGCGGTTTCTGCTGGCTCCCGCGGTCGGGAGCCGTCAGTGCATGTACAGGCCGCCGTCGACGTTGAGCGTCTGCCCGGAGATGTAGCCTGCGTCCTCGCCGATCAGGAAGTGGATCGCGGCCGCAATGTCGCGGGTGCTGCCCACGCGGTTCACCACCAGGTCCTTGACGAGCTCATCCTTGCGTTCCTCGCTGAGCGTCCCGCCCATGATGTCGGTATCGATCGGACCGGGTGAGATGGCGTTTACGGTGATGTCGTACTCGCCCAGTTCGCGGGCGGTGGCACGGGTTAGACCGATGACGCCGGCCTTCGCCACGGAGTACGGGGTCTTGCTGAAGGTTCCGCCGCCGCGCTGGGCGGAGACGGAGGAGATGTTGACGATCCTGCCGAGCCGGTGCTTTACCATCGATTCGGCCGCCCGGCGGGTGGCGTAGTGCACGCCGTTCATGTTGATGTTGAGCACCCGGTCCCACTCGGCGGCGTCGAGTTCCAGGTAGGGCACCGGAGAGCTCACCCCGGCGACGTTGGCCAGGGCTACGAGCTGCGGCAGTTCGGCCTCGATCTCGTCGATCGCGGCGCGGACCGAGGCCTCGTCGCCGATATTGGCGCCGGCGCCGTGGGCTTGCACGCCGTGCTTTTCGGCCAGTTCCTTGGCCAGGGCCTTACTGGCGGCGTCGTCCAGGTCGATCACGCCGATGTTCCAGCCGCGTTCGGCGAGGTAGTCCGCCGTGGCCCGGCCGATGCCGCGCTCGGAGACGGCTCCGGTCACGATCACGGTGCGGTCTGTGGGGAATGAGGTCATGGAGGTTTCCTTGGGAGGTTAGGGTGAGGGGGTTGTCAGGCGAGGGGCGCGGGGCCCAGTTCCTCGATGAGCTTCTGCATGGCGACGTAGGCCTTGTTCCGGTAGGCCACCAGGGCGGCGGTCCGGTCGGCGGGGACGTTGAGGAAGCCGGAGCCGGTCTTGGTTCCGAGCTGGCCGGCGTCGACTTTTTCCTGGAGGATCTGCGGCGTGGCAAACCGCTCGGGGAAGCCGGTCTGCAGTGACTTGTAGCAGAAGGCGTACACGTCGAGCCCGGCCATGTCCGCGATCGCGAACGGCCCGAAGAACGGCAGCCGGAAGCCGAAGGTGGTGCGGACCATGGTGTCCACATCCTCGGCCGTGGCGATGCCTTCCTCCACAACCTGCGCGGCCTCGTGGAAGAGGGCGTACTGCAGCCGGTTGAGCACGAAGCCGGTGACATCCTTGACGGTCGCGGTTTCCTTGCCGGTCTCCGCCACGATCGCGCGGGCGGCTTCCACGGCGGCCTCGGAGGTACCCGCGTGCGGGATGACTTCCACGCCCGGGATGAACGGCGCCGGGTTGGAGAAGTGGACGCCCAGGAAGCGCTCCGGGTTCACCACGACTTCGGCGAGCTTCGCGATGGAGATGGTGGAGGTGTTGGAGCCGATGATGGCGTCCGGGCGGGCGGCGGCACTGATCAGGCCCAGGGTGCCGTGCTTGATCTCCAGGACCTCGGGTACGGCTTCTTCGATGTATTCGGCGTCCGCGACGGCCTCTTCGATGTCCTTCGCGGCCCAGAGGTTTTCCTTCAGTCGTTCGGTGGAGCCGGCCGGGAACAGGCCGGCCGCGACGAACTCGTCGGATTCCTTGAGCAGCCGCTCGTAGTTGCTCTGGGCGATCTCGGCGGAGACGTCGGCGAGGGCAACGCGGGCTCCCGCGAGGGCCAGTACCTGCGCGATTCCGCCGCCCATGTAGCCGGAACCGACGACGGCGATGTTACGAGGGGTCATGTGGTTTCAATTCCTTCCGGGGCTCCTTCATAGGAGTGGATTGCGTCCACCTTGGCCGCGGATGCGGAGGTGTCGTCGAAGCGGTGGCCCAGCCATTCGCCGACGAGTTTCTTCGCCAGTTCCAGGCCGATGACGCGCTGGCCCATGGTCAGCACCTGGGCGTTGTTGGACAGCACGGAGCGTTCCACGGAGTAGCTGTCGTGCGCGGTGACGGCACGGATGCCGGGGACTTTGTTGGCCGAGATGGCCACGCCCAGTCCGGTGCCGCAGATCAGCAGGGCCCGGTCGGCCTCGCCAGCGGCGACCTTGCGGGCCGCGGCGACGGCCAGGTGCGGGTAGGCGGTGCTGTCGTCCGGTCCGACGCCGACGTCCTCCACGGACGCGACCCGGGGGTCCGCCTCGAGCAGTTCGCGCAGGGCGTTCTTGTATTCGACGCCGGCCTCGTCGTTGCCGACGACAATCCGCCAGCCGGGCTGGGGGTCGGTGGTGCTGTGACTCTGTGTCTCGTGTGACAAGGGATTTCTCCTTCAGCTGCGTTCGATGGAGGCTGCGTAGTCGGCCACCCGGCCGGCGATCAGGCCAAATGACACGGCCCCGGGGTCGGGGTGGCCCAGGCTCTTCTCGGCCAACGGCCTGGCCCGGCCCTTCTTGGGGCTGAGCGACGCCGTGGCTTCGGCGGCCTGGGCGGCCGCGTCGGCCGCGGTCCGCAGGCTGCGGGCCACGCCGTCGCCGTCGTCGATTGCCCGGTTGAAAACGTCAGCGAAGGGAAGCAGCGCGTCCACCATCGTCTTGTCTCCCGCTTCGGCTTTGCCGAGGGTGATGATGGCGTCCCGGAGGGCGTCGACGGCGGCGGCCGCGTCCGCCGGAGTGTAGGCGTCCTTGCTGCCGAGGGCCCGGCCGACGGCGGTGACCGCGGCGCCCCAGAGCGCTCCGGAGGTGCCCCCGGCGCGTTCGGCCCACTGTTCGCCGGCCGCCGTGAGGAGTTCCTCCAGTCCGGCGCCGGCCGCGTGCGACTGTTCGGCCGCGGCGACGGCGGCGTCCACGCCGCGGCGCATGCCGATGCCGTGGTCGCCGTCGCCGGCGATCGCGTCGAGTTTGCCGAGGGCTTCCTCGTGTTCGACGACGACCGACTGGGCCACCTTGAGCACGCCGACGGCGGTGGCGGCCAGCGAGGTCGACGCCGCCGTGGCAGCCAGCGCGGGCGCTGCTGCGGCGTCGTCCTGCGCGGAGAGGGTCCGGGCCCGGCGCGGAGCCAGGTTGCCCTTGCGGAAGGCGGGGGTGTCGGCCGGTGCGGACCAGAACTTTTCCAGCTCCGCGTCCAGCCAGAACAGCGTCAACGAAAGTCCGGACATGTCCAGGCTGGTGACGAGCTCGCCGCATTCCGGTTCAACGATCTCAAGTCCCGCGGCGGTCAACAGGGCCTCGATCTTCCCGAACAGGAGGAACAGCTCGTCGTATTTGACCGTGCCGAGGCCGTTGAGGATCGGCACCACGCGGCGGCCCGCGGTTTCCGGCTTGTCCTTGAGCAGTCCGTCCACCAGCAGTGCTGCCAGTTCGCTGGCCGTCGGCAACGGCTGTTCGGAGATCCCGGGTTCGCCGTGGATGCCGAGGCCCACGGACATCATGCCCTCTGGCACCGTGAACAGCGGTTCCGCGGCGCCTGGAAGGGTGCAGCCGGCGAAGGCGACGCCCAGCGAGCGCGTGTGGTGGTTGGCCTTGACTGCCAGCCGTTCCACCTCGTCCAGGTCCAGCCCGGCCTCGGCGGCGGCCCCGGCAACCTTGAAGACCGTCAGGTCCCCGGCAATACCGCGGCGTTTGGCGATCTCCTCGAGCGGGGCGCTGGCAATGTCGTCGGTCACCAGCACGGTGCGGGTCTCGATGCCCTCGGCGTTCAGCTTGTCCTGCGCCTGGCCGAAGTGCAGCACGTCCCCGGCGTAGTTGCCGTAGCTCAGGAGCACACCGCCTCCGGACTCCGCGGCCTTGACCACGCGGTAGACCTGGCCCGCGGATGGCGAGGCGAACATGTTTCCGCAGGCGCTGCCCGCGGCCAGTCCGGCGCCGACGAGGCCGGCGAAGGCCGGGTAGTGCCCGGATCCCCCGCCGATCACGAGCGCGACCTGGCCTGCCGGCGTCTCGGTGGAGCGGACAACGCCGCCATCCACCCGTGCCACGTACCGGCGGTGGGCGGCGGCAAAGCCGTCCAGGGCGTCGTCCGCGAAGCTTGCGGGATCGTCAAATATCTTGGTCATGATTCCTCGTTGAACCGGTTGGAGCGGATGGAACACACGGCAGGACCGGGGGCCCCGCCGGTTTAGAGTGCGGGGACGGCCGCCGGGAGCTGCCGGCCCTGGGCCACCAGGGAAGTGCCGAGCGCGTACCCGTCGCGTTTGGGCAGGATCTGGCGGCGCAGGTAGTCCTGGTTGGCGGCGGTGACGCTGAGCCCGTCCCCGCCGTAGTGCTCGGTGCAGATGATGCCTTGGAAGCCGACGGAGATGGCGAAGTGGAAGGCCTCGCGGTAGCTGATCAGACCGGATTCCATCGGCGCGGGCATGGCGACGTACTGGTCTTTCGCCCGGTTTTCGTCGCGGACGTAGTTCTTGACGTGCCAGTAGTTGGCGTACGGCAGCGTCTTGTGGACCATATCCCGCCAGTCCTCGATCGGCCGGTGCAGGCGGATCAGGTTGCCGATGTCCGGGTTGAGCCCGACATTGGACAGGCCGATGTCCTGGACCAGTTGCACCGACGAGTCGGCGGTTCCGAGGTAGGTGTCCTCATACATCTCCAGGGAGACCAGGAGCCCGAGCTCGGCCGCGTGCCGGCCGACTTCGCGGATCCGGGTGACAGCCTTCTGCCAGGTTTCCTTGTCCCCCACCGGGTCCTGGTGGCCCTGGACGGTCCAGAACCAGAGCTGTTCGCGCTGGGCGGGAGTCAGGGCCTGGTGCAGGCCGATCGACACGACCTCGCAGCCGAGCTGCGCGGCGGCGTCGAGGGTGCGGTGGGTGTAGGCCAGGTTGTCTTCCCAGTTGGCCTCGTCGATCACGCTGCGGCGGATGGCCGAGATGGCCGGGAGGCCGATTCCGGCGTGGCGGGCTGCGGCCGTGAGTTCATCCAGCCGGGCCGGGCTCAGGTCCCCCGGACGCACCCAGCTGTCGGTCAGGTCGGCGTTGGCGAAGCCCGCGTCCGCGACTTCCTCGAACACGCGCTGCCACTCGGCGGCGGGGGCATCCTGGACGGAGGTTCCGTCGGGCCGGACGCCCGGGAACTGCAGCAGGGCCGCGGTGATGGGCCAGTTTTCGGCGGTGTACGACATTGTCACTCCAAATCTTGAATCACATTTCCTATAGGATTCACCCGATAGGAAAGCTTGTCAAGGGTTTTTGTGGATCGGGACGCGGGCCGAACCGGAGGCCGGGGCCGGGCAGCGGGCACCGGAGGGTGCCGTCGCCCGGCGTAGCTGGCGGGTTTGGGCCTAGCTGCGCACTTCGCTGTCGTGTACTTCGCTGTCGTGCTGGGAACGCTGCTTGACGCCTTCGATGTGCGCGATCATCTTCTTCCGCGCCAGGTCGGCGTCGCCGGCCTCAAAGGCCCGCAGGATCTCGGTGTGCTCCGCGATCGCGAAGTCGGCGTCGGTGACGCCGAGCCCGCCGAAGAAGCGGAAGCGCTGCACCTGTCCGCCGAGCGCGTTGTACGCGGAGAGAAGGAACTGGTTGTCCGCGTGCTCCGCGATGAGCCGGTGGAACCGTTCGTCGGCCTCCCAGTAGGCGCGGAACTCGGAAAAGGACGGCCCCCGGGGCGCGGCTTTGAGGTCGTCGATGGCCTGCGCTAGCTGGGCGGTGAGGTCGGCGTCGGCGTGGCTGCAGGCCATGAAGGCGTTGGCCGGTTCGATCACCAGGCGCGCGTCCATCAGGTCCGCCAGTTCGTCCGCGGTGAAGAGCGGCGCCACCCGGTAGCCGCGCAGGGCGGTCCGGCGCACCATGCCGGTGGCTTCCAGCCGGGCCAGCGCCTCGCGCACGGGCGTCGGCGAGACGTCCAGTTCCCGGGCCATCCCGTCGATGCTGACCGGGGTGCCGGCTTCGAGCCGGCCGTCCATCAAGGCGATGAGAAGCGCTTCGTAGACGTGGTCGGCGAGGACCTGCCTGCTGACGCCGCGTGCGGCCGGATCCTTGATTGCCATACTGGAATCCTATAGCCGCCCCGCCCCGCGGGACGCCGGCCGTAAGCCTTTCCGGGATCGCTCCCCCGGCTATACCGTCGCCGGGACCGGCGACGGCGCAACTTAGAAAGCATGCTTATATTGTCATGATCGAGGTGCGGCAGCGCTCAGTGGTGACTGGGTCGCCTTGCGGCGCGCCGGGTCGCTGCGCCGTGCAGGCCATGGCGTCATCGTGATGGAAAGAATGGAAGGTGGAACAAGATGCCCACATGGGTGCAGGCCCTGCTATGGGGAACTGTGGCGGGCGCAGCGCTGGTTCTGGGTTCGGCCATTGCCTGGAAGTGGACGATCGCCCCCAAAGTCGTCTCCTCCATCATGTCTTTTGGGGCCGGAGTCCTCATCTCCGCCCTGTCGTTTGACCTCGTCGATGAAGCCGAAAAGGGCGGCGGTCTCTGGCCGACCGTGGCGGGATTCCTTGCCGGAGCACTGGTCTACGTTGGGGCGAACGCGCTGCTGGCCCGGCGAGGAGCCAAACACAGGAAACGCTCCGGCGGAAAGCAACCCTCTGAAAAGGACAAGCCGGGCAGCGGCACCGCGATCGCCATCGGAGCCTTACTGGACGGGATTCCCGAATCCGTCGTCCTGGGGCTCGGTCTCGTCTCAGGAGGATCGGTCAGCACGGCCGTGCTCGCAGCTGTGTTCATCTCCAACGTCCCCGAAGGGCTATCCAGCACAGCGGGGATGAAAAAATCCGGCCGCAGCGCCGGGTACGTCTTTGGCGTGTGGGGAGGCATTGCCCTCATCTCCGGACTGGCGTCGCTGATCGGCTATGCCAGCCTGCAAAACGCTCCGGCGGAGATGGTCGCCTTCATCACCGCAATCGCCGCCGGCGCGATTCTGGCCATGCTTGCCGACACCATGATCCCGGAGGCTTTCGAGGAACACCATGTCCTGACGGGCCTCATTGCAGCTGTGGGCTTCCTGGCGGCCTTCACCATCAGCCAGGCCGGGGGCTGAACACTCCCCCGGCCCGCCGGCAGTCAACGTTAGTGCCCGCGCAGCACCTCGATCACTGAAGAGTCGTCCCGCCGGCCGAGCCCCTTACGCCGGCCGCTGAGGTAGAGCTGCTCGGCCGCGGCGGCGAGCGGAGCCGGGTAGGTGCTTTCCCGCGCCGCCTCGACCACAAGCCCCATGTCCTTGACGAAGATGTCCAGGGCGCTGCGGACCTCGGTGTTGTCCGGGTCCACCATCCGGGAGCCCCGATCATCGAACATGAACGATGCCGCGGCGCCCGAACGCAGCACCTCCCAGGTCTGCTTCGGGTCCAGGCCCAGGGCCTCGGCGAAGGCCAGGGCCTCCCCGGCCACGGCGATGTGGACGCCGCACAGCAGCTGGTTGACGAGCTTCACCTTCTGACCGTCGCCAACGTTCGCACCCACCACGGGGGCAGAGCTTGCCATCGCGTCCAGCAGCGGCCGCACCACCGCCAGGGCCCGTTCGGAGCCGCTGACCATCATCAGCAGCTCGCCGGTGGCGGCGCGCTTGGTACCGCCGGAAACCGGGGCGTCCACCAGTTCGACGTCGAACGCCGCCAGCCGCTCAGCCAGCGACACCACCGCGGCTGGACCGACGGTGGCCATCAGGAGGACCACGGTGCCCGGGCGCAGGGCCGCAGCGAGGTCGTCCACGCCGAAGAGCACCGCGTCGGCCTGGGCCGGCGTCGCGACCATCAGGGCGACGACGTCGGCCTCGGCCACCGCCTCCTTGGCCGTGGCCGCCGGTGTCAGGCCGGGAACTGCCAGCGACTGCGCCCGGCCTTCGGCAACGTCAAAGGCGGCGACCTCGTGTCCGGCTTCGGCAAGGACGACCGCCATCGGTCCGCCCATCGCGCCCAGCCCGATCCATCCGACCTTGGTCATGGGGTTACTTCCTTTCCTGGTGCCGCGGACGTGGCGCCGCGGAAGAGTTCAATGGTGTCGGCGAGCGCGTTCTCGTCGCCGACGTTGCCCGCAAAAACGACGTACGGCATCCCCTGCACGCCCGGGGCGGCGTCGTCGGGCCGGAGCACCGAGACCATGCCCGGGAACAGCTGGCCGAGCACGGTGGCCCGCCTGATTCCGAGGCCCCGCACGGCGACGTCGTGCGAGGTGATGCCGCCCTTGGCGATCACCCAGGCGGGCTGGGCGGGAAGGGCGGCCTGGACCACCTCGATCAGGGCCGCGGATACGCTGCGGGCGATCTCCAGGCTGGCGGCAGCGTCGGCGCCCTTGAGCAGCGACCGCGAGGTGTAGAGCAGGACGTCGGAGTCGGCGAGGGCGCTGACCACCCGGGCCGCGGTGTCTGCAATGTGCGCACCGCGCGCCGCCGGATTGACGAGCTCGGCGACGGACAGTTCGACCTCGGTCACGCCGCCCCGGGCCTGCGCCGCAGCGACCTGGCGTGCCGTCTGGCCCACATGGGAACCGACGACGGCGAGCCCGTGGCCGGCCGGGCGGCCGTCGGGCCAGATGTCCTGCGCCTGCAGGGTCGGCTTGGGATCGAGCCCTGCGAGCGCGCGGACAAAGGACGGCCCGGTGCGGTGCAGGAACACTTTGCCTTCGCGCTGGACCTGCTGCAGGCCCAGGACGACGATTTCCAGGTCCGCGAACTCGGTGGCGTTGACGATGATGAGCTGCAGTTCGCTGGCCGAGCGCAGGATCTCCGCAACCCGGTCCTCTCCCCCGTGGCGGATGTCCTCGAGGCTGATGCTGAGCACCTGCTCCGGCGCGACGGTGCCGCCGCTTTTCTCCGCGACGAAATCCTTCAGGTCGGAGGACCGGTATCCGAAGGTCGCGTCCTTGGCGAACTCGGTTTCCCCGGCCGGGACGGGTTCCCCGCCCACCATGGCCCAGTGCACATCCCCGGCGGTGAAGCGTCCGGCTTCGAAGTAGGACGGCGCCAGCAGGACGCCGTCGAACCCGCGCCCGGTCACCTCGCGCCGGACGGCGTCAAGGGTGCGGATTTCGGCCATGACATGGCCGCGGAGGGTTGAGTCGCTCCGACTGACCAGGTCCAGGGGCGCGCCGAGCCGCTCCTCGAGCTCGAACAGGGCCCGGCCGGCCGCCTGGTTCAGGGCGACCGCGTCGGCCTCGTCGAGGCTGCGGGTGTTGGTCAGGATGAAGCAGGTCGATTCCGGCCGTGCAAGGGCCGCGGCGTACTCGTCTGCCTCGAGCACGGTGACGACGGAGACGCCGTGCACGGACTGCGAACCGGTCGGGTCGTCGTCGAGCACTGCGGTCCGCCGGCCGGTTGCGGCGCGGTAGTCGCGGATCCGCTGCCGGGCATCGGCCAGGCGCACGGGTTCAGGGGCGGGTGCGGGCCCGGCCGGGGGGATTGGGTGTGCAGTGGGATGGCCGGCGGGGTAGGTTTCGTGGGTCATGCTGTGATCCTTCCGGGTGCCGTGCGGCCGGAACCGCAC
>NZ_JBFTMU010000006.1:0-183331 GCF_056397125.1 Arthrobacter sp. 05N425
ACGCCGAGGTGGCCGGAGCGGAGGAAGCGTTGTTCGCCGGGCTGCAGGCAGCCAGGGAAAACATGAGCGAACCGGCAGCGGCAACGCCGAGGAAAGTCTTGATGGATGTACGCATGGGAGTGCTCCTTGGAAATAGCTCAATGGGTGTCCCGTCCCCGCCGCCCTGGTAGGGGCTGACTTTTTCCTGCGGGTCCGGCTTGGTCTGTCAGGAGTACTTCGGCAACACCCGCCCTCCCGGATGGGTCCCCACCGAACCGACACCAACCCGTTACACAACGGGTGCACCGACGTTGATGATCCCCACCGTCGGCACCGCCATGTTGACCGACCCGGAGCCCACGGGCCGGATGCCCCCACGCCGAATGCAGCCCACCAGCGTCCAGTCATGCCGTTTGCGGCGTGGCCGGCCATGGAGGGGTAAGCAGCGCCAGTGCTGCCGGAAATCAAGTGGAGGAGTCACAACCGGCAACAGGCCGACCAACAAAAATGGGCCCGCGCGGGCCCATAAAAGGAGATTTTTACGCATTCAGCGGCCCACAAGCCCCTGAACAGGGAAAACAAGTGCCCGAGGTGGGACTCGAACCGGGTTCCAGCACCTGAGTTTCTGTCGCTGCCCCGAAATCCTCCGCAATTCGGCCCAGTCCGGCAGCAGTACGACCCGATCCGAAGCCCAGGATGTGCACATTGTGCACACCCCCTCTTTTGCCCACTTCAGCGCAACCAGGCTGCTAAAGCGGCAGTCCGCGCGGGGCAGTTGTGGCTTGAACGCGATTTCGCTCCGATTTGAAGAGTAGGCCACCGGAACCGGACCGGGCTCGAACAAGCACAGCACTACGGCGCGGCCCTCATGCTGGAAATCAATGAAGATCACGGCGGCGGGTTCCTCCTTTTCGACATCACCGCCCCCTCCGGCACGGACTGGACAGAAAACGACCTACGCGGGTTTGGCCCGAGGACACCCGGACGTTCTCACTGTCGCCGTCGTATCCGGCGCTCTCCACCACGGTGGTCCAAGGGCATCGGCGCCGGTAACATCCTGGAATTCAGGGCCCCGACAACGTGGCGCATGAACTCTTCGCCCCTGCCTGAGATGTGTTCGACCTGAGGCGTGTTGGATGCGCTGCCCAACCGCGTATCGCTGTGCCGTCGAGCCTTTCGCCAGATGACCTCTGGCCTGATATGTTGCACCGCCCCTTACAGTGAAGTCATGCTGCACTCAACCCGGCAAGGCTCCGGTAAGCCACTCCTCCTGATCCATGGGCTCGGTTCCAGTATTGGTAACTGGAACCCGATAATCCCGGCGCTGGCCGCTGAACGCGATGTCATCGCCGTCGACCTCCCCGGTTGCGGCGAATCCGCGCCGCTAACCGGAGAAACCACCATTGCCACGCTGACCGATGCCGTCGAATCCTTTATCCGCGACGGGGAACTGGGTGACCTTGATCTGGTAGGCAGCTCCATGGGCGCCCGGATGGTGTTGGAAATGGCACGGCGAGGGCACGCTGGCACCACGATCGCACTGGACCCTGGTGGATTCTGGAATGACCGCCAGGCAGCGATCTTTGGAGCAAGCATCAAGGCATCCGTCGCACTGGTGCGCCGTATCCAACCGGCGCTCCCCTTCCTCACGGGCAACCCCGTTGGCCGCACGGCCCTGTTGGCTCAGTTCTCCGCCCACCCATGGAAGCTGCCGCAGGATCTGGTCCTGCATGAACTTCGCGGGTTCAAGACATCGACCAGTCTGGACCCTGCCCTCAACGCGCTGATTCACGGACCCCGCCAGGAAGGCGCACCGGCCGGTTCACTCAAGGGAAAAGTGGTCATTGGATGGGGGCGGAAGGACAAGGTCACCGCTCCCAGTGAGGCGGCGCGGGCCATGGAGCTGTTCCCGGATGCAACGCTCCACTGGTTCGAAAACTGCGGTCACTTCCCGCACTGGGACCAACCAACGGAAGCGGCGCGCCTGATCCTCGATAGCACCGCCTGAGCTGCGGCTGAGCGCCGGGGCGGAGCCATTACGTTTGAGTTGGCTTCCGAAAGGTGGAACCTGCGACGGCTGGGGATGATGCCCCAGTCTCGGGAGTCATCGACGCCGCCGTGCACTAACGAGAGGCTGTCCGAGGATCCTGTTAGCGTTGCAACCATGACGACATATCAGATCACCCTTGGTGCGATCAACCTGGAGGCTCAGAATCCAGCCACGCTTGCCGATTTTTGGGCGTCCGTGACCGGCGCCTTGCCCTCACCGGGCGGCGACAGCGTCTACCTGCCATCTGCGGGTCCCGGAGGGTTCGCAATGTTCTTCCAACCCATGACCCGTCCTCGCCCCGAGCACCAAACGTTCCACCTAGATCTGACCGTGCCCTGGGGGTCGCGACAGGCCGAGGTCAGACGCCTCCTCGACCTGGGTGCCACTTACCAGTGGGACGTCCTTGACGAATTCCCACACGTGCAGTGGACCACTCTTGCTGACCGGGAGGGGAACCTCTTCTGCGTGGCCGAACACCCACCCACAGACCAACAGGGTTTGTGACCCGACCCAAGTCAAGCATCGGGTGTGTGAGAGGCTCCGCCAACGGGGCGCCACGAAAACACCCAAAGACTCTGATCGTCTGCGCGCTCTTAAGCTCCCACAGCTGGATCAATTCGGACTATCCACGGCTGAAGATGGGTGTGCGGTACGGACGCCGTGGCTCGGTTTTTGTCGCTCACCATCGTCACAGCGTGGAGCCAGTTTCAGCTTCCCGTGCAGGGCCAGAAATATTCGACACAACAGGCAAGAAACCGTTCGAGCCGCATCTGCCCACTCTCAACACGACCCGGTACGACAAAGACAGATCCGGAAATCTTGCCATGAACAGTCGTGACCGGAATTAGTGCAAACTAGCCGAGGYGACTCCGCTCGCCCAGCCAGCATCAGGTCATGCAGTTCAAGACCCTCCCCGCCATGAACAGATAACCAGCGACACCGCTGCCCAAACCCAGGAGAAGGCACAGCCACCAACAAAAAAGGCCCCCGAGGGGGTCCATAAGTCAACAGTTTGTCCACACGCAGAGGCCCCACAGCCCCTGCCTAGGGAAAACAAGTGCCCGAGGTGGGACTCGAACCMACACACCTTTCGATACCGCATTTTGAGTGCGGCGCGTCTGCCAATTCCGCCACTCGGGCGCGGAGTACACCGGCTGTCATATTCGCTTGCTCCATGGTGCTGTGAGCAACGCGATCGGTTCCGGTGCGCGAAATTACTCTACATGCAGATAGGCTGAATTCCAGAATCGCGCCAGTGACGCCGCATCGATCCCTACCGGCCCCCAGTACACCCGCGGACGTGCCTCAGATGGTCCAGATCCCGCCGTACCTTTCCAAGGAGTACCCGTGTCAGAACAGACGGAGTCAACCCCCACCTCCCAGCCGGCGCGCCGCGTCGTCGTCGCCGAGGATGAGACCCTCATCCGGCTGGACATCATCGAGATCCTGCGCGGCGAAGGCTACGACGTCGTAGGCGAGGCGGACAACGGCGAGAAGGCCGTCCAGCTCGCGGAAGAGCTCAAGCCCGACCTCGTCCTGATGGACGTCAAGATGCCCGTCATGGACGGCATCTCCGCGGCCGAGAAGATCGTCAAGGCCCGGATCGCCCCCGTGGTGCTGCTGACCGCGTTCAGCCAGAAGGAACTGGTCGAGCGGGCCCGCGACGCCGGTGCCATGGCCTACGTGGTGAAGCCCTTCACCCCGGCCGATCTGATCCCGGCCCTGGAGATCGCGCTGTCCCGGCACGAGGAGATCAAGGCCCTCGAAAGCGAGGTGAGCGACCTGCAGGAGCAGTTCGCCACGCGCAAGCTCGTGGAGCGCGCCAAGAGCCTGCTGACCACCAAGATGGGCCTGACGGAGCCGGAAGCGTTCCGCTGGATCCAGAAGACCTCCATGGACCGCCGCCTCAGCATGCGCGAGGTCGCCGAGACCATCATCAACCAGGTCAACTAGCCCACAGCCGGCACGCAGGAAAACCAAGGGAGGGCCCCGCCGCTGAATGCCAGCGGCGGGGCCCTCCCTTTGGTGTATCTGGAGAAGAACTAGATCTTGGTGTTCTTCTTCTTCTTTTCCGGCCAGGGGCCGAGCTTGTCCTTGGTGACGGCGTTCTCGCCGTGGCTGCCGGCGTCGGCCAGGTCGCCTACCTTGTGGACCTTCAGCATGTTCGTGGAACCGGCCTTTCCGGGAGGCGAACCGGCCGCAATGACCACCATGTCGCCGTCCTCGACGAGATCCATCTCGAGCAGGTTGCGGTCCACCTGGGCGGTCATCTCGTCGGTGTGGCCCACCATCGGGACCAGTACCGGCTGGATGCCCCAGGTCAGCGCGAGCTGGTTCCAGACGTGCTCCACCGGGGTGAAGGCAAAGACCGGGCGGATCGGCCGCAGCCGCGACAGGCGTCGTGCGGAGTCGCCGGACTGGGTGAAGGTACAGATGTACTTTGCTTCCAGCTGGTCGGCGATCTCGACGGCGGCACGGGTGATGGCGCCGCCGCGGGTCTTGGGCTTGGTGCCCAGCGGGGGGACGCGTTCCAGGCCGTGGACCTCGGTGGATTCGATGATCCGGGCCATGGTCTTGACGGTCTCGATCGGGAACTTGCCCACGCTGGTCTCGCCCGAGAGCATGACGGCGTCCGCGCCGTCGAGCACGGCGTTGGCGCAGTCGGAGGCCTCGGCGCGGGTCGGGCGCGGGTTGTCGATCATGGATTCGAGCACCTGGGTGGCCACGATGACGGGCTTGGCCCAGCGGCGGGCCAGTTCGACGGCGCGCTTCTGCACGATCGGCACTTCCTCGAGCGGCAGCTCCACACCGAGGTCGCCACGGGCCACCATGATGGCATCGAAGGCGTCGATGATCTCCGGGAGCTGGTCCACGGCCTGCGGCTTTTCGATCTTGGCGATCACCGGCACGCGGCGGCCTTCTTCGTCCATGATTTCGTGGACGCGCTTGATGTCCGAGGCGTCGCGGACGAAGGAGAGGGCCACCATGTCCACGCCGCGGCGCATGGCCCAGCGGAGGTCGTCCTCGTCCTTTTCGCTCAGCGCGGGCACGTTGACGGCCACGCCGGGCAGGTTGATGCCCTTGTTGTTGGACACGTAGCCGCCGACAACCACCTGGGCGACGACTTTGACGTCGTCCACCTCGATGGCGCGCAGCGCCACCTTGCCGTCGTCGATCAGCAGCGAGTCGCCGGGGTTTACGTCCTCGGTGAGGCTCTTCAGCGTCGTGGAGCAGATGTCCTTGGTGCCCGGGACGTCCTCGGTGGTGATCGTGAAGGTGTCACCGACGGCCAGCAGGTGCGGTCCGTCAACGAAGCGGCCGAGGCGGATCTTCGGGCCCTGCAGGTCGGCCATGATGGCGACGGCCTTGCCGAGCTGGCCGGCGGCCTTGCGGACGTTCTCGTAGGTGTTGTCGTGCACGGAGTAATCTCCGTGGCTCATGTTCATGCGGGCCACGTCGACGCCGGCTTCCAGCACGGCAAGCGTGTTCTCGAAGCTCGCGATCGCCGGTCCGAAGGTGGCCACAATTTTAGCGCGTCTCATATACCTACCCTAGTTGTCTCTTGGTTGTTTTAAGTTGTCGCGGTGATGAACGGCCGGTGCCCGGTCCGGACCCGGCAGGGTCCGGACCGGGTTACAGGACGGCGATCGCCCGGTCGGTCGGCGCAACTGGCGCCGGGAGAATGGTGCTGCCCATCAGGAATTTGTCCACCGCGGCGGCGCAGGCGCGGCCCTCGGCGATTGCCCAGACGATCAGGGACTGACCGCGGCCGGCGTCTCCGGCGACGAAGACCCCTTCCGTGTTGGTCATGTAGTAACCGTCCCGGGCCACGTTCCCGCGGCCGTCGAACTCGGCGTGCACCTGCTCGGTGATCCCGGCGGGTTCGGCGCCGGTGAAGCCCAGGGACAGGAAGACGAGGTCCGCCGGGATGATCCGTTCGGTGCCGGCCTTCGGCAGGCGCAAGCCCCCGACGAATTCAGTCTCGGCCACCTTCACGCCGGTCAGCTTGCCGTTCTCGCCGACAAATTCCACGGTGGAGGCGAGGTAGGTGCGTTCGCCGCCCTCCTCGTGCGCGCTGGCCACCTCGAACAGGGTGGGGAACGTCGGCCAGGGCTGGTGCGCGGCCCGCTCGGCGGACGGCTGCTTGCCGATCGCCAGCGTGGTCACGGACGCTGCCTGGTGCCGGTGTGCGGTGCCGAGGCAGTCCGCGCCGGTGTCGCCGCCGCCGAGGATCACAACGTGCTTGCCGGCGGCGTTGATCTGGTTTTCCACCGTCTCGCCGGCCACCACGCGGTTGGCCGGGACGAGGTAATCCATCGCGAAGTGCACGCCCTCAAGGTCCCGGCCCGGGATGGGCAGGTCCCGCGGCACGGTTGCGCCGGTGGCGACCACGACGGCGTCGTAGCGCCGGCGCAGCTGTTCCCAGGTCACATCGGTGCCGACGGCGACGCCGGTCCGGAAGCGGGTGCCTTCGGCCTTCATCTGGTCCAGGCGGCGGTCCACGTGCTCTTTTTCCATCTTGAAGTCGGGGATGCCGTAGCGGAGCAGGCCGCCGATCTTGTCGTCGCGCTCATAAACGGCGACGGTGTGGCCCACCCGGGTCAGCTGCTGCGCGACGGCGAGCCCGGCGGGGCCGGAACCGACGACGGCGACCGTCTTGCCGGAGAGGCGTGCCGGCGGCAGCGGGTTGACCCAGCCCTTGTCGAAGGCCTGGTCCACGATGGAAACCTCGACCTGCTTGATGGTCACGGCGGGCTGGTTGATGCCCAGCACGCAGGAGGCCTCGCAGGGTGCCGGGCAGAGCCGGCCGGTGAACTCGGGGAAGTTGTTGGTGGCGTGCAGCCGCTCCATCGCTTCCTCGCCCTTGTCCCGCCAGATGAGGTCGTTCCACTCCGGGATGAGGTTGCCCAGCGGGCAGCCCTGGTGGCAGAACGGGACACCGCAGTCCATGCAGCGGCCGGCCTGGCTCTTCAGGACGCCCTTCTCCTGGGCTTCGTAAACCTCTTTCCAGTCCATGATGCGGACCGGGACGGGACGGCGCGGCTGTGTTTCACGCTGGCGTACTTTCAGAAATCCGCGTGGATCAGCCACCGGTCACCTCCAGGATTCGAGACCAAACTTCTTCGCCGTCGGGGTCCAGGCCCTCTTCGATGGCGTCAAGACGGGTTTGCAGCACGGCCGCGTAGTCGCGCGGCAGCACCTTGGTAATGCGGGCCGCGGTGTCGTCGAAGTTCTCGAGCAGCCGGGCCGCGTGCTGCGACTCGGTCTCCTCGAGGTGCTTGACCAGCAGTCCGTGGACGATTTCGCGGTCTTCGGCGTCGAGTTCGCGCAGCTGCAGCTCGCCGGCGTCGAGGGCCTGCTTGTTGACCCTTTCGGTCTGCAGGTCCAGGACGTAGGCGGTGCCGCCGGACATGCCGGCGCCGAAGTTGCGGCCGGTGCGGCCGATGATAAGCGCCTGGCCGCCGGTCATGTACTCGCAGCCGTGGTCGCCGATGCCTTCGACCACCGCGGTGGCGCCGGAGTTGCGCACCATGAAGCGCTCCCCCACCTGCCCGCGCAGGAACAACTCGCCGCTCGTGGCGCCGTATCCGATCACGTTGCCGGCGATCACGTTCCGCTCCGCCGGGAACACGTTGGTGCGGTCCGGGCGGACGATGATGCGGCCGCCGGAAAGACCCTTGCCGACGTAGTCGTTGGAGTCGCCGAACATCCGGAGCGTGATGCCGGCCGGCAGGAACGCGCCGAGCGACTGTCCGGCGGTGCCGGTCAGCGTGATGTCGATCGTGTCGGTGGCGAGCACGTCGGTGCTGAAGGTCTTGGTGACCACGTGGCCGAGCATGGTGCCCACGGACCGGTCCGTGTTGATCACGTCGACGGCGATTTTCACCGGTGTCCGGTCGCTGAGGGCCTCGGCGGCCATCGCGATCAGTCGCTGGTCGAAGTGCTTGTCCAGCTCGTGGTTCTGGCCCGTGAGGTTGCGCAGCGGCGCATCGTCGTCGAACTCCAGTCCGTGCAGGATGGGGTCCAGGTCCAGCCCTTCGGCCTTCCAGTGGCTGATCGCCTCGCGGGTGTCGAGCATTTCGGCGTGGCCGATCGCTTCCTCGAGGCTCCGGAAGCCGAGTTCGGCCAGAATCTCGCGGACTTCCTCGGCGAGGAATTCGAAGAAGTTGACCACGAATTCGGGCTTGCCGGTGAAGCGTGAGCGCAGCTCGGGGTTCTGCGTCGCGACGCCCACCGGACAGGTGTCCAGGTGGCAGACGCGCATCATGATGCAGCCGGAGACCACCAGCGGCGCGGTGGCGAAACCGAACTCCTCGCCGCCGAGCAGCGCGGCGATAACGACGTCGCGGCCGGTCTTGAGCTGACCGTCCACCTGCACCACCACGCGGTCGCGCAGGCCGTTGAGCATCAGGGTCTGCTGGGTCTCGGCGAGGCCGAGTTCCCACGGCACGCCGGCGTGCTTAAGCGAGTTCAGCGGCGAGGCGCCGGTGCCGCCGTCGTGGCCGGAAACCAGCACGACGTCGGCCTTGGCCTTGGTGACGCCGGCCGCGACCGTGCCGATGCCGACCTCGGAGACCAACTTGACGTGCACCCGCGCCGAGGGGTTGGCGCGCTTGGCATCGTAGATCAGCTGCGCGAGGTCCTCGATCGAGTAGATGTCGTGGTGCGGCGGCGGCGAGATGAGCCCGACGCCGGGTGTGGAGTGCCGGGTCCGGGCCACCCAGGGGTAGACCTTCTGGGCCATCAGCTGGCCGCCTTCGCCGGGCTTTGCACCCTGTGCCATCTTGATCTGGATGTCGTCGGCGTTGGTCAGGTAGAGGCTGGTGACGCCGAAGCGGCCCGAGGCGATCTGCTTGACGGCCGAGCGCCGGGTCGGATCCAGGAGCCGGTCCACGTCCTCGCCGCCTTCCCCGGTGTTGGACTTGCCGCCGAGCCGGTTCATCGCGATGGCCAGCGTCTCGTGGGCTTCCTGCGAGATGGAGCCGTAGCTCATGGCGCCGGTGGAGAACCGCTTGACGATGCTGGAGACGGACTCCACTTCCTCGAGCGGGACCGCGGGGCGCAGGCCGGCCTTGAACTTCAGCAGCCCGCGCAGCGTCATCAGGTTCTCGGACTGGTCGTCTACGCCGCGGGTGTAGGCCTTGAAGATGTCGTAGCGGCGTTCACGCGTGGCGTGCTGCAGCCGGAACACCGTCTCGGGGTTGAACAGGTGCGGTTCGCCGTCGCGGCGCCACTGGTACTCGCCGCCGCCCAGCAGGGGCTGGTGCGGCTGTTCGATGCCGTTTTCCGGGTACGCCATCCGGTGCCGCGCAGCGACCTCCGCGGCGATGACGTCGAGGCCGACGCCGCCGAGCTGGGAGTGGGTGCCGGAGAAGTATTCGTCCACCAGGTCCTGGCCGAGGCCGAGGGCTTCAAAGGTCTGGGCGCCGGTGTAGGACGCGACCGTGGAGATGCCCATCTTGGACATGATCTTCAGGACGCCCTTGCCGAGGCCCTTGATCAGGTTGTAGACGCCGTCCTGCGGGGTGACGCCGGTGACGTCTCCGGAACTGATGAGCTGCTCCACGGATTCCATCGCCAGGTACGGGTTCACCGCGGAGGCGCCGTAGCCGATCAGCACGGCGACGTGGTGTGTTTCGCGGACGTCGCCGGCCTCGACCACGAGCGCCGTCTTGGTGCGGTTGGCGCTGCGCAGCAGGTGGTGGTGCACGGCGCTGACCAGCAGCAGGGACGGGATCGGCGCCCACTGGGCGTTGGAGTCGCGGTCCGAGAGCACGACGTACTGGACGCCGCGGTTGATGGCGCCGGAGACCTGCTCGCAGATTTCGGTCAGCCGGGCGCGCAGGGCGTTCTCGCCGCCGTCGGGGCGGTAGAGGCCGCGCACCTTCATGGCGACCCGGTCGCCGTCGGCGTTCTCGATGTTCGCGATCTTGGCGAGCTGGTCGTTGTTGATCACGGGGAACGGCAGCGAGACCTGCGGCTGGCGGACCTGCTTGGTGTCCAGCAGGTTGCCGTTGGGGCCGATCGCGCAGGTCAGGGACGTGACCAGTTCCTCGCGGATGGCGTCCAGCGGCGGGTTGGTGACCTGCGCGAAGGACTGCACGAAGTAGTCGAAGAGCAGCCGGGGCCGCTTGGAGAGCACGGCCACCGGGGTGTCCGACCCCATGGCGCCGAGGGGTTCGGCGCCGGTCCGGGCCATCGGGCCGAGCAGGATCTTCAGTTCCTCGGTGGTGTAGCCGAAGGTGCGCTGGCGGATGTTGACCGAGGCGGCGGTGTGCACCACGTGCTCGCGTTCGGGCAGGTCCTTGAGGTCGATCAGGTTGTCCTTGAGCCACTCGGCCCAGGGGTTGGCCGCGGCGACCTCGGCCTTGACCTCGGCGTCGTCGATGATCCGGCCGGCTTCGGTGTCCACGAGGAACATCTTGCCCGGCGAAACGCGGCCCTTCTTGACCACCTTGGAGGGTTCGACGTCGATCACGCCGACCTCGGAGGCGAAGACGACGAGGCCGTCCTCGGTGATCCAGTACCGTCCCGGGCGCAGCCCGTTGCGGTCCAGGGTGGCGCCGACGAGGTTGCCGTCGGTGAAGGACACGGCGGCGGGACCGTCCCACGGCTCCATCAGCAGCGAGTGGTACTCGTAGAACGCGCGCCGGGCGGGATCCATCGTGGCGTGGTTTTCCCAGGCCTCGGGGATCATCATCATGATCGAGTGCGTGATGGGCCGGCCGGAGAGCCAGAGCAGTTCGGCGACCTCGTCGAAGGAGGCCGAATCCGAGGCGCCCGGGGTGCAGATCGGGTACAGCTCTTCCGGGCTGTCCCCCAGCAGCGGATTGGCAAGCTGCGACTGGCGGGCGCGCATCCAGTTCCGGTTGCCCTTGACCGTGTTGATCTCGCCGTTGTGGGCGATGGTGCGGAACGGCTGGGCCAGCGGCCAGGACGGGAAGGTGTTGGTGGAGAAGCGCGAGTGGACGATCGCAAGCTTGGTCTTGAAGCGCTTGTCCGAGAGGTCCGGGTAGAACGGCTCCAGCTGGGCGGTGGTGAGCATGCCCTTGTAGACGATGGTCCGGGAGGACAGCGAGGGGAAGTACACGCCGTACTTGTTTTGGGCGCGCTTGCGGATCCGCCAGGCCCGGGAGTCGAGTTCGTTGCGGGAGAGCGTCTCGCCGGTGCTGGAAGCGAAGAAGGGCTGCGCGAAGTACGGCATGCAGGCCCGGGCCATGGCTCCGACGAGGTCGGCCACGATCGGGACTTCACGCCAGCCCAGGACGGTGAGGCCTTCGTCGGCCGCGAGACCCTCAATGCCTGCCTTGGCGGCATCGGATTCGCGCTGTTCGGCCGGCAGGAACGCGGTGCCCACAACGTACTGCCCGGCGGCGGGGAGTTCGAAGTCGGTAACTGCACGGAAGAACTCGTCCGGGACCTGCATGAGGAGGCCGGCGCCGTCGCCGGTTCCTTCATCGGCGCCGACGGCACCGCGGTGCTCAAGGTTGCGCAGGGCGGTCAGGGCGGCATCGACGATGTCGTAGCCAGGCTCGCCGCGCAGGGTGGCGATGATGGCCAGCCCGCAGGCGTCCTTCTCCTGCTCCGGGTTGTAAAGCCCGGCAGCTTCGGGCAGCGCCGCAAAACGCTTGAACGGTGAGACCGCCGTAGTGGGCTGTTCCGGACCGGACCAGCTGGGGCTATGCAGGGTTTGGGTCATGGGAGACGTCCTTCCTCCTGATCGTGCGTATGGGAGGGACAACATTGGCCCGAATCGGTGCGCCGGTGTGACGGGCACAACAACGTGATTTTCCTACTCGAATTGTAGGCCAGCGCCGCTTGCTGTACGAACAGTTACGCGGGCCGCCGACCTGGGTTTGCATAGCGCGCAGCTGTCTGCTGCCTGCTCAATCGTACAAACCCTGTCGCCACGACGCTGTGGACTCGGACCCAGCCGGCGATCGCCCTGCAGCCCGATTGCCGGAGCTGAGTTACTTGGTGCTGTCAGCGTCCGGTGCGGTCCCGGTGGCCCGGCGGCCGGATACTCCGGTTGCCGGTTCTCCGGTGGCGGGCATGGTGCCGCCGGTGGATTCTCCGGCCGCCGCAGCTGAGGCTGAGGCGCGGTCCGGACCGCTCTGGTTCTCCCGGAGATTATCACGCGATTCAGTATCTGAGACAGCAGAGTCCGAATGGCGGATGGTTCCGCGGTCGGCCGGGACCGTCGCCGGCTCCCGGGGTTCGCCGGGTTCCGCCGCCGGCTCGGGCCCGACGGCGGCGTCGGCGGTGTCGTCGTCAGCCGTCTTGTCGGCTTCTTCGTCGGCGGCGTCCCTCTCGTGGCCTGTCGTCTCGTGGTCTGTCGTCTCGTGGTCTGTCGTCTCGACGCCGGCCGTCTCGTCCTCGGCGTCCCCGGCAAGCGCCGCGGACTCGGGCTCGCGTCCCGGCAGGTACGGGGTGTCCGGCACGTCGCGCTTGCGCAGTCCGAGGACGATGAAGACCACCAGGGCGGCGAGCAGGACGAAGATGCTGGTCCAGACATTGAGCCGGGTGGTGATGCCGAAGAGGTTGATCTGTTCGGCGTCGTCGATCCGCATGGCCTCGATCCAGACGCGGCCCAGCGTGTAGTAGATGGCGTAGAGCCAGAACAGCCGGCCGCGGCGGAACGCGAACTTGCGGTCCAACGCGAGCAGCAGCGCCACTCCGACGAGGTTCCACACGGATTCGTAGAGGAAGGTCGGGTGGAACAGCGTGTCGGCGGGCATCCCGGCCGGGAAGTTGGGGCTGTCGGCGTCGACCTGGAGGCCCCACGGCAGGGTGGTCGGGCCGCCGAAGAGCTCCTGGTTGAAGTAGTTGCCCCAGCGGCCGATCGCCTGGGCGAGCAGCAGGCCGGGCGCCGCGGCGTCAACGAAGGCGCTGAGCTTGACTCCGGCCCGGCGGCAGCCGATCCAGGCGCCGACGGCACCCAGCACCACGGCACCCCAGATGCCGAGTCCGCCGCGCTGGATCTGCGGGATCAGGGACAGGTCGCCGGTGCCGTCGAAGCCCGGGCCGAAATAGGCGTCCGGCGAGGACACCACGTGATAGAGCCGGCCGCCGATGATGCCGAAGGGGATCGCCCAGATGGCAATGTCCCAGACGCTGCCCTCGGGCGCACCGCGGCGCGCCCAGCGCACCGACGTCAGCCAGAGGCCGGCGATGATGCCGGCCAGGATGCACAGCGCGTAGGCGTGGATGCGCAGGGACCCCCAGGGCAGCGGGATATCGAAGCCGGACCAGTCCGGGCTCGGAATGCTCGCGGGAACCATCGCTGCCGCGTGGAGGACTGACTGCATTGCTTACGCTTCTTCCTTGGTGAGGCCGGTGCTGAGCTCTTTCGTCAAGGACGCTACAGCATCGACGCCGCCCTCACCGATCGCCGCGACGAGGGCCGTGCCGACGATTACTCCGTCCGCGTAGGCGGCGATTTCGCGGACGTGGCCCGCGTTGGAGACGCCCAGGCCGACGCAGACGCGCTCGGCGCCCGCCGCGCGCGCTGCGGCGACGACGTCCTTGGCAGCGGAGCTGACCGAGGTGCGGGCGCCGGTGACGCCCATGATGGAGACGGCGTAGACGAAGCCGCGGCTTGCGTCGACCGTGCGCTTCATCCGTTCCGGCGAGGAGGACGGCGCCACGAGGAACACCCGGTCCAGGCCGTACCTGTCCGAGGCGGCCATCCATTCCGCCGCCTCGTCCGGGATCAGGTCCGGCGTGATCAGCCCGGCTCCCCCGGCGTCCGCCAGGCGGCGGGAGAACTCGTCCACGCCCATCCGGACCACGGGGTTCCAGTAGGTCATGACCAGGACGGCCGCGTCGGTCTTGCTCGTGATGCCGCGCACGACGTCGAACACCTGGCCGACGTGGAAGCCCTTGGCGAGGGCCTCCGTGGTGGCGGCCTGGATGACCTGGCCGTCCATCACCGGATCCGAATACGGGATGCCGATTTCGATCAGGTCGGCGCCGTTTTCGGCCAGGGCGATGCCCGCGGCGATGGTGTCCTCGACGCTCGGGTAGCCAGCGGGCAGGTAGCCGATGAGGGCGGCACGGCCCTGGGCCCGGGCGCGTTCGATGGCCGCCGCGGACTTGCTGGCGGGCTGCTGCTTGCCTTCTGCGCTGTTTTCGGCGGTGCTCACAGCTGCTCCCCCTCCTGGGCGATCTCGTGTTCGGGTGAATCCTTGTCCAGCAGGTCGAACCATTCCGCGGCGGTGGCCACGTCCTTGTCGCCGCGGCCGGAGAGATTCACGAGGACGATCTTTTCTGACGCATCGCCAGCCTCCGCGGCGAGCCGCTGGCCGATCTTGATCGCGCCGGCCAGGGCGTGCGCGGACTCGATGGCCGGGATGATGCCCTCGGTCCGGCAAAGCAGCCGGAAGGCCTCCATGGCTTCGCTGTCCGTGATGGGCTCGTAGCTGACCCGGCCGATGTCGGCGAGGTAGGAGTGCTCGGGTCCGACGCCCGGGTAGTCCAGGCCAGCCGAGATGGAGTGCGACTCGATGGTCTGGCCGTCGTCGTCCTGCATGAGGTAGGACCGGGCGCCATGCAGCACGCCGGGCTTGCCCAGCGTGATGGTGGCCGCGTGGCGACCCGTTTCGACGCCTTCGCCGCCGGCTTCGAAGCCGTAGATCTTCACCGAGGGGTCATCCAGGAAGCCGTGGAAGATGCCGATGGCGTTGGAGCCGCCGCCGATGCAGGCGCAGACGGCGTCCGGCAGCCGGCCGGTCTGTTCCAGGATCTGGGCGCGGGCCTCCTCGCCGATGACCTCGTGGAAGTACCGGACCATGGCCGGGAACGGGTGCGCCCCGGCCGCGGTTCCGAGCAGGTAGTGCGTATTGTCCACGTTCGCGACCCAGTCGCGGAGGGCCTCGTTGATGGCGTCCTTGAGCGTCTGCGATCCGTTGGTCACCGGGATGACGGTGGCCCCGAGCAGCTCCATCCGGGCCACGTTGAGGGCCTGCCGGCGGCAGTCCTCGGCGCCCATGTAGACCACGCACTCCAGGCCCAGCAGGGCGGCGGCGGTGGCACTGGCCACGCCGTGCTGGCCGGCTCCGGTCTCGGCGATCACACGGGTCTTGCCCATCCGCTTGGCCAACAGCGCCTGGCCCAGCACGTTGTTGATCTTGTGCGAGCCGGTGTGGTTCAGGTCCTCGCGCTTGAGGAAGATGCGGACTCCCCCGGCGTGCTCGGCGAAGCGCTTGGCTTCGGTGAGCAGCGAGGGACGGCCGGAGTAGTTCTTGTTCAGCTCCGCGATCTGGGCGGTGAACTCCGGATCAGCCTTGGCCTTCTCGAAGGTATCCTCGAGTTCGTCCAGGGCGGCGATGAGGGATTCGGGCATCCAGCGGCCGCCGTACGAGCCGAAGTAGGGTCCGGGGGCGTGGCGCAGGGAGGGTGCACCCTGCGGTCCGTCCTCGTCCGGGCGCTTGCCCTCCAGGAACGCATCCACGGGGCTTTCATCTGAGCCGGCTGTTGGCGCATCGACCATCAGTCTCACCATCCTGTTCCACTGCTAACTAGATCTTCGGTGCCGCACGGAAGCACCGCGGGGTCCGGCCGGGGGCCGGGCCGGACCGCGGGTCAGGAGCGTGCGGCGATTTCTTCGGCGCCGGCGGCCATGAATTCGGCGATCCGCTCGCGCGGGGTCGCATGGCTGACCAGCGCCTCGCCCACCAGGACCGCATTGGCGCCGTTTGCCGCGTAGTGCCGGACGTCATCCACGCCGCGGACACCGGATTCGCCGACCACGAGCGCGCCGGCGGGGATGCCGGCGGCGAGATCCGCAAAGACGGAGCGGTCGACGTCGAGCGTCTTGAGATTGCGGACGTTGACTCCGATGATTCTCGCGCCCGCGGCAACGGCTCGTTCAACTTCGCCGGGCGTGTGGGTCTCCACGAGCACGTTCATGCCCAGCTCACGGCTGAGCGCACTGTACTCGCCCAGCTGCGCATCGGTCAGCGCGGCGACGATCAGCAGGATCAGGTCGGCTCCGTGGGCACGGGCCTCCCAGATCTGGTACTCGTCGACCATGAAGTCCTTGCGCAGCAACGGGATGTCCACGGCCGCCCGGACGGCGTCCAGGTCGGCGAGGGAGCCGTTGAAGCGCCGCTGTTCGGTGAGGACGCTGATCACGGCGGCGCCGCCGTCGGCGTACTGCACGGCGAGCGAGGCCGGGTCCGCAATGCTCGCGAGATCGCCCTTGGAGGGGCTGCGCCGCTTGATCTCGGCAATCACCTTGAGCTGGGTCCGGTCCGAGGGCCCGCCCAGGGCGGCCCAGGCGTCACGCGCCGGGGCGGCCGCCGCGGCACGCTCCTTCAGCTCGGCGAGCGTGACGAGGCGCTGGCGGGCCTCCATATCCTCCCTGACACCGGCATTGATGTCATCGAGAACAGTCACTCTTAGTGGCCGGAGTTCTTCAGCTTGCTGCCGCCGACGCCATAACCGGCTTTGCGCATCACGAAGCCCACCACGAGGCCGATCAGCATGACGACCGCACCGGCGACGAAGATCGGGGTGTTGGCGATGACGAACGCGATGGCCGCGATGAGGGCGCCGACCAGCATGATGATCACGGTGGTCCAGGCCGCCGGGCTGTTGCCGTGGCCGGTCGGCTCGCTGTGGTCGACGCCGTCGTAGATGCCGGTGCCGGCAGCGGGCTGGGATGCGGAAACAGGGGCTTTGCTCATGGAAATCTCCTCAGGATCAATACTGCTTACATTCTGCCATTTATTGACAGTGGTGTTTGCCGCGTTACCGGCCGCGCTGCGGGGTGCGGGCTCAGGTGGGGTCGTCGCCGCGGGAGAGCCGGTCCCAGCTGTCGATCTCATCGGCCGGCTGCGCGGGGTCCGAAGCGCCTGCGCTGGCGGCGGCGTCGTACTTCGTGCGGCTCTTCCAGTACCGTCCGGCAGGGACGATGGCGAGGGCGCCGAGGCCCAGCAGCGACCCGGCGACGACGGCGAGGACGGGGAATGCGGTGAGGGCCACCTGGACGTTGCTGCCGCTGATGCCGGTGGCGGCGGCGATGGAACCCTGCGCCGCGGCCAGCGGGTCGGCCAGCACGGTTGCCGCCGCGGCAACGATCCCTGCGGCGGCGAGCAGGATGATTGCCGTGATGACCCAGCGGGCGATGCGCCCGGCAATGGAGGCGGCGAGGCCTCCCGCGAGGGCGACGAGGGCGAGGGCCGTCACCGTGGTGGCGGCCTTGCTGCCCTGGACCTGCAGGCCGTTCTGGCTGCTAACGCCCTGACCCAGCTGGCTGGGGTCCAGCTGCACGGTCAGCCAGGTCTGCGTGGTGGTGCCGAAGACCGCCAGCGCAAGTGCGGCAATCACCAGCACCAGGGTGGATTTCCGGGCCCAGCGCGGGACGGCCGGGCTGGTGCTCTTGACCATGGCGGGGCCGGTCATGGCTGCTCCGTCCCGGCACTGGGCACGGTGTCGGCCGTGATGTTGCGCAGCGACTGGGCCGTGTGGACGGCCCGCATCGGGGCGGCGGCCTTGTTGATGGTTTCGATCGCCTCGGTGGCGTTGACTGAATCGGCCACGATCCCGCCGCCGGCCTGCACGTAGGCGCGGCCTTCGCGGAGCAGGGCGGAACGGATGGCGATCGCCATGTCCATGTCGCCGGCGAAGTCGAGGTAGCCCACCACACCGCCGTAGATGCCGCGGCGGTGCGGCTCCAGCTCGTCCAGGAGCCGCAGCGCACGGGGTTTGGGCGCTCCGGACAGGGTGCCGGCCGGGAAGGTGGCCTTCAGCACGTCGTAGGCCGTCGCGGTCGGGGCGAGCCTGCCCACCACAGTGGACACCAGGTGCATGATGTGGCTGAACCGCTCCACCTCCATGAACTGCGTGACGTCCACGGTTCCGGCCACGCAGACCTTGGAGAGGTCGTTGCGGGACAGGTCCACCAGCATGAGGTGTTCGGCGCGTTCCTTCTGGTCCGCGAGCAGCTCCTCGGCGAAGGCCTTGTCCGCTTCAACCGTCTTGCCACGCGGCCGGGACCCGGCGATCGGGTGCGTGATGACTTCCTCCCCGGTGACTGTCACGAGGGCCTCCGGGGAGGAGCCCACGATCGAGTACTGGCGGCCGGCGGCGTCCTCGAGGCTGAAGATGTACATGTACGGGCTGGGGTTGGTGTTGCGCAGGACCCGGTAGACGTCCAGCGGATCGGCTCCGCACTCCATTTCGAAGCGGCGCGAAATCACCACCTGGAACACTTCGCCGTCGACGATCGCTTCCTTGCCACGGTCCAGGGCGGCCAGGTAATCGTTTTCATCCCAGCGCTCCTGCACGCTCGAGGCGAAGTCCAGGGCTGCGGGCTGGAGTACGGAGACGGGCTGCTCCGTCGGGGTGCTGATCTTTGCCAGCAGGTCCTTCACCCGGGCGACGGCGTCGTGCCAGGCCTCGTCGACGCGTTCGGAGCTGTTGTCGAAATTGATCGCGTTGGCGATCAGCAGCACCGTGCCGTCCATGTTGTCGTGCACGGCCATGTCCGTCACGAGGTTCAGCGCCATTTCCGGAAGCTGCAGGTCGTCTTCCGGCGGGCTGGTGAGCTTTTCCCAGTGCCGGACGGTTTCCCAGCCGAGGAAGCCGACGAGGCCGGAGGTAAAGGGCGGCAGTCCTTCGAAACGTTCGGTGTGCAGGGCACGGACGGTGTCCCGGATGGCATCGACCGGGCTGCCGTCCAGCGGCACGCCGACGGGCGGCTCGCCGAGCCAGTGCGCCTGCCCGTCCTTGGTGGTCAGCGTGGCACGGGACCGCGCGCCGATGAAGGAGTAACGGGACCAGGCGCCGCCCACTGCGGCGGACTCCAGCAGGAACGTCCCGGGCTGGCCCTGGGCGAGCTTGCGGTACAGCCCGATCGGCGTTTCGGCGTCAGCCAGCACCTTGAGCCGGACGGGGATGACACGGCTGTGGCCGGCGAGTTCCCGGAACTCGTCCAGGCTGGGGCTGATGATTCCAAGGTCCTGCATGGCTGCGTTTTTCCGCCTGTTCTCTTGGTCTAAAGCTTGCGAGGTGCCCGCGGCCTGCGCCGCGGTGCGCCGGTCAGTCGGCCTGGCCGACGACGGCGTCCAGCGCCCGTCCGTCGAAGCAGGTCCGGGTCCCGGTGTGGCAGGCGGCGCCGACCTGGTCGACCCGGACCAGCAGGGCGTCGCCGTCGCAGTCCAGAGCGAGCGACTTGACCCACTGCACGTGGCCGGAAGTGTCGCCCTTGCGCCAGTACTCCTGCCGGGAGCGGGAGTAGAAGGTGACCCGCCCGCTGGTCATCGTGCGGTGCAGCGCCTCGTCGTCCATCCAGCCCAGCATGAGCACCTCGCTGGTGTCGAACTGCTGGACGATCGCGGCCACCAGGCCGGCGCTGTCCCGCTTGAGAGACGCCGCGAGACCCGCGGGGAGCGGGCCGGCGTCGTGCGCCGAATCGGGGACGGCAGAACCCGGCGCGGCGGAAACCGGGACGGAATTTTCCGGGGCGTTTAGCTGGTCGTCGACCGGGACGGGGGCGGGGGCGGGCTGCTCAGACATCAGCTCAAGTCTAGTGCCTCCGCGCCCGCCGCTGCCCGGCGTTGCGGGCACCGCGCTTAACATCGCCGCCGAAAGCGCGTTGCGGCCGAAACCACGGCGCTTCCTGTGCCCAGAGGCGCGCCTCTCGTGCTAGTTTCACAAGTGATGCATTTCGTCGAACCGTCCCGAGAAGTTCTGGCCGAAACCCTGCTGGCGGCCGGTCCTGACTCCCCCACGCTCTGCAAGGGCTGGCAAACCCGTGATCTTGCAGCCCACCTCTACCTGCGGGAGCGCAAAGCCCGTGTTGGCCTGGGGCTCCTGATCAAACGGCTGTCCAAGGCCTCGGATGAGGCCACGGCCGAGCTCGCCGCCACGGTCCGGACCCCGGAAGCCTACGCGAAGCTGGTCAACACCTTCCGCGCCGGGCCGCCCGCCCTATCCCCCATGCGGATCAAGGCCCTGGACGAAAGCTCCAACCTGATCGAGTACTTCGTGCACACGGAGGATGTCCGCCGGGCGGTGGACCGCTGGGCGCCCCGGGCCCTGGACGAGGCTTACTCGGACGCACTCTGGGATGAACTGATCAAGCGCGCCGCCATCCTGTACCGCGGCGTGGACCTCGGCATCGTGCTGGTGCGCCCATCCGGGCCGCGGCATGTTGCCAAGCGGGCCCCCGTCTCGGTCGCGATCGTGGGCGAACCGGGTGAGCTCCTGATGCACGCGCATGGCCGGACCCGGCACGCGCTGGTGACCTTCGAGGGCCAGCCGGACGCCGTCGCGCTGCTGCAGTCCGCCGAAGTCGGACTCTAAGCTCGCGCTTAACCAAGCAACGCGGGGTCACATCGCGCCCATATTCCCCTTCGGGATGGGCGCAATGTGACCCCGCGTTGCCTTAATCAGGCTGGGGGTTAGCGGACTTCGAAGCCTGCCTCGCGGATGGCGGCTTTGACCTGGGCGATCATGTCGAGCGGCCCGAAGTGGAACACCGAGGCAGCGAGCACGGCGTCCGCGCCCGCAGCTACGGCCGGCGGGAAGTGCTCGGGCCTGCCGGCGCCGCCCGAGGCGATCAACGGCACCTTCACGCTGGCGCGGGCCAGGCGGATCAGTTCCAGGTCGAAGCCGTCCTTGGTGCCGTCGGCGTCGATCGAGTTGAGCAGGATCTCGCCGACGCCGCGGTCGGCGGCCTCGCGGGCCCAGGCGAGGGCGTCGATGCCTGTGCCCTGGCGGCCGCCGTGCGTGGTGACCTCGAACCCGGACGGTGTCGGCTGCGAGCCGGGACGGGTGCGCCGCGCGTCGAGGGAAAGCACCAGCACCTGCGAGCCGAAGTGCCGGGTAATCTCGTCGATCACCCCGGGCCGGGCCACGGCCGCGGTGTTGATGGCCGCCTTGTCCGCCCCGTAGCGCAGCAACTTGTCCACCTCGGCCACGCCGCGGACGCCGCCGCCTACGGTCAGCGGGATGAAGACTTCCTCCGCGGTGCGCCGGACGACGTCGAAGGTGGTTTCGCGGTTGCCGGAGGACGCGGTGACGTCCAGGAAGGTCAGCTCGTCGGCGCCGCCGTTGTCGTAGCGGTGCGCGAGCTCCACCGGGTCGCCGGCGTCGCGCAGGCCCTCGAAATTGATCCCCTTAACCACCCGGCCGGCGTCGACGTCCAGGCACGGGATGACACGGACGGCTACGGACATGGCTGCTCCTGAACTGGGCTCACAAATGATGGGCTCACGGATGATGGCTTCACGGACGGGCCGCGCTAGATCCGGCAGGCGTGGATGCTGCTGACCAGGATGGCGCGGGCCCCGAGGTCATAGAGTTCGTCCATGATCCGGTTGGTGTCCTTCTTCGGCACCATCGAGCGGACGGCCACCCACTCCGAGTCGCGCAGCGGCGAGACGGTGGGCGATTCCAGTCCGGGCGTCAAGGCCGCGGCCTGCTCCACGAGTTCCTTGCGGATGTCGTAGTCCATCAGCACGTACTGCCGGGCCACGAGCACACCCTGGAGGCGGCGGATCAGCACTTCGGTGGCCGGGTTCTGCTCGCCCTTGCGGCCGATCAGGACCGACTCGGAGTTCAGGATCGGCTCGCCGAAGATTTCCATGCCGGCGGCTTTGAGCGTGGTGCCGGTTTCGACGACGTCGGCGATCGCGTCCGCGACGCCGAGCCGGACGGAGGATTCGACGGCGCCGTCGAGCCGGACGACCTTGGCGTTGATGCCGCGCTGGGCGAGGTAGCCGCGGAGCAGCCCGTCGTAGCTGGTGGCAAGGCGCTTGCCTTCGAGCTGGTCGATGGCGGTGAAATCCCCCACCGGGCCGGCGAAGCGGAAGGTGGAGGCCGCAAAGCCCAGCGGCAGCAGCTCTTCGGCTTCAACCTCGGCGTCGAGCAGCAGGTCGCGGCCCGTGATGCCGACGTCCAGGGTGCCTTGGCCGACGTACACGGCGATGTCACGGGGGCGGAGGAAGAAGAATTCAATGTCGTTGTCCGGGTCCACCATGACCAATTCGCGGCTGTCGCGGCGCTGGCGGTAGCCTGCCTCGGCAAGCATGGCGGAGGCGGCTTCGGACAGGGATCCCTTGTTCGGGACGGCAACTCTCAGCATGGGAAGTTCTTTCTGGTTAGGAAGTCATCGGTGCAGGCACAGCGGGCCACGCGGTGCGCCGGTCCCCCGGACAAAGGTCCGGGGGAAGGCGCGACGTGGCTAGAGATGCTTGTAGACGTCTTCCAGGCTGAGTCCTTTGGCGAGCATCAGAACCTGCAGGTGATAGAGCAGCTGCGAAATTTCTTCCGCGGCGGCCTCATCGGATTCGTACTCGGCAGCCATCCAGACCTCCGCTGCTTCCTCCACGACTTTCTTGCCGATGCCGTGGATTCCGGACTCCAGTTCGGCGACGGTGCGGGAGCCCTCCGGGCGGGTGGCTGCCTTCTCACTCAGTTCTGCGAACAGCGACTCGAAATTCTTCACACCCTCCAGCCTACTTGTTCACGGCCGGAGCACGCCTGCCGGGCCCTTGCATGACGGCCCGGATGTGAGCGAATACACAGCTTAGGAGTACTGCTTGAGCGTGACGGCGGTGGCCAGCGCGGCGGTGACGGCCTCGTGGCCTTTGTCCTCGGTGGAGCCGGGGAGGCCGGCGCGGTCGATGCCCTGCTGCTCGGTGTCACAGGTCAGCACGCCGAAGCCGACCGGCACGCCGGTGCGGACGCTGACCTCGGTCAGGCCGAGGGTGGCGGCTTCGCAGACGTACTCGAAGTGCGGGGTGCCGCCCCGGATCACGACGCCGAGCGCCACGACGGCGTCGAAGTGCGGCGCCAGCCGGGCTGCCGCGACCGGCAGTTCAAAGGTTCCGGGGACGCGCAGCACGGTCGGTTCGGTGATGCCGGCGTCCTTGGCGGCGCGCAGCGCGCCGTCGAGCAGGCCGTCCATGATCTTGGTGTGCCAGCTGGCGGCCACGATGGCCAGTTTCAGCCGTGAGGTTTCGTCGGGCTGGAAGGTGGTCAGGTCAATCTGGGGTGCGCCGTGGCCGCTCATGGGAGCTCCTTGCTGTGGGAGGTGTCTGGGGGTGCTTGCTTGGGGGTGCTGCGGGAGGGCTCAGCCCTGTTCGTGCTCGAAGCCGAGCTGTCCGGCGGCGGGCGCGGCGGGCTCCATGTCGAGGACCAGCCGGTGGTCCATCCGGTCCTTCTTGGTCTGCAGGTAGCGGAGGTTCTGTTCCCGGGAGGGCACCTCTGTGGGGACCATCTCGACCACCCGGACGCCGGCCTGGGCCAGCCTGTCCTGCTTGTCCGGGTTGTTGCTCAGCAGGCGGATCTCGTGCAGGCCCATCTCGGCGAGGATCTGGGCCGCTGCCTTGTAGCAGCGGGCGTCCACCGGCAGGCCCAGCTGCTCGTTGGCCTCGACCGTGTCGAAGCCGGCCTCCTGCAGGGCATAAGCCTTGATCTTGTTGGCCAGGCCGATGCCGCGGCCTTCCTGGCCGCGCAGGTAGAGCAGCGTGCCGCCGAATTCGTGGATCATCTCCAGGGCATAGGCCAGCTGTTCGCCGCAGTCGCACCGGTAGGACCCAAACACGTCCCCGGTGAGGCATTCGGAGTGCAGCCGGACCAGGGGGGCCTGGCCGTCCGTGGCCGGCAGCGGGGAGCTGACGGCGAGGTGTTCGGCGCCGGTGTCCAGATCGGTCCAGGCCTGCGCCACGAAGTCGCCGTACGCGGTGGGCAGCTGGACGATTGGCCCGCCGCTGACCGGATGCGGCTGCTGTCCCGGGGTGGCCGGCTGCGCTTCAGAAGTCGTCATTGTCTCTCCTCAATCCAGGTGTCAGGCGGATGCCGCTGCGTGGCTGCCGGGGTTACCGGCCTCAAGGTAAGCCACCAGGTCGGCAATCGAGATCAGCGGGCAGCCATGTTCGATCGCGAAACCGCGAAGTCCGTCCAGCCGCATCATTTCTCCGTCGTCGTGCACCAGCTCTGCAATTACGCCCACGGGCTCCAGGCCGGCCAGCCGGCACAGCTCAACAGCCGCCTCGGTGTGGCCGGGACGCTCCCGCACACCCCCCTTAACGGCGCGGAGCGGGAAAACATGCCCGGGACGGGTCAGCGAATTTGGCTGGCTGGTCGGATCGGCCAGGATCCGGGCCGTCAGGGCCCGGTCGGTGGCCGAGATTCCGGTGCTCACGCCCACCGCCGCGTCGCACGAAACCGTGTACGCGGTGCCTTTGGAGTCCTGGTTGATCGCCACCATCGGCGGCAACGCCAGTTCGTCCGCCCGTTCACTGGTCAGCGGTACGCAGATGACGCCGGAGCTGTAGCGGATGGTCCAGCCCATCAGCGCCGGGGTCGCGTGCTGCGCGGCGAAGATGATGTCGCCTTCGTTTTCGCGGTCCTCGTTGTCGACCACCAGCACCGGCCGGCCGGCGGCCATGGCGCGGATCGCGTCTTCGATCGGGTCCAGCGCGGCGGGCGCGTCCACGGCGAGTCCGCGGTTCTCCTGCAGCCGGCTCATGATGCGGCCGCCTGGCGGTGCGCAGCCTCCGGGCGGGGCGTGGCGGGGGCGAAGGCGAGCAGCCGTTCGGTGTACTTGGCCAGCACGTCCACTTCAAGGTTCACGCGGGCGCCGATGGACTTGGCGCCCAGGCCGGTTTCGGCCAGGGTCGTCGGGATCAGGCCGACTTCGAACCACGGCGCCGGCTCCGGCGCCGGGCTCACGGCCGTAACGGTCAGGGAGACGCCGTCGACGGCGATCGAGCCCTTCTCCGCGATGTAGCGGGCCAGCCCGGCCGGCACACCGAAGCGCAGCCGGTCCCAGTTGCCGAGCGGCTCGCGTTCCAGCAGTTCGCCGACGCCGTCGACGTGCCCCTGCACGACGTGGCCGTCGAGCCGGCCGCCGGCCTGGACGCAGCGCTCGAGGTTGACCGGATCCCCGGCTGCCAGCCCGCCGATGGTGCTGCGGACCAGGGTCTCGCCCATGACGTCGACGCTGAAGTCCGCGCCGTCGATGTCCGTGGCGGTCAGGCAGACGCCGTTGACGGCAATCGAGCCGCCGTGGGCCAGTCCCTCGGTGCTGCCGGGGGCGTGCAGGCGCAGCGTGGCGCTGGTTTCGCCGTCGCGCTCGACGGAGAGCACCTTCCCCTGCTCGGCGATAATTCCGGTAAACATCAGTAGCCTCCTGCGGCGGTGTCCGCGTCGCTGCGCGGGGTGGAATCGGATGAAGTGTCAGTGGCGGGGCGCAGGTGCAGCCGCAGGTCGCGGCCCAGCATCCGGACGGCGCCGCCGGAGGCCTGGTCCCAGTCCCAGTGCTGGGCATCGGCGAGGGTGCCGATGCCGAGGTCCTCCAGGGCCGGTGTGCCCGAGCCAAGCAGCGTCGGGGCCAGATAGACGATCAGCTCGTCGACGAGGCCCGCGGCGAGGAAAGCGCTCAGGATCCGCGAGCCGCCTTCGACCATGAGGTGCCGGACGCCGGCGTCGAACAGTTGGTCCAGGGCCTCGCGGGGGTCCCGGGTCGGCAGGTGCAGCGCCTTGCCGTCGCCGCCGTTGACGGCGGCGCCGTCGGGAATCCCGCGCAGGCCCATGACGGCCCGCAGCGGCTGCTTTTCCGCGGCTGCGCCGTCGGGGGTGCGGGCCGTGAGCCGCGGGTTGTCGACCAGGACCGTCTGCGTGCCGACCAGGATCGCATCGATCCGGCCCCGCAGCGCGTGGTTGTCGGCGAGCGACTCGGGGCTGGAGATCCACTGGCTGGTGCCGTCGCTGGCCGCGATCCGGCTGTCCAGGGTCTGGGCGATGTGCAAGGTGACGAAGGGCCGTTTGGCGGCGACGGCGTCGAACCAGCGCCGGTTGAGCTCGAGGGCTGCGACGGCGCCCAGGCCCGACCGGACCCTGACACCGGCGGCGCGCAGGGTGGCCGCTCCCCCGGCGGCGGGATCATGCGGGTCGTCGATGGCGTAGACGACGTCGGCCACGCCGGCGTCGATGATGGCCTGGGCGCAGGGGCCGGTGCGGCCGCAGTGGTTGCACGGCTCGAGCGTGACCACCATGGTGGTGCCGGTCAGGTCCAGCCCGGCCGCCGCGGCCTGCGAGATCGCGTCGGCCTCGGCGTGGGGGGTGCCGGCGCCGCGGTGGTGGCCGGTCACGAGGGGTGTGCCGTCGGGCCCGATAATGACGGCGCCCACCAGCGGGTTCGCACCCCGCGGGCCCTGCGCCGCGGCGGCGAGGGCGGCATCCATGGCGGCCGTCTCGGCGGCGCTGAAGCCGGCGGCGGCGAAGCCTTCCTTGTCCGGTTGTTCCTGCGGCCCGGCGGCCGCCTGCTGAACGCTCATTTGCCGCCCGCCCGGTCCCGTAGGACCGCGGAGTCGGCGAAGAGCCATCGCAAGGGGTTCATGTCTGTCGTTCCTTCCCTCAAGAACCGCGATGGCTCCGGGGGTATACGACAGCGCAATTCCGCGGCGCCGTGAGGGCTCCGCAGTAACAGCTGTACGTGCTTCTCTCATCCAGACTTTAACTGTCGGTACCGGAGTTCCACCGGTTCAACCGTCCGCCGTCATCCTTCCCCAAGGGAAGAGTGCCGGCTCGCGGGTCGCGGACTATAACCGCCGGTTCGGACTTACACCGACCCCGGAGCACGTATGTGTGTAGCTATTCTGACACAACCGGGCGGACGGCCCGGCTATTCCCGCGGAACGGACGGTACAACGTTCGTCATGTTCCGGCGGGCTAGCGGCTGCCCGCGGCCCGCAACCGCCCGATCGCATCCGCCGGGTCGTCTGCGCCGTAGACAGCGGAGCCGGCCACAAAGACGTCCGCCCCGGCCTCGGCGGCACGCCAGATGGTCTTCTCCGTGATTCCGCCGTCCACCTGGATCTTGATATCCAGGCCGGAGGCGTCGATTGCCGCCCTGGCCCGGCGGATCTTGGGCAGCGTGAGGTCCAGGAATTCCTGGCCGCCGAAGCCGGGTTCCACCGTCATGATGAGGATCATGTCCAGCTCGCCGAGCATGTCCAGGAACGGCTCCACGCCGCTGCCGGGCCGCAGCGCCAGGCCGGCCTTGGCGCCGCGGGCGCGCAGCTCGCGGGCCAGTTTCACCGGCGCGATGGATGCTTCGGCGTGGAACGTCACGGAAGCCAACCCGGCGTCGGCGTAGGCAGGCGCCCAGCGGTCGGCGTGCTCGATCATGAGGTGCGCGTCCAACGGGATCGGGCTGACTTCCTGCAGCCGCTGGACCACCGGAAGCCCGAGCGAGAGATTGGGCACAAAATGGTTGTCCATCACGTCCACGTGCACGGCGTCAGCGGTCCTGATCTTGTGGAGCTCGGACTGGAGGTTCGCGAAGTCCGCCGAAAGGATGCTCGGGTGGATGCAGCAATGGGCCATGGATTTCCTTGTCGTTGCGCTGGTCGGAAGGTCAGGTAACTGGTGCCAGTATGGCCGAAGCTCAGGCTTTCTTGTGGATCAGCGCCAGGAACATGGCGTCCGTCCGGTGCCGGTGCGGCCAGAGCTGGGCAGTGAGGTCGTGGCCGGCCTCGAGGTGGCCGGTGAGGCTCACCGCGTCGAGGGCCGCGCCGGCGTCGAGCAACTCGAGGTCGTCGCGCTTGCGCAACGCGTCGCTGACGACGGCGGTGGTCTCGGCCGGGTGCGGGGAACACGTCACGTAGGCCACCACACCGCCGGGCTTGACCGCATCGAGGGCCGACTTAAGCAGTTCCCGCTGCAGCGGGCCGAGATCGACAAGGTCCTTGGGGGTGCGCCGCCAGCGCGATTCCGGGCGGCGGCGCAGCGCGCCCAGTCCGGTGCAGGGTACGTCCACAAGCACCCGGTCGAAGCTTTCCGCCATCTCGGACCCGACCTCGCGGCCGTCGCCGGTGCGGACATGCCAGACCTCGTGCGGGACGGCGGCGAGGGCCTGACGGACAAGTTTCGCGCGGTGCGGCGCCGGCTCGTTGGCGAGCAGGGTGGCGCCGTGCTGCCGGGCCAGGGCGCCGAGCAGGGCTGCCTTGCCGCCGGGTCCGGCGCAAAGATCAAGCCAGCGTTCGCCGCCGGCCTGGCTGCCAGGGCCGCCGACGGCGCTTTCGGCGCCGCCCGCGCCGGTTCCCGCAGCAAGGTCCACGGAGGCCAGGGCGCGCGCCACCAGCTGCGAGCCGACGTCCTGGACCCGGGTGCTGCCATCCCGCACCGAGGCAAGCCGGCCAAGGTCGCCGCCGCTGGAGAGCGCCGAACCTTCCACGAGCTCGCCGGGTGTGGCGCCGCTTTCGAGGGCTTCGTCGAGGCTGCCGAGACCGGGCAGCGCCACGAGGTTCACCACGGGCGCGGCGTTGTCTGCCTCAAGGAGGTCGTTGATTTCGGTCACCGGGCGGCCATGCGCCACCAGGGACTGCCGGAAGGCGCGCACGATCCACTCGGGGTGGGCGTAGCGGACCGACGCCACCTTCGTCTCGTCCGGCTCGTCGCGAAGCAGCAGCTCCAGCCACTCGTCCAGCGTGTGCGCGGAGACCTTGCGGAGCACGGCGTTGATCAGGCCGGAGGGGCCGGCGCCGATCACGGCGCGGGCCAGGCCGACGGTCTCGTCGAGCGCGGCGTGCGCCGGGACCCGCATGGCCAGCAGCTGGTGCGCGCCGATCCGCAGGGCGTCGAGGATGGCCGGGTCCAGCTGGTCCAGCGGGCGGTCCACGCAGCGGGCAAGGATCGCGTCATAGGTGCCCTGGCCGCGGAGGGCGCCGTAGCTGAGCTCGGTGGCGAAACCGGCGTCGCGCTTGTCCAATCCGTGATGCCGGATCCGGGCCGGCAGCACGAGGTTCGCGTAGGCGTCCTCGGCGGCCACCGCACGCAGCACCTCAAAGGCGACCAGCCGCGCCGGGTCGGCTCGACGGCTGCGCTGGGAGGGGGCACTTTCGGTGTAGCTGCGCTGCGGTCCGCGGTTCCGTTCGCGTCCCTGCGCGTTCCGCTTCACGCCGCCCCGGGGGCCCTGGCCGCCGCGGCCGCCGGACCCCTGGCCGCCGGACCCTTGTCCGCCGGATTGGGGGCCCCTGGCCCGGCCGCTGCCATTTGATCCGGATTCGCTCATTCGAAGACCACGCTTTCCAGTGTTGCCTGTCCGCGCGCCCAGTCGGCGGCGGTCATCATTTTCTTGCCCGCAGGCTGGACCCGGGTGAGCTCAACGGGGTGCGAGCCGGTCCCGACCAGGACGGCTTTCCCGTCGAGGGCCAGGTGTCCCGGGCGCAGGGCCGGAGCCCCGGGCCGGAGCAGTACCGGTTCGAGCTTGATGCGCTGTCCGTCCAGCGTGGTCCAGGCCCCGGGTTCCGGCGTCACTCCGCGGGCGCGGCGTCCGATCGCGAGTGCCGGCTGCTGCCAGTCGAGCCGGCCGTCCTCGAGGGTGAGTTTCGGGGCCAGGCTGATGTCGCCCTGCTGCGGCACGGCGGTGGCCTTGCCGGCGTCGACGGCGGAGAGTGTCTGGGTCAGCAGCACGGCGCCGCTGTGCGAGAGTCGGTCCAGCAACTCCCCCGCGGTGTCCGTGGGCCGCACCGCCTCGGTCAGGGTGCCAAACACGGGTCCGGTGTCCAGGCCCTCTTCGAGCCGGAAAGTCACGGCGCCGGTGATGTCGTCCCCGGCGATGAGTGCCCGCTGCACAGGCGCAGCCCCGCGCCAGGCCGGCAGGAGCGAAAAGTGCAGGTTGATCCAGCCGTGCCGGGGAACGTCCAGGGCCGCCCGCGGAATGAGTCCGCCGTAGGCGACGATTGCGGCAACGTCGGGCGCGGCCGCCTCGATCCTGGCCGTCACTGCCGCATCGACCTTGGCGGCATGGATGACCTCGATGCCGAGCTCCGCGGCGCGGGCGGCGACCGGCGAGGGCGTCAGGACGCGTTTGCGTCCCAAGGGAGCATCCGGCCGGGTCAGGACGGCGACGACGTCGAAGCCGGCCGCGACGAGGGCGGCCAGCGAGGGGACGGCGACGGCCGGGGTTCCCGCGAAGAGGACCCTCACTGGCCGGTTCCGAAGGAGGAACCCGCGCCGAAGCTCGAGCCGACGGTCTTGGCGCGCTTCGACGTCGTCTGCTCGGTGATGGAGTCGTAGTTGGCGTTGCGGATGGCGCGCAGGGCCGCTTTGCGGTCCTCGCCTTCGAGCCGGTCGGTGAAGAGGATCCCGTCCAGGTGGTCCGTTTCGTGCTGGAAGACCCGCGCGAGCATGCCCTCACCTTCAAGCACCACCGGGTTGCCGTGCACGTCGACGCCGGTGACGCGGGTGCTTTGGCGCCGGCGGACCGGGAACCCCAGTCCGGGAATGGAGAGGCAGCCTTCCACCTCGTCCGGCTGGAAGTCTTCGCTGTTCTCCAGCACCGGGTTGATGATGTGGCCCTCCACCCCGCGGATGCGGTAGGTGAAGACCCGCTGGCTGATGCCGACCTGGGGTGCGGCCAGGCCGGCGCCCTCCACGTCCTCCATGGTTTCGGTCATGTCGGCAACGAGCTTTTCCAGCTCAGGCCCGAATTCCGTCACGGGATCGGCAACTGTGCGCAGCACCGGGTCCCCAATGATGCGGATATTCAAAATGGCCATGGGCAATCTGTCCTCACGGTGGGCTGCTTGGGATCCCATCCAGTTTAGTGGCAGCCTCGGGCTTCCGGCTCAGCGGGCCACCGGCGGCGCGATCGGCAGCAGGGCTGCTCCGGCGGCCGAGGTGTCGGCGGACATCTCCCAGACGCGGCGCAGCGCGCAGAACTTCCACCAGTGATGCTTGAGCACCTCCGGGTTGGCCCGCTGCGGCCGGACCTCGGTCTCGCCGATGGCCACCGCGAGGAGGATCGGGGAATCGCCGTGCTGCCAGGCTTCCCACTCCCCTGCCACCGGGTCCACGAGGCTTTCCTCCGCCTTCATGCCGGCCACCAGCTGCATGACGACCTTGTCGTCGAGCGGTTTGACCGTGCCGTCCCGGCTGGTGCCCTTGGTCTTGTAGTCGATGAGGCAGGTGCGGCCATTGATCTTGGCCACCAGGTCAAGGGTTCCCGCGTAGCCCACGGTCTTGTTCCAGACCGTGATCTCCGGGGCTATCGGCTCCACCTGGAACAGTTCCCACCATTCGTCGAAGCGCGCGGCGAAGGCTTCCTCGCCGTTGGCCGCGAGGGCCTCACGGGTTTCCTTCATCTGGTGCGGCCGGCCAAGCGCCCGCAGGGCCACCTGCTCGCAGTAGTTGTGCACGCGGTCGCCACGCTTGGCGGCGTCGTCCCGGTGCGTTTCGGCTGCCTTCGCCGCCCGGCTTACCGCCTGCCGCACCTTGGCCGGGCTCCCCAGGATCGCCGGCAGCGAGGGATCCGCCGCGAGGCTGCTCGCACCCATGTAGCCGAACCAGCCGTCCAGGCCGTGGGGCTGCTGGCCGATCACGGTGGTGATGGAGGGTACGGAGAACTGCTCGGACGTGGAACGTGCATACATCCGGCCGTAGTCGGTGGCGTGGGCGAGAAGCGGGGCGGTCATAAAAAGACTCTTTCACAGGGGTCGGACGCTCTAGGGAAAACAAAATGGCCCGCCCCGCTCTGTGAGCGGAACGGACCATTTTCCAGGTGGGCGATACTGGGTTCGAACCAGTGACCTCTTCGGTGTGAACGAAGCGCGCTACCACTGCGCCAATCGCCCCGGTGCCATTGAATGCTAGCCCACCCCGGCGGAATATAGAAATCGGCGCTCCGGATGCCGGGCGGACCCCCTCGGCGACCCGGCCTGGCTGCGCCCGTTGGACGAAGATGGCCGCTTTCCGGGGTCATTTGGCGGCCACGATTGGCGAATCGGTGGGGCGGGGGCGGAGGGCAGGTCGGTGCCGGCCCGGACCGCGCCCCGCTGGACGAAGATAGCCGCAATACGGGTCGGCTTAGCTGCCGTCTGCGGCAATCGGCGGAACGGGCTCGCCCCAACGATTCGCAGGCCTTCCCCCGGCACCGCTCCTTCGCTGACCGCGTCTGCCTCCGCCGTCGTCGTCGGACACCATGTCCGCCGCCCCGCCCAGGCGACGTGAGAACGGGGGCGAATTACACTCCTGTAATTAGCAAAATCCCCTAGATTGCGGGGAAGAACGGGGGTCCGGTGACGCCGGACGCGGCCCGATTTGTAGATTCCCTGAACCTCCTATAGAGTTCTTACTCGTTGGAACGCGAGGAAATGCCGAATACGGCAGGGAATCGCAGGCAACAATGCGGACGTAGCTCAGCTGGTAGAGCACCACCTTGCCAAGGTGGATGTCGCGAGTTCGAATCTCGTCGTCCGCTCGCAGGACACTGTCACGGCAACAGTTCTTCGGAACTGTGTCTACACGGTGGGTTGGCCGAGAGGCGAGGCAGCGGCCTGCAAAGCCGTATACACGGGTTCGAATCCCGTACCCACCTCGGTGAAAACCCTGGTTTCCGGTTCCGGCCGGATGCGAAAGGGGCGATTGGCGCAGCGGTAGCGCGCTTCCCTGACACGGAAGAGGTCACTGGTTCGATCCCAGTATCGCCCACCAAAGCAAGGCAACTTGCTTGATCCAGTACCACCGGCCTGCCGGAATGGACTAAAAATGCGGACGTAGCTCAGCTGGTAGAGCACCACCTTGCCAAGGTGGATGTCGCGAGTTCGAATCTCGTCGTCCGCTCTGTCGTTTCACCAGATTCACACAACTCCACTCCGGATCCTTCCGGTTGCGGGCGATTGGCGCAGCGGTAGCGCGCTTCCCTGACACGGAAGAGGTCACTGGTTCGATCCCAGTATCGCCCACCATGAAAGCAGCTCCCCCGGAGCTGCTTTTTTCGTTCCCCTTCCCACGGCCCCGCACAGAGTCTTTCTCCTCTGGGCGTACACCCTTGGCACGTCCCCACCCGGCGGTTAGGATCGGAAGCGCTAGGAGCGATCTGGCTCCGCGACTGAAGGGAGGTGCCCGTGGGTTTACTTGACGATCTAAAGGGCAAGGCTCAGCATCTGATTGGTGGCAACGAACAGGCCATCAAGGACGGCATCGAAAAGGCGGGTGATTTCGTCGATTCGAAGACCGGCGGAAAATACGCCGACAAAGTAGATTCCGCCCAGCGAGGCGCCTCCGACTTCGTGGACAACGCGGACGGCCGGCCGGCAACGGCCCCCGTCGCAGAGCCGCACGTCGCGGGTGAGCCACCAGTCGCCGGGGAACCCCGGCAGCAGGGCCTCTGACCCAGGTACGTCAGCGAGGTGCCGGTCCCGCCGCGAGGCGGCGCCGGCACCTTTGTCGTTTAACGACCGACGCGGGGTCAGCCCCAACTGGCTCGCAGTWGTTGTCGTTTTGAGCCCTCAAAACGACAACTACTGCGAGTTAGTTGGGTTCCTACCGCGGCCGGGGCTAGGACGGCTCGTGGTTCTGGCCCTCACGGGCGAGGGCGGTGAGCCGGGACACGGCACGGAAGTACTTCTTCATGTACCCGCCGGTCATCATTTCCTCGGTGAAGAGCTGGTCGAACGGCACGCCGCTGGCCAAGATCGGCACGTCCTTGTCGTACAGCCGGTCCGCCAGGACAACGAAGCGCAGCGCCACGGCCTGTTCGGTGATGGTCTCGACGTTGCGCCACACCACGCCGTCGATCCCGTCGATCAGCTGCCGGTAGCGGCTCGGGTGCACCCCGGCCAAGTGGTTGATCAGGGTACTGAATTCATCCTTGGCCACCGTCTGGCCGTCGAACTCCGCCTGCATATGGTGCGTAAGCTCGTCGTTGCGCAGCGGCGCTGGCGCCTTCGGCAGGCCGCGGTGGCGGTAGTCCTCGCCGTCGATCCGGACGACGTCGAACTGGTCCGCCAGGACTTGGATCTCGCGCTGGAAATCGACGGCGGCGAAGCGGCCGTCACCGAGGGAGCCGGGCAGGGTATTGGACGTCGCGGCGAGCTTGACCCCGGCGTCGGCGAGCTCGCGCATCAGCCGGGACATCAGCACCGTGTCACCCGGATCATCAAGCTCGAACTCATCGATGCAGACCAGCTTGTAGTGGCTGAGCGCCTCCACGGTCTTGCGGAACGACAGCGCCCCCACCAGGTTGGTGTACTCCACGAAGGTGCCGAAGGCCTTGGGGCCCGGGGCCGCGTGCCAGAGCGAGGCCAGCAGGTGGGTCTTGCCGACGCCGAAGCCGCCGTCGAGGTAGATGCCCGCCCGCGAGGTGTCCTTCTTGCCGAAGAGCCGCTTGAACAGGCCGTCGCCGTCCCGGGAACCGACACCGGCGGCAAAGCTTTGCAGGGCATGCACCGCGTGGGCCTGGCTGGGCTGGGCCGGATCCGGCCGGTAGCTGGCGAAGGACACCCCGCCGAAGCGCGGCGACGGATAAAACCCGTTGAGGAGTTCATCGACGGAAACCGCCGGGGTTCTGGCGGCGAGCTGTTCGATCTGTACCAAGGTGGTCCGTTCTGCTGGTCTCGTGTCCCCAGAAAGAATACCGGCAAAGGCCGGGTTCCCTTCCGGGCGCGGGAACGGACGTGACCAAGGCCATATTTCCGCGTATGTAGGCCCGGGAAGCAATCCCGCCGGGGCATGGTTAGTGTGGAGGCAGACCCGGCGCCGTGCACCACCCCTGGCCCGGCCTCCCAAAAGCCCCAGTGAAAGGCCCACTTCATGCCCTACCCGGTTGAGCAGAACGAGAAATTCAGCGCCTACGCCCACCCCGAACGCCTGGTTTCCACCGAGTGGCTCGCGGCGGCACTTGAAGGCGGTGCGCTCGACGGCGGCAAACTGGTGGTCGTCGAGTCGGACGAGGACGTGCTGCTGTACGAAACCGGCCACATCCCCGGCGCGGTCAAGATCGACTGGCACACCGACCTGAACGACGAGGTCACCCGCGACTACGTGGACGGTGAAGCGTTTGCCGCCCTGGCCGCCGCGAAGGGAATCTCCCGGGACAGCACCGTGGTGATCTACGGCGACAAGTCCAACTGGTGGGCCGCCTACGCGCTGTGGGTCTTCACCCTCTTCGGCCACGAGGACGTCCGGCTGCTCGACGGCGGCCGCGACAAGTGGATCGCCGAGGGACGCCCGATCACCACGGACCGGACAGTGCCCGCGACAGGCGACTACCCCGTGGTCGAGCGCAACGACGCCCCGATCCGCGCCTTCAAGGAGGACGTGCTGGCGCACTTCGGCAAGCCGCTGATCGACGTCCGCTCGGCCGAGGAGTACACCGGCCAGCGCACCCACATGCCGGCTTACCCGGAAGAGGGCGCCCTGCGCGGCGGCCACATCCCCACCGCCGCGTCCATCCCCTGGGCCCGCGCCGCAGCGGAGGACGGCACCTACCGCAGCCGCCCCGAACTCGAGGCCMTCTACCAGGGCGAGGCCGGGCTCAAGGAAGGGGACGACGTCGTTGCCTACTGCCGGATCGGTGAGCGTTCCAGCCACACCTGGTTCGCGCTGAAGTACCTCCTGGGCTTTGATACCGTCCGCAACTACGACGGGTCCTGGACCGAGTGGGGAAACGCCGTGCGTGTCCCGATCGTCAAGGGCACCGACCGTGGCACCGTTCCGGCCGGATTCTAGGGGCAGTCACCGGATCCGACCGGGACACAATCGCCGCCCGTGCGTAAGCTGGGACTGATGAATACTTCTGCCCTGCCTGCCGCCCTCGCGGAAATTGTTGACGACTTCCAAGCCCTCGAAGAAGCCGAGCGGCTCCAGCTGCTGCTCGAGTTTTCCCGGGAGCTGCCGGATCCTCCGGCGCGCCTCCAGGACCACCCGGAGCTGATGGAGCAGGTGGTGGAATGCCAGTCGCCGCTGTTCCTGACGATCGAGACGGAACCCGGCGTCGACCGCCAGTCCGGCGGCGCACCGGAGCGCGTGCGCTTGTTCTTCAAGGCTCCGCCGGAGGCCCCCACGACGCGCGGTTTCGCCGGCGTGCTGCACGAGGGCCTCGACGGGCTTAGCCCGGCGGAGATCCTGGCCGTCCCGGACGATATGCCCGAACTCCTCGGCCTCACGCGCGCCATCACTCCCCTGCGGATGCGCGGTATGACGGCGATGCTCGGCCGGATCAAGCGCAAAGTCGCCGCCCTGCCGCAGCAGGGCTGAGCCGGTCCGGTGGCCCGCAAACAGGCATCCCAGGGAACACCTGCCACCGCGGCACTCGCGGCGGCCGGGGTTTCCTTCGTTGCGTACCCCTACAGCCATGATCCCGCCGCGGCCAGCTACGGCCTGGAGGCCGCCGAGGTACTGGGGATCGACCCCGCCCGGGTGTTCAAAACCTTGATGGTCGACGTCGACGGGCGCCTCGCCGTCGGCGTCGTGCCGGTCAGCGGCAACCTGGACCTGAAGGCGATGGCGGCGGCCCTGGGCGGCAAGAAGGCCGCGATGGCGGACCCGGCGACGGCGGAGCGCCGCACCGGCTACGTCCTGGGCGGCATCTCCCCGCTGGGACAGCGCCAGCCCTCCCCCACCGTGGTCGACGTGAGCGCGTTGGAGCTGGAAACCATCCTGGTCTCGGGCGGCCGCCGCGGCCTGGACCTGGAGCTCAGCCCGGCCGAACTGATCCGGCTGACCGGCGCCAGCACGGCCCGGATCGGCACCTCCAACCACCGCTAACGGCTCCGGCGGTGGGAGCCTTAGCCCGCGGGTGACGGCCGGGGCGCGAGCTGCTGCCGGAGCCAGGCCGTGACCAGCGACTCCCAGCGCTCCGGGTCGACGTTCCATTCCTTCGTGTGCCGTGCCGTGCTGAACGCTTCGAAGGTCACCATCTCCGGATTCTTCTCCGCCAGGTCCGCGGACGGGCCGTAGGGAACGTATTCGTCGTCGACGGAGTGCAGGATCAGCGTCGGTGTCCGTAGCTCCACGGCACGGGAGACCCAGTCCATCGCCTTGAGGTCCACGGGGGCGGCCAGGCCGGTCAGGCGGCGGCCCAGCGGGTGGCTCATCATTAACTGCCCGTAGCGTCCGACGGCGGAGGGGATCCGGTTCAGCTCGGCATGGTGCGCCAGGACATTCACCCAGTTAATCACCGGGGCGTCCAGCACCATGGCCCGGATCAGGTGGTGGTACCGGGACAAATCCGCGGTCTGCAGGCAAATCGCGCCGCCCATGGACCAGCCGAAGAGCACCACCTCGTGCGCCCCCTGCTCCAGCGCATATCCGATCGCGGCTTCGACGTCCCGCCACTCGGTGGAGCCCAGGCCGTAGCGGCCATCCGCGGCCGACGGGGCCAGGCCGTCATTGCGGTAGGAGATCAGCAGGCTGGAGAGGCCCAGCTCGCGGGCCACCCGGACGGCGCGCAGGCCCTCCTGCCGCGAGGCGCCGCGCCCGTGCACCATGATCGCCCAGGTGTCCGAGGTCGGCGTCCCGGCCGCCGGGGCGGCCCTGACCTGCCACGCTGGTGCCGTCCCGCCATCGACCTCAATCTGCACCTCTTCGAACGGCAGTCCGATCGCCGCGGGGTCGGGGTGCACGGCACCGCTCCAGTAGCCGCGGCGCGCCGTGGTCAGGTCCCCGCTGTAGACCGCCTCGACTTCGCGCAGCACGGTCTGCTCCGCGGGCGAGTAGGACAGGATGCGGCCGAGGCGGGCATGGCCGCGGCCACCGTCGAAAAAGAAACCGTAGACGCCCTCCACGGTGGAATCGGGGGTCGCCTTGAGGATGACCTGCAGGCCTCGGCCCTCTCGGATTACGGCCAGCACCTCCTGGTCCTCCTCGCGAACCCGGACCGGGGTGATGACACGCCGGGCGAAGTAGAGGGCCAGCGCCGAGGACCCGGCGGCGAGCAGTCCGGCTGCGGCGCTTCCGCCGATGATGCCGCCCACCGCCCACCTGGCGTTCCCCTTCAGCCCGGTGTCCAGCACGCCGGTGTCCGGGTTTCCCGCGGGCAGAGCGCGGGAACTGGATCGGGCAATCAGGGTCCGGGGCGTTGGCGGGGCGAGGCGCGGGGTGGATGCCATGGCACCATTCTTACCGAACTCCGGGCCAACCCCGGCATCCGGCGCACGAATACCGCCGCCGGTGCGGGGGCCAGCCCCGGCGCAATACGGCTAGGCTGGGGGCATGAGCGACCCAATCGTCATCCTGACAGAAGAGCCCCTCGGCGCGGACGACCGCGTCAACATCGAAACCCTCGTGGCGGACGGTGATTCGCCGCTGGTCGTCCTGGTCCCGGCGAACACGGAGCGCCACCTGCTGGTGGACTTCCTGGAGAACCTCTCCATGCTGGAGGTCGCCAAGGCGTTCCGGGAGTTGACTGCCAAGCATCCCGATCCGGCCGTGGAACGGACGGCGGCGGCCGAAACGCTCGCCGCGTCGCTCGCCGCGCTGGGCGGAATCGGCGGAGGCGTGACCGGCGAAGTCGTCGAGGGCCGGGCCGTTGACGCCCTGGTCGCCAAGGTCAAGGAGCTGAACGCCGGGCAGGCCGTGGTGATCACCAGGCCGCACGCCGTCGCGGACACCTTCCACACCGACTGGGCCAACGAGGCGCAGGACAAGCTCGGCCTGCCGGTGCTGCATTTGTACGCCGGATCGGGATTTATCGGGGACTCCTGAGCGTTATTGAGGTCATGAGCATCTTCAGCAACAAGCCCAAAGTCGCGCCCGTCACCTCCCCCGCGTCCTCCCCCGCCCATGACGACGCCGGTTCCGCCGGCGCGCCGGCGGAACAGGTGCGGGCCGGCCAGGCGCCGGTGGAAAAGTCCGACCAGCAGTGGCGCGAGGAACTGAGCCCTGAGGAATACCKGGTCCTCCGCCAGGCCGGAACGGAACGGCCCTACACCGGAGAGTACTGGGACACCCACACCGCGGGCGTGTACCAGTGCCGGGCGTGCGGCACCGAACTCTTCACCAGCCGGGAAAAGTTCGATTCGCACTGCGGCTGGCCGTCCTTCTGGGCCCCGCTTGCGGATGGCACGGTGCGCTACATCCACGACCGGACCCTGGGGATGGAGCGGATCGAGGTGCGGTGCGCCGCCTGCGATTCGCACCTGGGCCACGTGTTCGAGGGCGAGGGCTACGGCACGCCCACGGACCAGCGCTACTGCATCAACTCGGTCTCCCTGAAGCTCGTCCCCGCGGCCGAGTCCGCCGCCTCCGGCACGGACGCCTGAGCCAGCCCCGGTCCCGCTGGAGCTGGAACGCTGGGCGCAGCTACCATGCCTCAGAGTTCCTTATGCTCAGCCCATTTTTGAGTTAGAGCTTCTGTTTGCTTGCTACGCTCGCCGTAGACGTTCCCAGCAACCAGAAAGGCGACTGACGATGACCATGACCGCCCTCACCGCCCCTGCCCCGATCACTGCCGGCTCCCCGGAATGGCAGCGGCTCAAGGCTGCCGCCACCGCCCTGCAGGCCCTCCAGAGCCAGGACGGCTCCGTGCCCGATGCCGCCGACCATCAGGCGGCGGCTGGACACGTCGCCGCCATCACGGACGCCGTCTCCGCCCTGGCCCCGGCCTTCCCGCACGACGCGCGGTACCTGGAACTGCTGGCCGTAGACTTCAAGCGCTGGGCCGACGGCGGCTTCGGCGTACCCGACTTCCTCGACTCGCTGCAGGCCTTCCAGCCTCAGCAGCACCGGGTCAACGGCCTGCAGCACCTCGTGGTCTTCCCGATGTACACCCAGAACGGCAGCAGCAACCGCCTGGTCGAGGCCGTGCTGATCGAGGTCATCTGGCCCGAGTTCATTGCCGGCCTGGAAGCGGGCGAGTACTCCAATAAACTCTTCGTGCCGATCCGCTTCCTCGACTTCACCCCCGGCTACGACACCAACTCGGCAGTACTGTTCCCCGAGACCGTGGCCGTCCGTGAGACCCCCACCTTCACCTGGGGCGCCATCTTCGCCGACCGCGAGGCCGCCCGCTTCCGCCGCGTGCTGCGCGCCGCCGCCGAGATCACCTCGCTGCAGCTCCCGGAGGACGCCGCGGGACTGCTCGAAGACCAGCAGCTGACCCAGGAAACCTTTGTCATGTGGGACCTCATCCACGACCGCACCCACATGCGCGGTGACCTGCCGTTCGACCCGTTCATGATCAAGCAGCGCATGCCGTTCTTCCTGTACTCACTTGAGGAACTCCGCTGCGACCTCACCGCCTTCCGCGAGTCCGTGAAGATCGAAAAGGACGAGGAGGCGGATCCGGAAGCCCGCCGTCACGCCAAGCTGGTCCAGTACGCCGTCATCTTCGACCGCATTTTCCGCTTCGCCATCACGGGCAGCCGGGTCCGCAACTATGACGGCCTCGGCGGCCAGCTGCTCTTCGCCTGGATGCACCAGCACCACGTGCTGCACTGGACCGACAGCAAGCTCAGCATCGACTGGGACGAAGCGGCCGACGTCGTAGTGGAACTCGGCGCCCGGATCGAGGAACTGTACTGGCGCTCGATCGACCGCCCCAAGATGGCCCACTGGCTGGCCGCCTATGAGCTGATCTCCGGCACCGTCACGCCCAACCCGGCCTCGGTCTGGGCCAAGGGACCGGACGCCCTGCCGCTGGACGGGCCGCCGCGCGGCCTGACCGACCAGGTGCTCGACGACGAGTTCCCGCTCTCCATGTTCTACGAGGCGCTGGAGAAGAAGATGCGGAACGTGATCGAATCAACCGCCGGCATCACGGGGTCGACGGACGCCAACGCTGACACCAACGCTGCCGCTGGCTCCACCAGCCAGGCCATGAACGCCGGATGAGCGACGGACGCGCCCTCAACGTCCTGGTAGCCGGCGGCAGCAGCCCGTCCGGGATCGCCGTGGCCCGCGCCCTCCGGGGTGCCGGGCACACGGTGTTCACCGTTGGTTCCGATCCCGCCCGGATCGAGGCCGCCGCCGCGGAAGCCGGCGACGGCGTGGTGCCGCTGGCCTGCGACCTGGCCGATCCGGCGGCGGTCCGGGATCTCCACGCGTCGCTGACGGAGCGGGCCGGACGCGTCGACGGCGTGATCCACCTGGTGGGCGGCTGGCGCGGCGCCAAGGGCATCACCGACCAGAGCGACGAGGACTGGGCCTTCCTGGAACGCAACGCCGTCACCACGCTCCGCAACGTCAGCCGGACCTTCTACGACGACCTGGCCGCCTCGGATGCCGGGCGCCTGGCGATCGTCTCGTCCACCGCGGTGGCCAGCCCGACGGCGGCCGGCGCCAGCTACGCGGCGGCCAAAGCCGCCGCCGAGGCCTGGACCCTCGCGGTGGCCGACGGCTTCCGGCGCGCCCAGTCCGGGAAGTCCGGGAGCTCCGCGGCCTCCGGAACCGCAGCCGAACCGGTGGAGCAGCACAGCGCCGCCGTCGTCTTCGTGGTGAAGGCCCTCGTCGACGCGGCCATGCGCGCAGCCTCCCCGGAACGCAAGTTCCCGGGCTTCACCGACGTCGAGGAGCTGGCGGCGGCCGCCGTCGGGCTCTTCCGGACCCCCGCCGCGGAAATGAACGGCCGGCGCCTGCCGCTTAGCCAGTAAGCCGGCACCTCTACACTGAAAGCGTGAGCAACGAGATGACCAGCACGGTCGAAACCAACACCATTGACACTGCCCCGGCCAGCACCGCGCTGCGGCTCCATGATCCCTCCGTCCGGGGCTTCGCCTCGGACAACTACTCCGGTGTGCACCCCGAGGTGCTCGCCGCCTTGGCCGCCGCCAACGAAGGCCACCAGGTGTCCTACGGCGAGGACGATTACACGGCCCGCCTGCAGCAGCTGATGGAGCGGCACTTCGGTTCGGGCATCGAGTGCTTCCCGGTCTTCAACGGCACCGGCGCGAACGTCCTCTCGCTCCAGTCCCTGCTGCCGCGCTGGGGCGCCGTCATTTGCGCCTCCACGGCCCACATCAACATGGACGAGAACGGCGCGCCGGAACGGATCGGCGGCATCAAGCTCCTGCAGGTCCCGACGCCGGACGGCAAGCTCACCCCCGCCCTGATCGACCAGGAGGCCTGGGGCTGGGGCGACGAGCACCGCGCGCAGCCGCTGGCGGTCTCGATCACGCAGACCACCGAGCTGGGCACCTGCTACACCCCCGAGGAGGTCCGCGCCATCGCTGAGCATGTCCACTCCAAGGGCATGAAGCTGCACATGGACGGCGCCCGGCTGGCCAACGCCGCCGCCCACCTCGGGGTGCCGCTGCGCGCCTTCACCCGCGACGCGGGCGTGGACATCCTCTCCTTCGGCGGCACCAAGAACGGGCTGCTTTTCGGCGAGGTGGTGGTGGCGCTTAACCCCGACGCCGCCCACGGCCTGGTCTACCTGCGCAAAATGAACATGCAGCTGGCCTCCAAGATGCGGTTCATGTCCGCGCAGTTCATCGCCCTGCTCGAGGGCGACCTGTGGCTGCGCTCGGCCTCGCACGCCAACGCGATGGCGGCCCGGCTGCGCGCCGGCGTCGAGTCGATCCCCGGCGTCGAACTGAGCCAGAAGACCGAGTCCAACGGCGTCTTCGCCGTCCTGCCCGCCGGCGTGGCGGACCGGCTGCGGAAGTCCTTCCGGTTCTATGACTGGAACGAGGCGGCCCGCGAGGTCCGCTGGATGTGCTCCTTCGACACCACCGAGGAAGACGTTGATTCCTTTATCGCCGCGATCAAGCGCGAGCTCGCGGCCGGCTAGGTGCAAGCCGGTCCCGGCCGGGCGGCGAGCCTGCCGGGCCGGGACGGGCACCGTGCATAATCTTTCACTGTGAACCCACTCGACCAGGTTCCGGCGGATTTCCTCTTCGCCCTGGGGACGCTTCGAAAAGCACGGTGCCGCAGCGAGTTGCGCCTCGATGAGATCCCGGCCCCCGGCCGGCTCGCTCCCTACGCGGTGGCGCTCGGCGCGGAAGTCGTCGTCCCCGGCGACGCCGCAACAGGTGCGGTCCACGGCCCGGCGGCCGCGGCGCTGGCCCCGGCGTCCGGCAGCGACGACGTCGAACTCGCCACCGGCCGTTTTATCCTCCTGCATGACCCGGACGGCTCCGCGGTCTGGGACGGCGAATTCCGGATCGTCACCTACATCCGCGCCCAGCTTGAGCCGGACATGGGCAACGACGAGATGCTCGGCTCCGTCGCGTGGACCTGGCTCGTGGAGGCGCTGGAAAACCACCAGGCGGAATACCGCTCGGCCGGCGGCACCGCCACCCGGGTGCTCTCGGAAAGCTTCGGCACGCTCGCTGGCCGGCCCGGCACCATCGACATTGAACTCCGCGCTTCCTGGACACCGGCCGGCCGGGACATCACCGCCCACCTGGAAGCGTGGTCGGACATGGTCTGCACCTTTGCGGGCCTGCCGCCACTGCCCGACGGCGTCTCCGCACTGCCGCGCCGACGCCCACGGCAGCCATGACCGGACCCCGGCGGCCGCGGCCTCGGCCTGCAACGACGGCGATGTCGGTAAACTGGAGTCATCATGACCCCTCATAATCCGGAAATCACCACCGCGGGCACAGCCCCAAGCACGGCCGCCACCACAGCCTCCAGCACCGCAGAGGCGGCTGGCGCGCCGGCCCACATCACGGTGGAAGGCTTCGACAGCCTGGTCCCCGAGGTCATCGACCTCGACGCTCCCCGCGACGGCGTCCCGCTCGTTATCGAGACCCAAGCAGGACTGGAACGCTGTGCCGCAGCCCTGGCCGCCGGCCACGGCCCGGCGGGAGTGGACGCCGAACGCGCCTCCGGATTCCGGTACGGCCAGCGCGCCTTCCTCGTCCAGATCCGCCGCGAGGGCGCGGGCACCTGGCTGATCGACCCGGAGCCCTTTGGTGACCTGCGCATCATCAATGAGGCCCTGCGCGGCGTCGAGTGGATCCTGCACGCGGCCAGCCAGGACCTCCCGTGCCTGTCCGAACTCAGCATGTGGCCGGACAAACTCTTTGACACCGAACTCGCCGCACGGCTGGCCGGACTGCCGAGGGTTGGCCTCGCCGCCGTCATCGAACAGCTGCTGGGCTTCGGCCTGGCCAAGGAACACTCGGCGGCCGACTGGTCCACCCGGCCGCTGCCGGAGCCGTGGCTGCGCTACGCCGCGCTCGACGTCGAGGTCCTCACCGAGCTCCGCGAGGAGCTGATCGAACTCCTCACCGCCGACGGCAAACTGGAGTACGCCGAGCAGGAATTCGCCGCGATCCTCGAAGCCGGCCAGGCCCCGCCGCGCGTCGACCCGTGGCGCAAGACCTCCGGGCTGCACCAGATCCGCGACCGCCGCCAGCTCGCCGCCGTGCGCGAACTCTGGCTGGAGCGCGACTCGCTGGCGCAGAAGCGCGACGTCGCCCCGGGCCGGCTTATCCCCGATTCCTCCCTCGTTGCCGCCGCCAAGGCCATGCCCAGCACCGTGCCGCAACTGCTCGGCACCAAGGGCTTCCACGGCAGGGCCGCGCAACGCGAGGCTCCGCGCTGGCTGCGCTGCATCAGCACGGCCCGCAGCCTTGAGGAACTCCCGCCGCTGCACCTGCCCACCAACGCTCCCCCGCCGCCACGCGTCTGGGCCGACCGGGATCCGGAGGCCGCGGCACGGCTCGCCACCGCCCGGCCCAAGCTGCAGGCCCGGGCCGAGGAGCTGAACCTGCCGGTCGAAAACCTGCTCACCCCGGACTACCTCCGCCGCGTGGCATGGCGTCCTCCCGCGGAGATCAGCGAGGAAGGCATTGCCGAGGAGCTCCAGAACCTCGGCGCCCGCCAGTGGCAGATCCAGCTCACTGCTCCGCTGATCGCAGAGGCTTTCCTGAACCCGCAGCCGCTGCCGCCCAAGGAAGCCAAGCCTGCCGCGGCCTCCGTGGCCTCCCCTGCCGAAGCAGCGCCCAACGCCGTTTCCTGACGGGCTGCCCGTCACTCCTTGCCAGCTATGTTACTCATGAGTAACATAGCTAGGGATGCCGCCAGGATCACTCCTGCTTCCCGAGCCCACCGCCCGGGGGCGGAAATCCGGCACCCATGTCTCAATGAGGAGTAATACGTGAGCCAAGCCAGCAGCGCAAAGCCGACAATCGGACAAAGCAGGACCATCCGCGAGGTCGTTTTTGTTGACGGCGTCCGCACCCCGTTCGGCCGCGCCGGCGAGAAGGGCATCTACGCCGGAACCCGCGCCGATGACCTCGTGGTCAAGTGCATCCGCGAACTCATGCGCCGCAACCCGGCACTGCCGGCCGAGCGCATCGACGAGGTGGCCATCGCCGCCACGACGCAGACCGGTGACCAGGGACTGACCATCGGCCGCACCGCCGCCCTGCTGGCCGGGTTGCCGCGGACCGTTCCCGGCTTCGCGATCGACCGGATGTGCGCGGGCGCCATGACCGCCGTGACGACGACCGCCAGCGGCATCGGCTTCGGCGCTTACGACGTCGTCATTGCCGGCGGCGTGGAGCACATGGGCAACCACCCGATGGGCGCCGGCGCGGACCCCAACCCGCGCTTTATGTCCGAACGGATCGTCGACCCCGCCGCCCTGAACATGGGCAACACCGCGGAGAACCTGCACGACCGCTTCCCCGCCATCACCAAGGAACGCACGGACGCTTACGCCGTGGCCTCCCAGGACAAGCTGGCCGCGGCCTACGCCAAGGAACAGATCCAGCCGGACCTGGTCCCCGTGGCCACCATGAAGCCCGGCCAGGGCTGGACGGTCAACACCGTGGACGAACCGCCGCGCCCGGGCACCTCGGTGGAAGACCTCGCCGCGCTGCGCACCCCGTTCCGCGCGCACGGCCGCGTCACCGCCGGCAACGCCGCCGGCCTCAACGACGGCGCCACCGCGGCGCTGCTGGCCTCCGCCGACGCCGCCGAGGAGCTTGGGCTGCCGGTCAAGATGCGCCTGGTCAGCTACGCCTTCGCCGGCGTCGAACCGGAAGTCATGGGCATCGGGCCGGTCCCGGCCACTGAAAAGGCGTTGAAGAACGCCGGGCTCGGCATCGACGACATCGGCCTGTTCGAAATCAACGAGGCCTTCGCCGTCCAGGTCCTCAGCTTCCTGGACCACTTCGGCATCGCCGACGACGACCCCCGGGTGAACCGCTACGGCGGCGCGATCGCCGTCGGGCACCCGCTCGCTTCGTCCGGCGTCCGGCTGATGAACCAGCTGGCCCGCCAGTTCGAGGAAGACCCCGGTGTCCGCTTCGGCATGACCACCATGTGCATTGGCCTGGGCATGGGTGCCACCGTCATCTGGGAGAACCCGCACCACGCCGACTACGGCACCGACTACACCACCAAGACTGGAGCCGCAGCATGAGCGCCGCAGATTTCCACAAGCTTGCCGAGCTGTTTCCGAACGAGACGGTAACGCATTCCTACGTCCAGGACATTCAGCTTCCCGCCGTCAACGGCACGAGCCCCGGCACCTTCGCCCTGGTCACGCTGGACAACGGCCTGGACCATTCGAAGCCCACCACCCTGGGCCCGAACACCCTGATCGAGCTCGGCACCGTGCTCGAGGGACTGCGGGACCGTGCCGCGCGCGGTGAGATCTTCGGCGTCGGCGTGACCGGCAAGCCGTACTTCCTGGTCGCCGGCGCGGACCTGTCCACGGTCAAGTCGGTCAGCGGCCGTGAACAGGGCCTCTGGATGGCCCAGCTCGGCCACGACGTCTACGCCACCCTGGCGAACCTCGGCGTCCCGAGCTTCGCGTTCATCAACGGCCTGGCCCTGGGCGGCGGGCTGGAGATCGCCCTGCAGTCCACCTACCGCACCGTCTCCACCGGAGCCGGCGCGCTGGCCCTGCCGGAAGCGTTCATCGGGCTGATCCCGGGATGGGGCGGGGTCTACATCCTGCCGCGGCTGATCGGCCCCGAGAACGCCCTCAAGGTGATGATCGAGAACCCGCTGAGCAACAACCGCACCCTGACGGGTCCGCAGGCCCACGACCTCGGCGTGGCGGACGCCATCTTCGAGCCGGCCGACTTCGTCGAACAGTCCGTCGCCTGGGCCGCGCAGGTGATCGCCGGCGCAGTCGTACCGGAACGCGCCAACGCCGTCGACCCCTCCGCGCCGGACGTTGCCGAACGCTGGGCCGGCGCCGTCGCGGCGGGCCGCGCGTTCGTGGAGGCCAAGACCTCCAATGCCTCCCCGGCCCCGGCCAAGGTGCTGGACGTGCTGGAGGCCAACCGCACCCTGACGCAGGCCGAATCGGCGGAGCTGGAGTGCCAGACCCTCGCGGACCTCATGCAGACCGACGAGTTCCGCTCCACGGTGTACGCCTTCCTGGACCTCGTGCAGCGCCGTTCCAAGCGCCCTGCGGGCGCCCCGGACCGCAAGCTCGCCCGCCCGGTCACGAAGATCGGCGTCGTCGGCGCCGGCCTGATGGCCAGCCAGCTCGCACTGCTGTTCGCCCGCCAGCTCAAGGTGCCCGTGGTCATGACGGACATCGACCAGGCGCGCGTGGACAAGGGTGTGGACTACGTGCACGCGGAGGTGGACAAGCTGCTGGCGAAGAAGCGGATCAGCGCGGACGCGGCCAACCGGACCAAGGCCCTGGTCAGCGGCTCGGTCTCCAAGGAGGCCTTCGCCGACGCCGACTTCGTCATCGAGGCAGTGTTCGAGGAGCTCAGCGTCAAGAAGCAGGTGTTCAAGGAGGTCGAGGCGATCGTCTCGCCGGAGTGCATCCTGGCCACCAACACCTCCTCGCTGTCCGTCACGGCCATGGCCGAGGACCTGCAGTACCCCGAGCGCCTGGTGGGCTTCCACTTCTTCAACCCGGTGGCTGTAATGCCGCTGCTGGAGATCGTCCGCGCCCCGAAAACCGACGACGCCGTGCTGGCCACCGCGTTCGAACTGGCCAAGGGACTGAAGAAGTCCGCGGTGCTGGTCAAGGATGCGGCCGCCTTCGTGGTCAACCGGCTCCTGTTGCGGCTGATGGGCGAAGTGACCGCGGCCTTCGATGAGGGAACCCCCGCCGAGGTGGCGGACAACGCACTGCGCCCCATGGGCCTGCCCATGACGCCGTTCACGCTCGGCGCCATGGTGGGGCTGCCGGTCGCCCAGCACGTGCAGGAATCCCTGCACGACGCCTTCGGGGACCGTTTCACCGTGTCCCGGAACCTGCAGGCGCTGATCGACAACGGAGTCAGGTCCATCTGGGACCCGGCCTCGGTGAAGGCCGGCAGTCCGGTCATCCCGGCCGAGACCCTGGCCCTGATGACCTTCGGCGATTCGCCCTCGACGGCAGAGGAAGTGCTGCGCCGCACGCAGGACGCCCTCGCGGAGGAGATCGGCCTGATGCTGGCCGAAGGCGTGGTGGCCGGACCTGAGGACATCGACCTCTGCATGATCCTCGGCGCGGGCTGGCCAATGTTCCTGGGCGGCATCACCCCGTACCTGGACCGGGTGGGCGCCTCCGAGCGGGTCACCGGCAAGAAGTTCCTGGCACCCGGCGTGGCCTCCGAACCAGCAGCCTAGCAACCAAAGACGAAGGCGCCGCTGCCCCGGCCATCACGGCGCGGGCGGCGGCGCCTTCGTGCGTTCGGCCCGGGCGCGGCGGCCGCTCCTAGCACTCGCAGATCATCAGCACATTGCCGTCCGGGTCCTTGAAGTTGAACCACTGCCCGTCCCGGATCTCCGCGACCTCGGCCCCGGTGTCCTGCAGGTGCAGGTGGGCGGCCTCGATATCTGCCGTGTTGAGATGGAACGCGGGGACGCGGAAGACCGCGTCCGCGGAGTAGATCTTGCTGTCCAGGACCAGGCCCGCACCGTCCATCGGCAGTACATAAAGATGGTCGAAGAGGATTTCTCCGTCGGCCGGGACTCCGAGCAGGCCGCAATACCAGTCCCGGGCCTTGGCAATGTCGCTGACCGGGACGAAAACCGTTCCAATCTGGCGGGCGATGGGGTTCTTCAACGGTTCCTCCTGGTGAATGGACGGCCTGCTCCGGCACGGGAAAACTCCAAGAAATATACAGCGCCGGGTGTCAGTTGGCTCGTAACCGGCGCCCGTCAGATGTCCCGCAGGCTGCCGCCGTCGAGCGCGAGGACACGGTGGGCGCTGGCCCGGGCGTAAGCGAGGTCGTGCGTGACCAGGACGACGCCGGCGCCCCGCGCCGCTGCGGCGGCGACCGTGTGCTGCAGCCGTTCGAGCCCCTGCCGATCCAGTCCCACGGTGGGCTCATCCAGCGCGATGACGGCCGGCCTGCGGGCCAGGACCGTGGCCAGGGCAAGCAACCGCTGGCTGGAAGACGGCAGCTCGGCCGGGTGGGTCTGCGCGGCGCCGGAGAGCCCGACGGCGGCCAGTGCCTCCTGCGCCCGGCCGGCCGCCTCCGCACCGGCAAGCCGGCGCAGCCCGAAGCCGACCTCCCGCAGCGCCGTCCGTTCGAAAAGCTGGTCGCGCGGCTGCTGGAACAACATCCCGACCGAGGCGGCGATGCGGCCCGTCGGGATCCGGTCGATGCCTCGACCTTCGACGCGTACCTCGCCGGCCTGCGGCCGCAGCAGGCCGTTGAAGTGGCGCAGCAGCGTGGACTTGCCGGTGCCGTTGGGGCCGGTGATAGCGACAAGCTCCCCCGGGCGCACGGTCAGGTCCAGGTCGCGCAGCAGGGCCGCGCGGGGCACGTTCCCTGCCGGTCCCCTCGCGGATCCCCCCGCGCGCGTCTTGCCTGGCCCGTAGCCGAAGCCGATGCCTCGCAGTTCAAGGACCGGGGTCGACGCGGCGGCCCAGGTCAGGTTTTTCGGCATCCCGGCGTCCAGGCTCTCCGCCACGACGCCTGCGTCGCGGAGCGCGGCCCCGTTCCCCAGCTCGGCCGGCCGGCCTTCCGCCGTTACCGTGCCGCCGTTCAGGACGATCCAGTGCCCGGCGCTGCGGGCGAGTGCGTCGGCCGTCTGGCTCAGGAGCACCACAGCGGTGCCGGCTTCGAGCAGCCGGTTCACCAGGGTGCGGAGCCGGCTGGCACCGTCGGCGTCGAGGGAGGCGAGTGGTTCGTCCAGCACCAGCACTTGCGGGTCGGCGATGACCGCGCACGCGACTGCCAGCCGGCGCAGCTCGCCGCCGGAGAGCTCTGCCGGGTCCCGCTCCAGCAGCCCGGACAGGCCGGTTTGTTCGGCGATTCGGGCCACCTGCCGGATCATCTCGGGGCGGGGCACACCCCGATTTTCCAGGCCGAAGGCCAGTTCATCCGCCACCGTAGAGCGCACCGAGGACAGCATGGCGGCGGCGTCCTGCGGCACGTATCCCACCCGGCCGGACCAGGCAGCGGGGTTGATCCGGGGGTCGCCGCTGCCGCCGTGGAATTCGAGGCGGTCCGCGCCCAGCGCCAGACTGCCGCGCAGGACACCGGAATGGCCGCCCCGAAGCCAGCCGGCGAGGAGCTTGCCGAGGGTGGTCTTGCCACTGCCGGAACCACCCAGCACGGCGGTCAGGGTTCCCGGCAGGACGGAGAGCTGCACATCCCGCAGCGCATCGCCCGCATCCCCGTGGAAGCTGAAGCTCCTGATCCGGGCAGCGGCCGCGGGCAGCGCCCCGGTGGCGGGCTGCCCGGGCTGGGCGCGTCCGTCCCCGTTCACGAGTGCACCGCCGCGGGCCATGCCGTGATGAGCCGCAGGACCACGGCGGCGGCGGCCAGCAGGAGCGCTGCGGCCCGGACGATGCGTTGCGCAGGAGGGTCCTGCAGTTGCCGGTAGCTGGTCCGTGGTCCGGTGGTGCCGAAACCCCGCGCGTCCAGGGCCTGTGCCCGGAGCCCGGCATCCTCCACCAGGCCCAAGACCAGCGGCACCGCCTGCAGCCTGGCCGCCGCCAGCCGGGACAGCAGCCCGCGCCCGACCACCAGCCCGCGCGCTTCCTGGGCCTGACGGATCTTCTCCACCCTTTCGGCCATCGCAGGGACCAGCGTGAGCGTGGACGCGAGCACGAAGCTGAACTGCGGAGGGATGCGCCGCGCGGCGAGGGCGGTCAGCAGATCCGGGACGCTGACGGTGAAGGAAAACAACAGCAGCAGCAGGACGCACGCGGCTGTCCGCGAGGCCAGCTCCAGGGCGAAGCTGAGTCCTTCGGCGGTGACCCGGGCCGGCCCCCACTGCGCCAGCACGGTGTGCCCCTCCGGGAAGAACAAGCCGTGCAGCACCAGCAGGGACAGGAACAACGGTGCGAGGATGACCCCGGCAGCCAGCAGCACCCGCACTGCGACGCCCGCGCGTGCGGCAAGCAGCACGGCGGCCACGGCCACGGCGACGGACAGCGGCCAGCTGCCGGCCGCCGTCGTAATGACCGCGGCACAGCACGCCGCGGTCAGGGCTGTGAGCGGGTGCAGGCGCATGGCCTAGGCTGCGGGATCCGCCGGGACCTTACCCGCGAGTACCCGGAAGCGGCGGACGAAGGCGAACTGGAACGTCGTGCGCCGCGGCAGGGCGTAGGCCAGCAGCGCGGCGATCGTGAAGACAATTGCCTTGTCCATCGGGTCGGAGATGAGTGCCTGCTTGGTGATCGCTGCCAGCAGGGTGTCGCCCATGGCACGGAACGCGCTGACGATGGCGCCGGTGCCCAGGCCCGCGGTTCCGCCGTAGACAAAGGCTGCGATCGGGGCGGAGACGACGCCGGCCAGGATGCCGGTAAGGAAGCCGGCCACGGGCGCGAGATAGAAGCGGCGGAACAGTCCCCCGCGGGCGGCCAGCCCGGCGAGGAACCCGATCAGGGCCGCGCCGGCGGCGAAGGGCAGCACGGTGGGGTTGAAGAAGGACCAGACAATGCTGCCGAGCACTCCGGTGGCGGCACCGGCGGCCGGCCCGGCGAGGACGGCGATCAGGACCGTGCCGATCGCGTCCAGGTAGAACGGCAGTCCGGTGCTGCCCATCAGCTGGCCGAGGACCACGTTCAGCACAATCGCCACCGGCATCAGGACCAGGGTGGAGGTGGGCAGGACGGGCAGCACGGCGACGAGCAGCAGCACCGCGCCGAGCAGGAAGCCGCCGAGGGCAACCAGGGCGGAGAAGCTTGCCGGTCCGTTGGCGATCTCGACCGGCTGGGTGAGGACGAGGAAGACGTAGGTGGCGGCGATGGCAGCGGCGCCTGCGATTTCGAGCAGCCGGCGGCGGCCGGGTGCCGTGCCGGCTCCGGTGCGGGAGCCTGCGTCGGGGAGGGTCAGGGGCTGCGGTGACATGGGAAAAGTCCTTCGGCTGGGGTTTGCAACAACCGCCTCATGTCACCTCGGCGCAGCTACCATCTTAGCGATCGGCCGGCCCTCCCGGGAACACCGGCGCCGCGGGCCCGGCCGGCGCCCGCGGCTACGGTGCGCCCAGGGAGCGTGCCAGCGCGCCCACGGAGGCAATCAGCTCGTCGAAGCACTGGCCGGGGTCGTTGCCGCTGACGATCCTGGCGTTCGGCGGCAGCCCCCACAGGCCGCGGAAGTCGGCCACCGTTGTGCCGGCCAGCAGCGGGGACTCCGTCTCGACGTCGACCGTCGCCAGCCGCGTGCTGAAGGGCGTGCGTCCGACGGCGGCGCAGGCGGCGAACGCGTCGTGCATGTGGGCGACGTAGCCCTGGTCATAGAGCCGGTGGAACTCCATGTAGAAGCGGATCGCGTCCGACAAGCACGCAACCAGCGGGCTGCTGGAGCCGCTGCGCAGTCCTTCGGGCTGCTCCGGAAGCACCAGCTCGGGTTCGGCAGCCCCCGCGGCCTCGCCGAGCCGGCGTAGGTGCTCCGGCAGCATCTCGATCCGCTCCGTGGTCTCCAGCGCGCAGACGACCGGCAGCTTGTCCTCGGGCATCCCGCGGTAGGCCGCGTAGACCTCCTTGGCGGCGTGCGGGTCCACCGCGGTGTTCCATTCCGCCGTCGGCGTCGTGTTGCCCTGGTAGTAGAAGCTGCCGCCCATGATCACCAGGCCTTTGAGCAGCCGCGGCAGTTCCGGTTCGCGGCGCAGGGCCAGGGCGAAATTGGTCAGCGGTCCGGTGATCAGGCCGGTGATCTCCCCCGGATGCGCTCTGGCCTCCTCCACCCAGACGTCCACGGCGTGGCGCTGTGAGATCGGCTGGGCGGGGGCAGGCAGCTCGGCGTAGCCGATCCCCTGCGGCCCGTGGGTCTCTTCGGTGGTGACCAGCGGGATTTCCAGCGGGACCTCGGCGCCGACGGCGACTTCGATCCCTTCCCGCCCGCACAGCTCCAGCAGGGACAGGCTGTTCAGCGCCACCTGGCGCGCCCCGACGTTGCCGGCGGTGCAGGTGATGGCCTGCAGCCGGACCTCGGGCCGGGACAGCAGGTACACGATGGCGAGGGCGTCGTCGATCCCGGTATCGACGTCCATCAGGACCAGGTGGTCGGCGTCCAGGGCGCCGGGTATTTCCGGGCTCAGAAGAGTGCGACCTTCGGCGTGCGCGGGAAGATCTCATCGAGTTCTGCCAGCTCGGCGGCGTCCGGGACCCAGGCGACCGCGGCGGCGTTCTGCCGGACCTGTTCGGGCCGGGTCGCACCGGCGATCACGCTGCTGACGGAGGGTTGGGCGGCGAGCCAGGAGAACGCAACCTGGATCTCGTTGAGCCCCCGCTCGGCGGCGAAGGCGGAGAAGGCACCCAGCTGTTTCCAGTCGGCGTCGTGGACGAGGTTGGTGCGGGTGTGGCTCAGGCGCGACCCCTCCGGCGCCTTACCTTGCGAGTACTTGCCGGTCAGCAGGCCGTTGGCCAGCGGGAAGTACGGGAGCACGCCCAGGCCGTAGGCCTCGGCGGCCGGGGTGACCTCCAGCTCGGCGCGGCGGTCCAGCAGGTTGTAGTGGTTCTGGCTGGAGATGAAGCGGGCTCCGCCGCGGGCGCGGGCCACGAATTCGGCCTCCGCGATCTGCCAGCCGGCCCGGTTGGAGTGGCCGATGTAGCGGACCTTGCCGCTGGTCACGAGCTCGTCCAGGGCGGCGAGGGTCTCGTCGATGGGTGTCAGCGGGTCCGGCGTGTGGAACTGGTAGAGGTCGATCCAGTCCGTTCCGAGCCGGCGCAGCGAGGCCTCGGCTGCCTTGATGATGTAGCGCCGGGAGCCGCGGGCGTCGAAGTCGTTGCCGTTGGTCCCGCGCATGTCCATGCCGAACTTGGTGCCGATCACGGCGTCGGCGCGGCGCGAACCGAGGGCCTTGCCCAGCATGGTTTCGCTGAGCCCGGGCTCCCGGCCGTAGGCGTCGGCGACGTCGAAGAACGTGACGCCGGCGTCCAGGGCCGCATGCACGACGGCGTCGGTCCCCTCCTGCGACTCGGTGGCGGTGTTGGCCCGGCCCAGGTTGTTGCAGCCAAGTCCCACGACGGAGACGGTTAGTCCGGAATTTCCTACGCGGCGGTATTCAGTCATGGGAATCAGCCTATAACGGCCGCGGCGGGCTCCCGGGCAGGCTCCCGGACGCTGCTACCCCGCGGGAAGCTCCAGCCCTTGCTCGTCCATGGCGTCCTGTAGTTGCGCAAGGGTGCGCGGGCAGACTCCCGGCATCCCTGCCAGCCGGCGCCGGCCCAGCAGCACCAGGTGCTCGAGGGTTTCCACCCCCGCATGGGCCAGGGACCTGCGGGCCGGCGCCGCCAGCCCGGCGGGAAGTGGAGTGCTGCCTGGTCGAGGGGATTTCCGCGTCATTGCGTTTCCTTCCAATCGCTTGCCCCCAAACTGATGTGAGCCGTGGCCGGCTCCGTACCGGTGGATATCCAGGCGTGGTGCCTAGAGCGCGAAGCTGTTGGCCGGTTTGGCCGAGTGCTTGAGCTTGAAGTCAGTGCTGCCGAACGGGGCGGCGCCGATGCTCAGCTTGGTGAAGTCCAGGTCTTCGCCCCGGATGCAGACCTTGATAGCGTTGACGGTCTTGTTGACGTCCGGGGTGAGGCAGAAGATGTTGAGCTTGGCGTCGGAGAACTCGGACCGGTCCACGACGCCGAGGCCGCGCCAGGCGAGGTGGCTGATCAGGGCGTCCTTGGCTTTTTCCTCGAGGTAGCGGTCGCGGCTGGTGCCGTCCTTGGTCTTGAGCGCGTACTGCGCCACCACCCAGAACTGCTCCTCCTCCGGGATCTCCGCGTAGCCGTCCTCGGCGCACTGCGCCGCGAAGGCCTCCATGAGCCCCTCGCCCGCGGCGGCGTCGGCAGCCGCCGTCTCCTCGGTCTTGCTCTGGTGCCCGACGACGCCGTGGTTCATCACGAACTCGTGGTACTCCTCGTCAATCCACGCTTCCCTGAAGTGCAGGACTCCCTCTTCGTCGCGCTTGTAGACCCGGATAATGCCGCTCATGGCTGTCCCTTCGTAAACCGTCCGCGGTCAGTGCCGTCGAAGGGTGATTGCTGTGCCTTGACGGCTTGGTAAGGCTGGTCCGACGCCGGATTCCTCACAGGATCGGCAGGCTGCCGGTGCTGGGGTGCGCCTGGCCGGGCAGCGGCCGTGCGAACGGCACCTTGGTCCCGAGGACCTGCGCGACGACGTCGTGGGTGATCTGCTGGGCGGTCAGGCCGACCCGCTCCAGCACCTGGCTGCGGCTCCCGTGGTCCAGGAACTCCACCGGGAGGCCCACCTCGTTGAGGGCCGTGTCCACGCCGGCGGCCCTCATTTCCTGGCGGATCCGGGAGCCGACGCCGCCGGCCCGGACGCCGTCCTCGATGCAGATCACGAGGCGGTGGTGCGAGGCGAGGGCGATGACCGACTGGGGCACGGGAAGGACCCAGCGCGGGTCCACCACGGTGGAGCTGATGCCCTGGGCGCCGAGCCGGTTCGAGACGTCCAGCGCGAGTTCGGACATGGCGCCGACGCTGACAATCAGTACGTCGTTGTCGCTGGATCCGGCCGGGCGGCGGGCCAGCACGTCGACGCCGTCGCTGAGCCGTTCGAGGGCTTCGACTTCCGCGCCGACGGTGCCCTTGGAGTAGCGGATGACGGTGGGCGCGTCTTCGACGGCCACGGCCTCGCGCAGTTCCTCGCGCAGCCGGGAGGCGTCACGCGGCGCGGCGAGGTGCAGGCCGGGGACGATCTGGACCATCGCCATGTCCCACATGCCGTGGTGGCTGGCACCGTCGGGGCCGGTGACGCCGGCCCGGTCCAGCACCACCGTGACGCCGGCCTTGTGCAGGGCGACATCCATCAGCAGCTGGTCGAAGGCGCGGTTGAGGAAGGTCGCGTAGACGGCCACCACGGGGTGAAGCCCGCCGAAGGCCATGCCGGCGGCGGAGGTGAGGGCGTGCTGTTCGGCGATGCCGACGTCGAACACCCGCTCCGGGTGGCGGGCGGCGAACTTGTGCAGCCCAACCGGGATCAGCATGGCGCCGGTGATGCCGACGATGTCCTTGCGTTCGTCGGCGATGTCGGCGATCTCGTCGGCGAAGACGGAGGTCCAGGACTTGGCGCCGCCGGCCTCGGTTGGCTCACCGGTTTCCGGGTCGATGATGCCGACGGCGTGGAACTGGTCCGCCTCGTGCGCGCGGGCCGGGGCGTAGCCGTGGCCCTTTTCGGTCATGGCGTGGACGATCACGGGGCCGGCATAGTTCTTGGCCGTGGACAGCGCGTTCTCCATGGCTTGGAGGTTGTGACCGTCCACCGGGCCGATGTACTTCATGCCGAGGTCCTCGAACATGCCCTGCGGCGCCCACCAGTCCTTGATGCCCTTCTTCATGGCATGCAGGCTCTTGTAGGTGAACTGGCCCGCCGGGCCGCCGCTCTGCAGCCGCTTCTTCCACCAGTCCAGGGCGCCCTCGTAGGCGGGGGCGGCACGGAGGGAATCGATGGTGGGGCGCAGCGAGGCGAGGTAGTCGGCGACGCCGCCGACGGTCGGGGCGTAGGAGCGGCCGTTGTCGTTCACCACGATCACGACGCGGCGCTTCTTGTCCGCAGCGATGTTGTTGATCGCTTCCCAGGCCATGCCGCCGGTCAGGGCGCCGTCACCGACGACGGCGATCACGTAGCGGTCGCCGTCGCCGGTCAGCTGACGGGCGCGGGAGATGCCGTCGGCCCAGGACAGCGAGGAGGACGCGTGCGAGCTTTCGACGATGTCGTGCTCGGATTCTGCCCGGTCCGGGTAGCCGGACAGGCCGCCCTGCTGGCGGAGCGTGCTGAAGTCCTGGCGCCCGGTGAGGAGCTTGTGCACGTAGGACTGGTGGCCGGTGTCGAAGACGATGCTGTCGCGGGGGGAATCGAAGATCCGGTGCACCGCGATGGTGAGTTCAACGACGCCAAGGTTCGGCCCGAGGTGGCCTCCCGTCTGGGAGACGTTGCCGATCAGGAATTCCCTGACCTCGGCGGCCAGCTGGTCCAGCTGCGCTTGGGACAACTTGCTCAGGTCCTGCGGACTCCGGATGGTCTCCAAAATTCCCAACGGCCCCTCCTCCGGGTAGTAGACATGCCTTTTAACTCTAACGCCTCGGAACCGGGCCGGGTGCCGGTGGTCCCGGGAACGCGAAAGCCCCGGTCCGTCAGGGACGGGCCGGGGCTTTCGGGTGGTGTTGCCTGGCTGCCGCTAGCTAGCGGAGATCTGGCGCAGCACGTACTGCAGGATGCCGCCGTTGCGGTAGTAGTCGGCTTCACCCGGGGTATCGATGCGCAGGACCGCATCGAAGGAGGTGGTGGAGCCGTCTTCGGCCGTCGCGGTGACCGTAAGGGTCTTCGGCGTGGTGCCTTCGTTGAGCGCGGTGACGCCGGAGACCGCGAAGGTCTCCGTGCCGGTCAGGCCCAGGCTGGCGGCGTTCTGGCCGGCCGGGTACTGCAGCGGCAGGACGCCCATGCCGATCAGGTTCGAGCGGTGGATGCGCTCGTAGCTCTCGGCGATGACAGCCTTGACGCCCAGCAGTGCGGTGCCCTTGGCGGCCCAGTCTCGGGACGAGCCGGAGCCGTATTCCTTGCCGGCCAGGACGACCAGCGGGGTGCCGGCGGCCTGGTAGTTCTGCGCGGCGTCGTAGACGTAGGCCTGCGGGGCGTCGGCCTGCGTGAAGTCGCGCGTGAAGCCGCCCTCGACGCCGTCGAGGAGCTGGTTCTTGATCCGGATGTTGGCGAAGGTGCCGCGGATCATGACTTCGTGGTTGCCACGGCGTGAGCCGTAGGAGTTGAAGTCCTTGCGCTCCACGCCGTTGGCCAGCAGGTACTGGCCGGCCGGGGTGTCCGACTTGAAGGAACCGGCCGGGGAGATGTGGTCCGTGGTGACCGAGTCGCCGAGCTTGAGCAGCACGCGCGCTCCGGTGATGTCCTGGACCGGCTCCGGCTTGGCCTTCATGCCCTCGAAGTACGGGGGCTTCCGGACGTAGGTGGACTTCTCATCCCAGGCGAAGGTGTCGCCGGCCGGGGTGTCGAGTGCCTTCCAGCGGTCGTCGCCGTCGAAGACGCCCTCGTAGCCGCGGGCGAACATGCCCTTGTCGATCGAGGAGTCGATGACCTGCTGGACCTCGACCGGGTTCGGCCAGATGTCCTTCAGGAAGATGTCGTTGCCGGCTTCGTCCTGGCCCAGCGCGTCGTTCTCGAAGTCGAAGTCCATGGTGCCGGCCAGGGCGTACGCGATGACCAGCGGCGGGGAGGCCAGGTAGTTCATCTTGACGTCCGGGTTGATCCGGCCTTCGAAGTTGCGGTTACCGGAGAGGACTGCGGTGACGGAAAGGTCGTTGGCCTGGATGGCCTCCGAGATTTCGGCGTCGAGCGGACCGGAGTTACCGATGCAGGTCGCGCAGCCGTAGCCGACGATGTAGAAGCCCAGCTTCTCCAGGTACGGGGTCAGGCCCGACTTGTTGTAGTAGTCGGTGACGACCTTGGACCCGGGGGCCACGGAGGTCTTGACCCAGGGCTTCGAGGTGAGGCCCTTGTCCACGGCGTTGCGGGCCAGCAGGGCGGCGGCCAGCATCACGGACGGGTTGGACGTGTTGGTGCAGGAGGTGATCGAGGCGATCGACACCGCACCGTGGTCCAGCTCGAACTCGCGGCCGTCGGCGGTCTTGACGGCCACGGTCTTGGACGGGCGGCCGTTGGACTTCGGACCGTGCGCGTGCGGCGCCTGGTCCGTGAGGTGGGTCGCCGAGGCGGTGAACGACGGCGAGTCGGAAGCCGGGAAGCTTTCGTCGATCGCTTCGTCCAGGCTGCCGTCTGCGAGCTCTTCCTTCACGTAGTTGCGCAGGTCCTCGCGGAACTGTGCCTTGGACTCGGTGAGGATGATGCGGTCCTGCGGGCGCTTCGGGCCGGAGATCGACGGGACAACCGTCGACAGGTCCAGCTCAAGGTACTCGGAGAACTTGATCTCGCGGGAGGGCTCGTGCCAGAGGCCCTGTTCCTTCGCGTAGGACTCCACGAGGGCCACGTTCTCGTCCGAGCGGCCGGTGAGGCGCAGGTAGTCGAGCGTGACGTCGTCGATCGGGAACATTGCGGCGGTGGAGCCGAACTCGGGGCTCATGTTGCCGATGGTGGCGCGGTTGGCCAGCGGCACAGCCGCGACGCCTTCGCCGTAGAACTCCACGAACTTGCCGACCACGCCGTGCTGGCGCAGCTGCTCGGTGATGGTGAGCACGACGTCGGTGGCGGTGGCGCCGGCCGGGATGGACCCGGTCAGCTTGAAGCCGACGACGCGGGGAATCAGCATGGAGACGGGCTGGCCGAGCATGGCAGCCTCGGCCTCGATGCCGCCGACGCCCCAGCCGAGCACGCCCAGGCCGTTGACCATGGTGGTGTGCGAGTCGGTGCCGACGCAGGTGTCCGGGTAGGCACGGACGACGCCGTCGATTTCGCGGGTCATGACGGTGCGGGCCAGGTATTCGATGTTGACCTGGTGCACGATGCCGGTTCCCGGCGGGACGACCTTGAAGTCGTCGAACGCGGTCTGGCCCCAACGCAGGAACTGGTACCGCTCACCGTTGCGCTGGTACTCGATCTCCATATTGCGCTCCAGCGCGCCGGAGTTGCCGAAGGCGTCGATCTGGACGGAGTGGTCGATGACCATTTCCGCCGGCGCCAGCGGGTTGACCCGCTTGGGGTCGCCGCCGAGTTCCTTCACGGCCTCGCGCATGGTGGCGAGGTCGACAACGCAGGGCACGCCAGTGAAGTCCTGCATGATCACGCGCGCCGGCGTGAACTGGATTTCAGTGTCGGGCTCGGCGTTGGGGTCCCAACCGGCCAGTGCTCGGACGTGATCGGCCGTGATGTTGGCGCCGTCCTCGGTCCTCAACAGGTTTTCAAGCAATACCTTGAGGCTGAACGGAAGGTTTTCTGCACCTTCAACGGAGTTCAACCGGAAAATTTCGTATTCGGTACCGGCTACATTAAGTTTGCCTTTTGAACCGAAGCTGTCCACAATGCTCATCGCAGGACTCCTCTCGCAACAGTTTCATCTTTGTCGCGCCGCAGACCCCTTGCTAGTTAGGGCAGCCTAACTAGGACATGTGTAGTGAAACTCATTTCAGGGACTGCAGTGCGCGAGGTCGGACTACTTCGCCCATCCTAGTGGCCTTAGCCCCGGGGAGTCAGTAACGCCACAGTCTCCATGTGGTGGGTGTGCGGGTACAGGTCGAAGGCACGCAGCTCCCCGAGTGCCCAGCCGGCCTGCTGGAAGTAGCCCACGTCGCGGGCAAATGACGCCGGATCGCAGGAGACGTAGGCGATCGCCCGGGGGCCGGCCGCGACCAGCTGGTTGACCACGGCTTTGCCGGCGCCGGCCCGGGGCGGGTCAAGTACCAGGGCGTCGAAGTTGCGCGGCTTCTGCCGCAGCACGCGCTCCACTTTCCCCTGCACGATTTCGACCTGGGATGCGCCGTGCAGGTTCTTGCGGGCATCCCGGCTGGTGCCGGGCGCCCCTTCCACGGACAGCACGGAGCCGGTGACTCCGACGGCGTCGGCGAGGGGTGCGGTGAAGAGCCCCGCACCGGCGTAAAGGTCCGCCACGACTGCCCCGGCGGCCAGGTAGCCGCCGTCGTGCAGGAAGCCGGTCACGGCCCCCACCAGGGTGTCCGGGGCGTCGCGGTGGATCTGCCAGAAGCCGTCGCCGGTGACCCGGTACTCGTGGCCGGCCGCCGTTTCCTGCACCCAGGTGCGACCCCGCAACTGCGTCACCTCGCCCGTGCCCGGGTCCACCCGCGCCACCGAGACGTCGTCCGGCAGTTGGGCCAGAACGGCGCTGAGCCGCTTGGCCCGGGTTCCGGCCGAGGGCACCAGGAGCACCAGCGGCCGCGACCCGTTGGCAGGAGCTGCGACGTCAATCCGTTCAATCCCCTGCAGGTCGATGTCCCAGAGTTTCAGGGCGTTGATGCCCTCGACGGCCAGCGGCATCTCACGGACCGGGAACACGGCGTCGGAGCGGTGCGCATGCATGCCGAGCTTGCCTCCCGGCGTCACGGCGAAACCTGCGCGGGTGCGCCAGGCGAGGCCGGTCGCCGCGCCGGCGGCCGCCTCCCCCACAGCCTCAACCGTGACGGGCACGTCGACGCCGGCCAGGCGGTGCAGCTGCTCGGCCAGCACCTCGGATTTGAGGCTGCGCTGGCGGTCCAGCGAGATGTGGCCCAGCTCGGCGCCGCCGACGGGAGGGTGGCCGTGGGACCAGGACCGCTGCGCGTCGGCCGCGTGCCAGAAGTGCTCCACCCGGTCCGGGGAGGCCTCCAGCACCTCAACGACGTCGGCGCGCCAGAACTTGGCGGACTCGCCCTCGTCGGTGAGCCGGATCCGGACTTTCTCGCCGGGGATGCCGTGACGGACAAAGATCACGCGGCCCTCGTGCCGGGCCACGCAGTGGCCGCCGTGCGCGACGGGGCCGACGTCGACGACGAGCTCGGTGCGGGCGGGCGTCGTGGTGTCGGTGCTCATTGGATATCCTGCAGTCTCTTGGCTTCCTCGGACGATTTCAGCTGCCACGGCACGCTCGCAACCATGACGCCGGGCTCGAAGTGCAGCCGCGTCTTGATCCGCAGCGCCGTCTGGTTGTGGACCAGCTGCTCCCACCACTTGCCGACGACGTATTCGGGGATGTAGACGACGATCAGGTCGCGCGGCGAGTCGCGCCGCATGTTCTTGATGTACTCCATGATCGGCGTGACCGTTTCGCGGAACGGGCTGGCCAGCACCGTCAGCGGCACCGGGATTTCCAGTTTCTCCCAATCCGCCAGGGTCTGTTCGGTCTCCTCCGGGCTGATGTCCACCGTGATGGCGTCCAGCCGGGAGGGCCGCGAGGCACGGGCGTAGGCCAGCGCCCGGAGCACGGGCTTGCGCACGTGCGAGACGAGCAGCACGGCATGCACCCGGGTGGGCAGCGCCCGGGGCGAGGAATCCTCGTCCACGGCGAGTTCCTTGGCCACGTTGTCGTAGTGGGCCCGGATGCTCCACATGATCAGGAACAGGATGAACATGGCCAGCAGCGCTATCCAGGCGCCCTGCTCGAACTTGGTGATCAGCACGATCACCAGGACCAGGCCGGTCATGCCGAAGCCGATCGTGTTGATGGTGCGGGACTTGACCATCCGCAGCTTGGTGGCCGGGTCCTTGGCGAGCTTCAGCTCGCGTCCCCAGTGCCGGATCATGCCGAGCTGGCTCAGCGTGAAGGAGATGAAAACGCCCACGATATAGAGCTGGATCAGCTTGGTGACGTCGGCGTTGAACGCGATGATCAGCACCAGCGCGCCGGCGGCCAGCGCCAGCACACCGTTGCTGAACGCGAGCCGGTCCCCGCGGGTGCGGAGCTGGCGGGGCAGGTAGCCGTCCTGGGCCAGGATCGAGCCAAGGACCGGGAAGCCATTGAAGGCGGTATTGGAGGCGAACACCAGGATCACGCCGGTGGCGGCGACCACGATGTAGAAGGGGATGGAGCCGGCGCCGAAGACGGTCTGAGCGATCTGGCTGATGGCCGGGTTCTGGATGTAGTCCTCGTCCACCGGCTTGCCGTTGAGCAGGAACTCCTTCGCCGGGTCCAGCACGATGTGGACCTTGGTGGCGTTGGCCAGATAGATGATGCCGGCCAGCATGGAGGCCGCTATCACGCCGAGCAGCAGCAGCGTGGTGGCTGCGTTCTTGCTCTTGGGCTTCCGGAAGTTCGGCACGCCGTTGCTGATGGCCTCCACGCCGGTGAGGGCCGCGGCGCCGGAGGAGAACGCACGGAGCAGCAGGAACGCCCCGGTGAGTCCGACCAGTCCCTCGTCGAAGCCGGGGGCCGGGACGATCTGGAACTCGGCCGACGGCGCCTGGCCGAGCTGGCCGGTGGCGGCTTGGAAGACGCCGACGGCGGTCATGCCGAGGATTGAGAACATAAAGATGTAGGTGGGCACCGCGAAGACACTGCCGGCTTCGCGGATGCCGCGCAGGTTCACGAGGGCCAGGATTACGACGCCGATCGTGGCGATCGCTGCCTGCTGGCCGTGCAGCGAGGGGACGGCAGTGGTCAGGTAGGCGGCGGCCGAGGACATCGACACCGCGACGGTGAGCACGTAGTCCACCAGCAGGGCCGAGGCGACGGTGAGGCCGGCGTACTTGCCCAGGTTTTCGTTGGCGATCTCGTAGTCGCCGCCGCCGGAGGGGTAAGCGTGCACGTTCTGGCGGTAGGAGGCCACCACTGTGAGCAGCACCACCATGACGGCGAGCCCCACCCAGGGGGAAAACGCCACCGCGCTGACGCCGGCCAACGCCAGGGTCAGCAGGATTTCGTCCGGCGCGTAGGCCACCGAGGACAGCGCGTCGGAGGCGAAAATGGGGAGCGCGATCCGCTTCGGCAGCAGGGTGTGGGCCAGACGGTCGTTCCGGAAGGGCCTGCCTACCAGCACCCGCTTCACGGCATTGAAAATTGTCAGCACCAGACAAAGCTAGTCTGATTCGGACGCGATGTCATGACGGCGAAGCCTGCCTGCGGGCAGGCGCCCGGCCGCACCGCCGTCGGACCGGCTCCGGGGCCCCGGTGGCCGGTAGAGTTTTACGCAGCAACAGACACAGAAGCTTGAGGAGGCACGTGTGGCGCACTTCGTGATCATGGGTTGTGGCCGTGTCGGGGCAACCCTGGCGCACACACTGGAGGACGCCGGCCATTCGGTCGCGATCATCGACCAGGACGACCGTGCGTTCCGCCGGCTCCGGACCGGTTTCTCCGGCCGCAAGGTCACCGGCGTCGGCTTTGACCGGGAAACCCTCAAGCAGGCCGGGGTCGAGGAGGCCTACGCCTTCGCTGCCGTGTCCAGCGGCGACAACTCCAACATCCTGGCCACCCGGGTGGCCCGCGAGACGTTCCACGTTCCGCACGTCGTGGCGCGGATCTACGATCCGGGCCGCGCGGAGATCTACCAGCGCCTCGGCATCCCCACGGTCGCGGCGGTGCGCTGGAGCGCGGACCAGGTGCTCCGGCGGATCCTTCCGGAACAGCACCTCGCCGGTGATTTCCGCGACCCCTCCGGCCGGCTGGTGCTGGCCGAGGTGGACGTGGACTCCGGCTGGATCGGCCACCCGGTGTCAGCGCTTGAGAAGGCCGCCGACATCCGCGTCGCCTACCTCACGCGCTTCGGCGAGGGCATCCTCCCCGGGCCCGGAACCTCGTACCAGGACGGCGACACCGTCCACGCCATGCTCAGCGTGGACCGCACCTCCGAGGTCGCCCACATTCTTGCCAAGTCCCCCGCCAAGGAGTCTTAAGTGAAAGTTGTCATCGTCGGGGCGGGCAGCGTCGGTTCCTCGATCGCCCGTGAATTGCTGGCCCACAAGCACGAGATCCTGCTGATCGACCTCAAGCCCGAGGTGATCGGCCGCAGCGGGCTGCGCGGCGCGCACTGGCTTGTCGGCGATGCCTGCGAGCTCAGCACCCTCAAGGACGCCCGGCTGGAGGACGCCGACGTCGTGGTCTCCGCGACGGGCGACGACAAGGTGAACCTTGTGGTCTCGCTGCTGGCCAAGACCGAGTTCGGTGTGGGACGGACCGTCGGCCGGGTGAACAACCCGAAGAATGACTGGATGTTCGATGATTCCTGGGGCGTCGACGTCGCGGTGAACACCCCGCAGCTGATGACAGCCCTCGTGGAAGAGGCCGTGGAGATCGGCGACCTGGTCCGCCTGCTGACCCTGCAGACCGGGGTGTCCTCGCTGGTGGAGTTCACGGTGCCGCATGATTCGCACGTGATTGGCCTGACCGTGGGCGACATCGACTGGCCGGAGGATGCGACCCTGGTGGCGATCCTGCGCGACCAAGCGCCCATCACGCCGAGCCGGGACGACGTGATCGACGGCGGCGACGAACTGTTCTTCGTCACCACCATCGCTGCCGAGGACGGGCTGCGGGCCCTACTCTCGGCCCCGGAGTCCGAGGTCGAGTCAGCCGGTGAACCTTCGAGCGCCGGCCAGCACCCGGTCAACGCGGACCTGCATGGCCGCGAGACCCAGCCCGCCGGCGACGACGGCTTCGACGGCTGAACCGCCCAACTGGCTCGCAGTTGTTGTCGTTTTGACCGCTCAAAACGACAACAACTGCGGGTTAGTCGGCTTCGCTCGGCTGGTCAGCCGGGGCCGGCGCGGGACGGGTGAGCAGCCAGGCGACCCACATGCCCAGGATGTACAGCGGCGCGCCCATGATGAGCCTGGTGGTGGCGAGGCCTGCGAGGCCCTGCTCCCCCATCAGGTACAGCGGGACCTGCACGATCAGGCGCAGGGCCAGGACCGAAATGATCACCCAGGTGCCGATCCGGTAGGCCTTCACCCGGGCCGGATGCTTGCGCCAGTCCAGGCCCTCGTTCCGGATGAAACCGAACAGCAGCCCGGCGAAAGGCCAGCGCACCGCGATGGAGATCGACATCGCAAGGATGTAGCCGAGGTTGGTGAAGAAGCCCAGGACGTAGAAGTCCTCGGCCTTGCCAGTCGAGTTCGCGAGCCAAGCTGATAGCCCGACGCCGACAATGCCGGCCAGCGCCTGCGTCAGCGGCTTGCGCTGGATCAGCCGGGCGACGGTAAACGCCGCGGCCACCGCCAGCGCGGCGATCAGGGCCAGCGGAAGTTCACGGGTCACGGTGAAGGCGATCAGGAACACCAGCCCCGGAAGGATGCTTTCGGCGATGCCCTGGACACCGCCGGCGCTCTTGAGCACGTCGATGTTGCCGTTGCTGGTGCGGTGCAGTCCCGCCTTCGCCGCGTAGCCTTCGGCGAGCTGGGCCACCGAGGGCTGCTGGTCTTCGGGCGTGCTCATTGTTCCTCCAGGCGGGAAAGTATTTCGTAGCGCGGATTAAACATGGTGGGCAGCCCGTCCCGGACAGTGACCATGCCCTCGAGCCGTAGCTCCAGGCCGGCCTTCACGCCGGGGATGCGGCGCCGTCCCAGCCAGATCACGCGGAGCCGGTCGGCGGCCGCGGCAGGCCGCTTGCGCCGGACGCCGGGCTGGCCGGCTTGGGCGGCCTGGACCGCAGAAGCGGCCGGCCGCGCCTTGGCCGGCGGGGCGTCATGGTCGGTGACGATGGCTGTGAAAGCTGCCACCTCGCTGGCCGGGGCATAGGTCACAGATTCAATGAAGCCGCGGCACAGCACACGTCCGCGCTCGGGCAGCCCCCGCACGGGGACAGCTGCGGCAGCTTTCTTGCCGGCGGCATCAACCAATCTGGGTAGTCTCCGGTCCGCGCTCGGGTTGCTCGAACTCCGGGGCACCCTGCGGTGCCGCGACGCCGGAGTCCCGGGGAAGGCGGAGCTGAAGCAGCTCGCGCGGCGGCATGGGGCTCTCGCCCCGCACCACGACGATCTGGCGGAACAGTTCCTCGAGTCCGGCGGCGGCGTCGCGGTCCAGTGCGGCGTCTCCGCCGAGGACACCGCGGAGGAACCAGCGGGGGCCGTCGACGCCGATGAACCGAGCCACCCGATAGCCCTCGCTGCCGTCGCCGGCAGGCAGCTTGGCGACGAGCTCGATGCCGAAGTGGCCCTCAATCTCCTCAACCTGGCCGCCCTGGCTGCCCACGGACTGGCCGATCTGCTCACGGATTTCGTCCCAGAGACCTTCGGAGCGGGGCGCGGCGAAGGCCTGCAGCTGCAGGCTCGAACCTTCCAGGTCCATGGTGACGGCCACGACGCGCTGGGTGGCTTCCTCGACCTCAAGGCGGAGCTGCAGCCCTTCGCGCGGGGCAATCAACAGGGCGCCGAGGTCGACGTAGCCGTCCTGGTTGTCGATGTCCGCGACGTCATGGGGACCGGCGCTCCGCAGGGCGCCAGCCGTGCCCTCGGCGGGCGCGCCGGCGTCAACAGCTGCGTCCTCCCGGGTGTCGCCGGTGTCCGTCAACTGCTCCTGCTTGGCTTTCCTGCCACGCCCAAAAACCATGGTGTTGTCTCCTTAGTTGTGATCCTGTGCCAGGCGCTCGGCCTCGGGACAGGGAACAGATGCGTCAAACGGGCGGGGCTCAGGCCCCGGGGGCGCCGAAACCGCCGGTGGAGCCGAAGCCGCCGGCGCCGCGGACCGAATCGCTGAGCTCCTGGACGGGCACGAACTCCGCGTACTCCACGCGCTGGATGACCATTTGTGCAATTCTATCGCCGCGGCGCAGTTCAATCGCCTCGTCGCGGTCGGTATTCAGCAGAGTCACGGCGATCTCCCCGCGGTAGCCCGCGTCCACCGTGCCGGGTGCGTTCACCACGGTCAGGCCGTGCTTGGTGGCCAGGCCGGAACGGGGGTGGATCAAGGCGACAAAGCCGTCAGGAAGCGCGATGGACACCCCGGTGGGCACCAGCCGCCGCTCCCCCGGCCCGAGCACAACGTCCTCGCGGGCACGCAGGTCCGCGCCGGCGTCGCCCGGGTGGGCGTACGACGGCGGCTGCAGGCCGTCGTCGAGCATCTTCAGCTGCACCGTCAGGGTGGGGGCTCCGTAGGCCGGAAGGCCGCTGGCCGAGGGGTCTGCCGCCGGGGTATTCACGGCAGTGGTTTCTTCAGTCACAGTTCCCCACTGTAACGCCCGCGGGGAGGATAGACCTACCGCGCCGCCGCCCCCGGTGTCCGCGGGCGGCGGCCTGGCGGCCAAGGTGAAATGGCCCGGGAAAAGTGGAAAGCTGGGCTCATGCCCGAATCCAGCGCAGCCATGCCGGCCTCCAACAGCACCCCCAACGACGCCACCGTCCTGTTCAGCGAAAAGCTTTGGCCGAATTTCTGGATCTGGCTGGTGGCTGCCGGGCTGGCCGCGGCCGGCATCCTGGTGTTCGCGCCGATCAGTATGGCCGCCGGCATCACCGCCGCCGTCGTGCTCTTCACGATCCTGGCGGTGTTGCTGATCGTGTCCACGCCGTCCATCACGGTGACGGCCGCAACGCTGCGCGTGGGCCGGGCGACGATTGAACGCCGTTTCGTCGGCGAGGCCACGGCCTTCCGCGGCGCGGAGGCGACGGCGGAGCGCGGCACCCGGCTCAACGGCCTCGCCTTCATGTGCATCCGCGGCTGGATCGACCCGGTGGTCCGCATCGAGATCACCGACCCCTCGGACCGCACCCCGTATTGGCTGGCGTCCACGCGGCACCCCGACGAGCTCGTCACGGCGCTGTCGCGCTAACAACCCCGGCTAACAACAGCCCGGGCCGGTCCCAGGCCGGCAGGAGGGCGGCGGCCCTTAGCCCTCGCAGTCCTTGCAGTACTTCAGGCCGTCCTTTTCGCGGGCGATCTGCGAACGGTGGCGGACCAGGAAGCAGGAGGCACAGGTGAATTCGTCTGCCTGGGCGGGCAGCACCCGGACCAGCAGCTCCTCGCCGGACAGGTCGGCGCCCGGGAGTTCGTAGCCTTCGGCGAGGTCGGTTTCGTCTTCATCGACCACCGCGGAAGGCTTGTCCGTACGCCGCGACTTCAGTTCCTCGATGGAGTCCTCGTTGAGGTCTTCCTCAGTCTTGCGCGGCGCATCGTAGTCTGTCGCCATTAGTTGTTGCTCACACTCCGCATTCGTTGGGTTGGTCCGCCTCCGCCGCACCGGCGGGGCTGGTAGCCCCCGCCCCGGTCCGGGTTCGGTTCACCGATGTCAACGCCGGACAATCGCTTTTTGTGCCCGATGTCGGGTCATTTTTGCCCAAACCCCTGCCGAGCGCCAGAGGCCAGTGGTCCGGCGGCGGCGCCGTCCGCTCCGGACGGCCCCCATCCGGCGGAAAGTCGCGGAAAATCACGGCGCGCCCTCCCTCCTAACCCGAATTGGGACCCAACGGTGGCAGAGTTTCGAATGTTAGTAATGCCAGGGTGGAGGATTTGTATGCAGGATCTACGGCTTGTAGGCGTCCACGACGACGGGGAGCATCTCCTGTTGAGTGGCACCGGCGGCGAGATGTTCCAGCTGCCGATCGATGAGGCTCTTCGGGCGGCTGCGAGCCGGACGCCGGCGAGGGCTGCTTCCGGCGGGGGCGCGGAGCCCATTGCCATGTCCCCCCGCGATATCCAGGCCAGGATCCGCAGCGGTGCGACCGCCGCGGAGGTGGCCGCTCTTTCCGGCATTCCGCTGGCCAAGGTGCAGCGGTACGAGGGCCCCGTGCTGGCCGAACGCGAGTACGTCGCCCAGCAGGCGCGCAAAATCGAAGTGGCCTCCCCTTCCGCGGGTCACGACAGCTACCGTTCCTTTTTTGGCGACCAGCCAGCGACCTTGGACGACATGGTCATGCACCGGCTGCGGGCCCATGGAATCGAGCCTTCAACGGTGGAATGGGACTCCTGGCGACGCCCGGACGGCAGCTGGAACGTGGTGGCCCGTTTCGATGCACAGCCCGGCGCCCACGCCGCGATCGGTGAAGAGCCGCCGGCCATGTGGACGTTCAGCCCGGCGCGCAAGTCGTTGCAGAACGCCAACCGCTGGGCCCAGCAGCTCAGCGAACTCGAGCCGATGGACGGCCCTGTCCCGGCCCGCCGCCTCTCGGCGGTTTCGGACCGGCCCTTTGATTTCGAGACCGATGCGGAAGCCGCGGCACGCAGTGCCACGGCGCAGCTCAGCATCGTTCAGCAGCACGGAGTTCAGCAGGAGAAGGACGCCGACGGGCTGCTGGACATGCTCCGTTCCCGCCGCGGGCAGCGCCTCGGCCTGGATGAAGACGCCGACGACGCCCTGGCGCTGCTGCTGACAAACGGTGTTCCCGCCGCCCACCCGCGGCCGTCCGAGGTTCCGTCGCTGGACGAGACCGAAGACGACGTGGTGGAGGTTGAGGCGCCCCGGGAGGACGAGCCGGCAGAGGAAGCAACCCCGCCCGCGGCGTCAGCCGAACCGCATTCGATTCCCAACCCCGACGCCCTGACCCGACGCCGGGACGCCCGGCCGTCCATGCTCTCCCGCTTGAGCCTGGCGCCACGGCACCAGGACAATAGCGAAGACGACGCGCTGAAGCTTCACGACGGGGTCAGCACCGAGACCCGCGAGATCACCATCGCGGCCTCGCAGCTGCGCCCGGTACGCACCGGTCCCACGTCCAGCCCCGGACTGGATGAGCTCCTGGGCGGCGGACCGTCCCGGCGGGCGCAGAACGAGTCATCAGCGGCATCCCGCAGCGACGCCTCCCGGACCGAAGCCTCCCGGAACGAAGCCTCCCGGAACGAAGCCTCCCGGAACGAACGTGAGCCCGAAACGCCGGAGCGCCAGCCCTCCAAGCCCAAGCGCTCCAGTGTGCCCAGCTGGGACGAAATCGTCTTCGGCACCCGCAGCGACTAGGGTCTCCGCCCCGCCAGGGACCAAATCAGCGGCGCGGAGCTTTATTGGCGGCCTTTCCGGCGGCTTTGGGCCCACCCGGCTTTCCTTCCGCGGCGAAGCACAGCAGCGGTATTTCGCGCTCCGCCTTGGTCAGCGAGCCGTGCTGCCCCACCACCTCCAGCGCCCTGGCCTGGACCCTGCGGGTGTCGTAGAACGCCAGCGCGTCGCGGGCAGCGATCATGATGTCGCCGATCCGCGGCCCGACCGGGCCCCGGACCTCGCCGAAGAGTCCTGCAGCCACGGCCTCTTCCCGGGTGAAGGCCCAGATCCGGTCACCGAAACGGGCCTGCCAGGCCTCCAGTAGCCGCAGCCGGCCGGCGTCGCCGGCTCCATCCTCCAGGTAGAGGTGGACCATGCGCGGCTCCCCTGCCGTGTGCCGGACGCCTGCGATGAGGTCCGGCTCGGCGGAGTAGTCGATCCGCTGCGATTCCGGCACGTCGAGCATGCCGTGGTCCCCGGTGACCAGCACGGTGGTGCCGACGGGGAGGGTGGCATTGAGCCGGCGGACGGTCGCGTCGAGCTCTTCGAGCTGGTGTTCCCACTGCGGCGACTGGCAGCCGTAGCGGTGCCCGGCCTTGTCCAGTTCGTGGACGTAGAAGTACATCAGCGAGCTGTCCGCCCCGGCCATGGCTTCCGCCGCGGCCGCGGTCCGGGCGTGCGAGGTGGTCCCGGCCAGGAAGCGCCCGCCCCGCAGCGCGGCCTGGGTCATGGCGGAGTCGCTGAACCGCGGCAGGGCGACAGTGCTCACGTCGACATGCCCGGCGGCCCGCTCGAACACGGTGGGCAGCGGCTGCCAGAGCTGAGGGTCGACGCCGTCGTCCCAGTTGCCCAGCATGTTGACCACCCGGTCCTGGTCCGGGTCCAGCACGTCGTAGCCGACCATCCCATGCTGCCCGGCGGGCAGCCCGGTCCCGAAACTGGCCAGCGACGCGGCCGTGGTGGAGGGGAAGGCCGCATCGAGCCACACCGGCACGGCTCCCTGGCCGGCCTGCAGCACCGAGCGCAGGAACGGGGTGTGGGCGATCTTCTGCTTGAGCAGCTGCCGGCCGAGGCCATCGGCCAGGACGACGCAGACGTGCTTTGCCGAAGGGAGGTTCAGCCGGTTCTGGAAACCGGGGACGCCGAGGCTGGCCGCGGCGCTGCTGAGCACCTCCGCGATGGAACGTTCCCCATAGGCCGGGGACGCGGGCATCCCGGCGGGGCCGCCGGGAGCACGGACGGACGCCTGCGGCGAAGGCAGCGGGGACCCGGAGGCGCGGACCGGCACCATCTCAGCGCTGGTGGCCGCGGCTGAGGCGGTTTCCGAAGACGCCGGTACGCGGGCGCGGCGGAAGCGTGGGGACACCGTGCGGCGCGGGGGCCGTGGAGCCGGTGTTCACGGCCCGGAGTGCGCGGGCGAAGAGCTTCGCGTCCTGCACGGCCTGCAGGCCGTCGGCTTCGGCGCTGATCCGCAGCACGATGTCCTCCTGCGCGATCGTGCCGCTGTAGCCGTGGTCGGCTTCGCACTGCGGGTCACCGCAGCTGGCGGGGCCCATGTCGAGGCGCTGGCCGCCGGACCAGGCAATCGAGAGGGTCAGCTCACGGACCGGGTCCGAGGGCTTGTAGTCCTGCGGCTGTGCGTAGACGTAGCTGAGCACCACCGAGCGGATCTGCGTGACGGGGACGGACTCGGTGGAAACCTGGGCGACGATCTGCTCGCCGGCCTCGTCGAGCTGTTGGTCGTCCACATGGGTGATCACCAGCATGTCCTCGGTCAGCACGAGCACGGTGATGTGCCGGCGCACTTCGGCACGGTCAAAGTGGGTCTCGAGGTGGACCAGGTGGGCCACGCAGTCGCGGCCGTCCAAGGCGTCGGCGACGACGTCGGCGACCAGGCGGGGGTAGAAGCCTGCCTGCTGGAGGGCGCCGTCCAGGCTTTGGCCCTGCGCGCTGTGGTCGTGCAGGCCCTGGTGCGGGGAGCCGTGGCGGCCGGAGACGGACGCCTGGGGCTGGGATGCTGGAGGCTGGGAACTCATGGCTCCCATTTTCACAGATCGGCTGGGGACATGCTAACTGCGCATGGCCCGCCTGGCCGTGTCCGTGCGCTGGGCGGCGTTGGCAATCCGGACGTCGGCGGCCAGGATCACGGCGCCGTCTGGTCCGGCCAGCACCGGGTTGAACTCCACCAGGGCGATCTCGGGGTGGTTGTCCTTGAGCCTGGTCAGCCGGGCCGCCAGGTCCTCGAGCGCGGCAGCGTCGACGGCGGGCAGGCCCTGGTAGCCGAAGAGTTTGCGCGACGCGCGGGGCGCGCGGATGAAGTCGTGCACGTCGGAGCCGGAGAGCGGCGGCACCCGGTGGGCCCAGTCATCGAGGAGGTTCACGGCGTCGCCGGCCAGCCCGAAGGACACCACCGGGCCCAGCAGCGGGTCCTCGATGGCGCGGAAGGTGCAGGCCTGCCCCACCGGGGCCATCGACTGGACCTCGAGGGACGGTGAGCCGTAGCGCTGCAGTGATTTGCGCATCTGGGCGATGTTGCGGCGCAGCGAGTCGGCGTCCTGGATGTCCAGGCGTACCCCGCCAAGGTCGAGGCGGTGCCGCAGCGCCGGGTCCGTGGTCTTCAGCGCCACCGGCCAGCCGAGCCGCTCCGCCGCGGCGACGGCGTCGTCTTCCGACTCGAAGCCCTCCGAGGGCAGCACCCGGATGCCGTAGCGGCCCAGCAGCTTCGCGGCGGACGGAGGGTCCAACCGGACCAGCTGCTCGCCACTCACGGGCCGGAGCAGCTCCTCCAGGTCCTCGTGGGCGCCCTCCGGGTCGCAGCCTTCGGGCTCCACAAACAGCCCTTGGTCACGGACCACCCAGTGGGCGTAGCGCACCACCGCGGCGAGGGCGGCGACGGCGGCCCCGGGGTTGGAGTAGCAGGGCACCCCGGCGGCCGGTTCCGCAGCTGTGGCTTCCGCGGCGGCTCCCGCGGCCGCGGATCCCGCGCCGGCTTCGGCGGGAGCGCCGACCATGCCCTCGACGTAGATGGACGGGTCAAGAAGGCCGGTGAACGCGGCAACCACAGGCTTCCCGGCGGCCGCCGAGCACTCGGCCAGCACCGCGCCGATCTTTTCGACGGTCAGCCCCCGGGCCGGCAACAGCGCGACCACGACGGCGTGCACCGAGTCGACGGTCAGGGTCTCCTGCAGGCTGCGGCGTAGTGCCGGCAGCGACTTGGACATGCCGGCGTCCAGGTCGACGTCGGCCACGATGCGCTCCACGCCGAGACCGGCCGCGGTGGCCCGGTCGGCCACCACCTTGCCGAGCGCGCTTGAGTTGCTGAACACGGCCACGCCGGGCCCCTTCGGCAGCGGCTGGCTGGAGACGATCTGGGCGACGTCCATCAGCTCTTCAATGGTCTCCACCCGGATCACGCCCGCCTGCCGCATCATGGCGTCCAGGGCCTCGGGCGGCGCCTGCGTGGTGCGCACGGCGTGGCCGGGAGGCAGGTTCAGGCCCATCGCATCGGACTTGGCCACGATCACCGGCTTGGTCCGCGCGAGCCGCCGGGCCAGCCGGGAGAACTTGCGCGGGTTGCCGATCGATTCGAGGTAGAGCCCGACGGCGGTGGTGTCGGCGTCGTCCTCCCAGAACTGCATCATGTCGTTGCCGGACACGTCGGCGCGGTTCCCGGCGGAGAGGAAGGTGGAGATGCCCACCCGGCGGCGGCTGGAGGCGGCGTAGAGCGAGACGCCGATCGCCGCGGACTGGCTGAACAGGCCGAGGCCGCCGCGGCGCGCCAGCGAGGGAGCCATCGAGGCGTTGAGGGACACGGCGGGGTTGGTGTTGACGATGCCCAGCGAGGCCGGGCCGATCACGCGCATGCCGTTGGCGCGGGCCTGGCGGACCAGGTCGCGCTGCCGGGCGAGGCCGCGTTCGCCGTCGTCCGCGTAGCCGGCGGTGGCCACCACGATCCCCTTGACCCCGGCTTCCCCGCACTCCTGGACCACCTTGGGCACCTCGTCATACGGGACCGCGATGATGGCGAGCTTGACCGGTCCGGGGACCTCGGAGAGCTTGGCGAAGGACAGCATGCCGGCCAGTTCCAGGGCCTCGGGGTTGATCGCGTAGACCGGGCCGGTGAAGCCGCCCTCGATGATGTGTTCCAGCAGCTGGTAGCCGACGGTGCCCCATTTGCGGCTGGCACCGATGACGGCTACCGAGGACGGGGCGAGCAGTTCCTGGATGCTGCGGGCCTCGGCGCGGTGTTCGCGGGACTCCATCACGGCCCGGGACTTGTCCGTGGGGTCGATGTTGAACTCGAGGCTCACGACGCCGTCGTCGAAGTGCCGTTTGACGTCGTAACCGGCGTCGGAGAACACCATCAGCATCTTGCGGTTCTCCGGCAGCACCTCGGCGCTGAACTTGCGGATGCCATTTTCGCGGGCCGCAGCGGCGAGGTGTTCGAGCAGGATGGAGCCGATCCCGCGGCCCTGGTGCGCGTCGGCGATGTTGAACGCCACCTCCGCCTCTTCCGGGTCGTCGAGCCGGTCGTAGCGGCCGATGCCCATGATTTCTCCGCCGATGGTGATCACCAGGGCCACCCGGTCCTTGTAGTCGACCTCGGTGAAGCGCTTGAGTTCCTTGGCGGACAGCTTGGACTTGAAGGCGAAGAAGCGCATGTAGATCGACTTCTGCGACTGGCCCACATGGAAGGCCTGCACCGCGTCGGAGTCGGCAGGGTGGATGGGGCGCAGGTGCGCTGTCCCGCCGTCGCGCAGCACGACATCGGCTTCCCAATGTTCCGGATATACGCCGTCCGCGGGCTGATCCACCATAGGCTTAGCCTAGCCATAAACTTGAGCTGCCCGCCGTCATCGCGCCTCAACAGCCACGCAAGACCAACGCACCATCAACTGAGTAACCCGTAGAAGGACCCACCAGCCTCATGGCACGCCGCCAAACCACGCCCCCGGCAGGGGAATCCCCGGACTTCATCGAGAACATCGTCGACATCGACGTCACTTCCGAAATGGAAGGCTCGTTCCTGGAGTACGCCTATTCGGTCATCTACTCCCGGGCCCTGCCCGACGCCCGCGACGGCCTCAAACCCGTGCAGCGGCGCATCCTGTACATGATGAGCGAGATGGGCCTGCGCCCCGACCGCGGACACGTCAAGAGCGCCCGCGTGGTAGGCGAAGTGATGGGCAAGCTGCACCCGCACGGCGACACCGCGATCTACGACGCCATGGTGCGGATGGCGCAGGACTTCTCCCTGCGGCTGCCCCTGATCGACGGCCACGGCAACTTCGGCTCGCTCGACGACGGCCCGGCCGCCCCGCGCTACACCGAGGCCCGGCTGGCGGCGGCGGCGCTGACCATGACGGACCACCTCGACGAAGACGTGGTGGACTTCGTCCCGAACTACGACAACCAGCTCACCCAGCCCGACGTGCTCCCGGCCGCGTTCCCGAACCTTCTGGTCAACGGCGCCACCGGCATCGCCGTCGGCATGGCCACCAACATGGCCCCGCACAACCTGGGTGAAGTGGTGGCGGCGGCGCGGCACCTGATCGCGCATCCGGACGCCTCGCTCGAGGACATCATGAAGTTCGTCCCGGGCCCCGACCTGCCCACCGGCGGCCGGATCGTAGGCCTGGACGGCATCCGCGACGCCTACGCCACCGGCCGCGGCTCCTTCAAGACCCGGGCCAAGGTCGACGTCGAACAGCTCTCGGCGCGCCGCACCGGCCTCGTGGTCACGGAGCTGCCGTACATGGTGGGCCCGGAGAAGGTGATCGAGAAGATCAAGGACGCGGTCAACGGCAAGAAGCTGACCGGCATCAGCGACATCGTGGACCTCACCGACCGCAAGCACGGGCTGCGGCTCGTGATCGAGCTGAAGAACGGCTTCAACCCGAACGCGGTGCTCCAGCAGCTTTACCGCTTCACGCCGATGGAGGATTCCTTCGGCATCAACAACGTCACGCTCGTCGACGGCCAGCCGCAGACCCTGGGCCTGCTGGAGCTGCTCTCCGTCTACGTGAACCACCGCATCAACGTGGTCCGCCGCCGCACCTCCTTCCGCTTGGGCAAGAAGAAGGACCGCCTGCACCTGGTCGAGGGCATGCTCATCGCGATCGTGGACATCGACGAGGTCATCCAGATCATCCGCTCCTCGGACGAGGCCGCCGCGGCCCGCACCCGGCTGATGTCCATCTACGATCTCTCCGAGATCCAGGCCAACTACATCCTGGAGCTGCGGCTCCGTCAGCTGACCAAGTACTCCCGGATCGAGCTGGAGAAGGAACAGGAGGAGCTGCGCCGCGAGATCGCGGAACTCCAGGCCATTCTGGACTCCCCCGAGCTGCTGCGCGGGCTGGTTTCCGACGAGCTCGGCGAACTCGCCGACAAGTACGGCACGCCGCGACGGACCGTGCTGCTCGAATCCGAGGCCGTCTCCCCCACGGTGGCCGCCGCCGTCGCCGCCGCACCCGGCGCCAAGGGCAAGGCCGCGCCGCTGGCCCTGGAGATCGCGGACGACCCCTGCTGGGCCATCCTCACGGCCTCCGGCCAGATCGCCCGCACGGCCAACCAGGACAGCCTCGCCGAGTCGGGCCCGCGGGCCAAGCACGACGTGTTCCGCTCCGTGGTCAGGACCTCCGCTCGCGGCGAGATTGCCGCGGTCACGTCGCAGGGCCGGATGCTGCGGCTCCAGGTGATGGACATGCCGGTGCTGCCGCCCACCTCGGGCACCCCCAACATGGCCGGCGGCGTCCCCGCCAAGGACTTCATCACGCTGCTCAAGGGCGAAACCCTCGTGGCCTTCGCGCCGCTGGATCAGGTCCTTGCGATCGGAACCGCGCAGGGCGTGGTCAAACGCGTCCAGCCGGACTACCCGTTGAACCGCGAGGACTGGGAAGTGATCGCGCTCAAGGACAAGGACACCGTGGTGGGCGTCGAGCCCGCCGCCGCCGACGACGTCGAGCTGGTCTTCGTGACGCGCCAGGCCCAGCTGTTGCACTTCAGCGCCTCCGCGGTCCGGCCGCAGGGCCGCACCGCCGGCGGTATGGCCGGGATCAAGCTGGCTGCCGGTGACCGGGTGCTGCACTTCGGCACGGCGCGCCCAGACGACGACGCCGCCGTGGTGGTCACCATCGCCGGCACCGAGGGCGCGCTGCCGGGCACCGCCCCGGGCGCCGCCAAGGTCACGGCGCTGGCGGAGTACCCGGCCAAGGGCCGCGGCACGGCCGGTGTCCGCGCGCACCGCTTCCTCAAGGGCGAGGACACCCTGCTCCTCGCCTGGGCCGGTCACGGCCCGGCGAAGGCATCCTCGCTGGCCGGGGTGGCCCGCTCGCTTCCGGGCGAGCACGGCCGCCGCGACGGCTCCGGCATTCCGCTGTCCCAGGCCATAGACGCGATCGGTCCGAGCATGGCCTGGGCCGAGGAAGAAGCGGCGCCGGAGGCCTAGGCGGGCCGTCAGACCGGGCGTCCGGTGCCGTGCGGGCCGGCGCAAGCTTCCAGGTCCACTCTTTCGCCACGAATGGCCGCTAACTTGCCCGGCTTAGCGGCCATTTCTGGCAAACGGCCGGGCGCAATCAGTTGCGAACCCGCATTGTGGCGGAGCCAGCCCGCGGGGACCATGGTGGCACCCGAGTTCTCGACTTCGAGGTGAGGTGCCACTGCCGGCAGTGGCTGCAAAAGTAGGCACCGGTTGGCGACTTTCGTCCCCGCGTCGAAGCGATTCTTTGGATGGCACGAAGGGCCAGCTCCGCAGACCCGAGTGTTGGATAGGGAATTTTCGAGCAAACGGACATTGGTGTAGGTCCTGAATTGCGGCGAACTCGGCACGCTCTATGTCGTGCCCGGTTCGAGGGTGCACACCCCTATCGATGTTTGGCCCACGGCTGGAACAGAAGGCTAATATCCTTCAGGTTCCACTTGCGTGAATCCTACCCCCGCCTGGATTCGACCGTAAGGACACACTGGATGAGGCAACGGGACAACTTGTCAGTATGTCCCTATTGAACGCTGCGCCCTGCATTCCGTACTGGACCGTGGGGCCCGCGGGCGATTGCGTGTGGCAAGTCCACCCCGTGAGGCAAGTTGTGGGCAGTGTGCAATAGTGTTCCCCTAAAACAACATTCCGGGGGGCGAATGGCACGGAAAATGATCTTGTTTCTGACCTGCGTGATTCTTTCCGTTGCTTGGTACTTAGCTGTAGGCGCGTTTGACCGACTTATCATGTCTCACGATCATCAGACATTCTCGCAGTACTGCTATTCCGAGCATCTGCCTGCCGACACGGTGCACAACCCCGAGGGATTCCCGTCTGCGCCCGGAGGAACTTACGAGTTCGTCCCGCTCGGAGTGGAGTGCACTTTCGTCATGGTCGATGGAACGATAGCTGACTCCTTTTACGTCAGGTACTACCCGATGGTTCTTGCGGTCATCCCTGGGACCGCAACCTTGATTTGGGGCGCTCGAATCGCCTGGATTCACCTCCACCCACGCAGAGCACAGGTCGGCAGTCAGACATAGCTCGGACCTAGGCACAGTGAAGTGCATGATGCTCCATCGACAAAAAACTCCGAGCATGGATGGACGCTAGCTGTGCTGCTCAGGGTGTCCCTGTTCGGGTGACTGATCCCCGCGACTGACCCCGGGCCGCCGCCATGAGCGGCCAACCGGGGTCATCTGGCGGGTCCTACATCCCCGAGTTGATGTTTAGAATGTTGCCTTCGCTGTCCAGGAACCATGCAGCGGTGCTGCCGTCCGGCAGCGTGGCGATGCCGTCTTCGGTCTTCAGGCCCGGGAAGTCGTAGTCCTCGAAGACGACCCCCGCCGCGCGGAGCTCGGCGACGGTGGCCGGCACATCGGGGACCATCCATCCCATCTGGGTATTCTTGGCCGAACCGGCGTTTTGCGTCTGGTACACCAGGAATCTGCTGCCGGCGCCGCACGTGTACATCAGGTTGTCCTCGGCATCCGGGTTATCCGGTTCGAGTCCGAGTTTGTCGCGGTAGAAACCCCGCGCACGGGCGAGGTCCGCGGCCGGCAGGACGGCGCCGACCGGGTGGTCTTTGAGCATGGCTATGTTCCTTTCCAGGCCCTTCCCCCGGAACGCATCCTACTCCTTCGCCTAGACTGCAGACATGCCTATCGTGCCCGATCAAAAAGACTGGACCTGGGTGCTGTCACGGCCGTGCCCCGAGTGCGGTTTCGACATCTCCGCCTGCACCCCCGCCACGGCGCCGGGACGGGTCGCCAGCATGCTGCCGCGCTGGCGCGCCGTGCTGCGGCGCCCGGATGCCGCCGTCCGCCCATACGGGAACACCTGGTCGGCGCTGGAGTACGCCTGCCACGTCCGGGACGTCTTTACCCTTTTCGACCACCGCCTCGACCTGATGCTGACCCAGGACGACGCCCGCTTCGAGGACTGGGACCAGGACCGGACCGCGGTGGAGCAGGACTACGCGGGAGCCGACCCCGCCGAGGTGAGCGCCGAGCTGACGGCCGAAGGCGAGCAAATCGCCGCGTCCTTCGGCCGCGTCCCGGAGCAGGACTGGGGCCGCAAGGGCACCCGCAGCAACGGCTCGGAATTCACGGTGCTGAGCTTCGCGCAGTATTTCCTGCACGACGTCGTGCACCACCTCCACGATGTGGATGGATAGCGTGTGGATGGCTGACGTGCCGGGGACTGTCTAGAGTTCCTTGTCCCAGGCCATGCTGCGGTTGACCGTGCGGTATCCCATCTTGGTGTAGAGCGCCAGGGCTCCCGTGGGGTTCTCCGAGTCGACATCGAGCGAGGCCTTGTCCATTCCCGCCGCGGCAAAGCGGCGCATGGCGTCGGCCAGCAGCGCCTGGGCGMCGCCCCGGCCGCGGAACTCGCGGCGCACTCCGAGCAGGTCGGTGTAGCCCTCCTTGAAGCCGCGGTCCGCCGCGCCCTCGGCATCGTGGCTGGCGAGCTGGTAGCCAGCCACCCTCCCGCTGGAAGTCTCCACGACGACGGCGCTGAGGTCCGGCCGGGCCTGCGGATCGTTCACCACAAAACCCCAAGCCTCTTCGTCGCGGGGTTCGCTGCCCCAGTGGTCCCTGAAGGCGTCATTATGGGCCTGACGCACGGCCTCGTGCAGCCCCGGCCCAAAACCCACCAGTTCCAGGCCGCCGTCCAGGACAGCCTCGGGAATGGCCTGGTCCAGCGGCCGGTGCATTTCGTTGTAGTAGCGGACAACCCGGTAGCCGCGATTGCCGAAGAGCGCCGCCTGATGAGCATGCTGTTCTTCCATGTAGAGGCGCAGTTTTGGCACGGCCGGCCGTGCCGCCGGGTCCACGGAGTCCGCAATCTCTTTCGAAACTTCGGCGAACCGCTGCCGGGTCCGCGCTTCCAGCCAGGCCAGCAGCCCGGTTCCGACGCCGCTGCCCTGCCACCCGGGCTCCACGCAGCCGTAGCCGACGGCCTTGTCCCCGTCGGCGTTTTTCGTGAGCCTGGCGTAGGCCCGTGCGACCCCCTGGCCGTCGAAGCCGAGGATGCTGTTCGTGGCCGCCGGGTTCGTCCGGGAGTCCAGGATCTGGGTCAGGTCCGCGCGCCGCTCGAACCAGACGGGCCGCTCGACGGCGGCCGTCCGGGCAATCAGGGCGGCCCAGTCGTCAAGCTCGGCGGCGCCGGCGGGCCTCCACGTCAGGCGGCGGTCCAGGCCGGCCTGCGGGTCGGTGCGTCCGTTCATGGCTTACAGGCTAGTGCCGGCACTACTTCCGCGCCAGCACCGGCGCGGCCCGGCTGAATAATTCGCGGACGGCGGACATGGTGACGCGGATTAGGAAAAGTGCGGCGCCGACGTGACCGCTAAACGGACGTGCTCATACTTTTCGGCCAGCGTCCGTTTTTCGGCGCTGCTGTATTCGTGGTGTTCGATGCTCTCCCGCAGTTCCGAGAGCCGGGTTTCGAGGGCTGCGCGCCGGGCACCCAGGCGGTCGCACCAGCTGACTTCTTCGAAGAGCGCCAGCAGTCGGTTTCCAACGTCGGCGTCCTGCATGCCGTAGTGCCGGATCTGCGAGACGGCAAGGGAGAGGTAATGGTCGAAGCCGGGCCTGGCGAAGATGGCACGGACTACGCCGTCGCCGTCTTTGGCTGCCTCGTCGCGCAGGTCCCGGCCCGCCAGCACGCACAGCAGGCTGGAGAGGTGGCCTATGACGTGCACCGCCGTCGTGGGGTCGTTCGTCCCGGGCGACAGGGCACGGGCCCCGACGTCGGCCAACTGACGGAAGCCGAAGGCGGGATCCTGATCGTTCGTGCGCTCAAAGCCTATGGTCACCGCGTCGCCAAGACGCCGGGTGAGGTCCTCGAGCTCGGCAGCGGTGAACTCTTTGCGCTCCCCTGCCGCCCAGACGGTGGCAAAGGGAACGCCGGCAATCAGGGATTCCCCGGGCCACGCGTCGATCCGGATGATGGCGCCGGCAGCCCGGGCGACGTCGACCACTGCTGCTGCGTCAACCGAGTTGAGGAAGCCGGACGAACCGGCCGCCAGGCGTGCCGCTCCGGGCCCGGCGGGCTGGTTTGATCCGGGGGCCGGGTCCTTGGGAATCACCCGCTCGATGGTGGCGGCGGTTTCGGCATGGACGTTCTTCATCATGGTCTCGACCCGGATCTCCCGGGTCAGGTGTGCCAGGAAAAGGACCAGGCCTATGACGCTGGCCAGGGCCAGGAGGAAGGCCACCGTGACCGCGATGTCGGGGACGAACTCATCCCGGCTCTCAGCGGCGCTTCGAACACTGCGGAGAACCGTCAACGAATAGGAGAAGGTCCCCAGGAACAGCGCCAGGGTCCAATGCACGAAGCTGTCGCTGGTGAACGTGCGGAGCAGCCGCGGGGAGAACTGGCTGCTGGCCAACTGGAGGGTCACGACGGTGAGGGAGAACGTCAGGGAGGTGACGGTGATGAGGGATCCGGAGATGGCCTGCAGTACCGCGCGGGCGGCTTCGGGTCCGCCGCTGAAGAGGTAGTTCTCCAGCGCCCCCGGCATGCGCTCGTCCAGCAGGTTGTCGAGCGCCGGCAGCCCGACGCCCAGCGCCACGGCCAGGGCCACGGCGAGGACCGGGATCGGCCACAGGCGGGCGCGGAAGGCGGCCCGGATTCGCCGGATCATACTGTTGACTGCTGGCGGTCGGCGGCGTCGCCACTGTTGTCGCGGCGTTTGACGGCCCACCACTGGGCCAGGAAGATGGCCAGGGCCAGGGCGGCGCCCACACCCAGGGTGAGCAGGTCCTGCCCCGCCTTGACGAAAACGAACGCCCCCAGGACGGCGAGGTCCAGCATGATCGCGACGGCGGGAACCCACCTCGCGGCCCCGATGTCCCGGTGCAGGTGACGGATAACTCCCAGGTGCACGGCGATGTCCATGCTGATATACAGCAGGGCGCCGAGGGAGGCTATCTTGCTCAGGTCGAAAAAGACGGTGACCAGGATCGCCAGGCCGGCGGTGATGAGCAGGGGCTGGTGTTTGACCTTTCCCGGAAGCGCCGGAGCCTGCTTCATCTCCTGGAGCATCGCGTAGAGCCTGGACACTGAATAGAGGCTGGCGAGCAGGCCGGAGAGCGTGGCGACAACGGCCAGGGCGATGGTCAGGCCAACCCCCCAGGTGCCGAAGAGCGGCTCCGCGGCCCGTGCCAGGGCGTAATCCCGGGCCTTCATGATTTCCGGGACGCTCAGGCTGCCGGTAACCGACACCGTGAGCAGCAGGTAAATGACGGTGCACAGCGCCAGGGAAATGATGATGGACCGGCCGATGTTCTTTTTGGGCTCTTTGATGTCACCGCCCTGATTGGTGATGGTGGTGAACCCCTTGTACGCCAGGATGCAGAGCGTTGTGCCGGCCAGGAAGCCGAGGATGCCCTGCTGCGGAGGTTCACCCGATCCGCCGGTAAGCGCAGTCCCCAGCGAGGACCAGCCCGAGGCCAGCAGGCCCGCGATCGCCAGCGCCGCGATTCCGATGATCTTGCCCGCGGCCGTGACGGTCGCCGACCTCTCCACCAAGGTATTGCCGAACATGTTGACCAGGGCGGCGGCGGCAATCGCCGCCACACCCAGGGCCGGCACCAGCAGCGCGGAACCCTGCAAGCCGAAGGGCCGGAGCAGGTAGGTGCCAAAGGTCCGGGCCAGAAGACTCTCCGCAACCACCATGGACACGTACATAAACAGCGAGAACGCCCCTGCAATGACCCCGGGACCGTACGCAGCCTTGAGCAGCATGGCGATGCCGCCGGAAGACGGGTTGGCTCCGGAGTATTTCACGTAGGAGTAGGAACTGAAGGCGACGACAACCGCTCCGGCAAGAAACGCCGCCGGCACCAGCCCGCCCGCAAGGCCGGCGACCTGGCCGACCAGGGCGAAAATCCCTGCGCCCACCATCACCCCCGTCCCGAGGGAGACGGAACCGGCCAGGGACAGCTTCTTGGAATCATCAGCCATGACGTCCGAGTCTAGCCCCGGCGGTGGAACCCCTGCCCGGCCCCGGCTTGACCCGGATGGTTGCCAGGCGAGGTCCTTGGAGCAAAGAATGAACCAGCGGGTTCCAGAAATCGACGGCGCTTCCTGGGCCCGGCCGATCCGGTCCGCGGTGGAGGCGCGCCATGAAGGCTGTGGTTGTAGGGGCTGGCATTGCGGGGCTCGTCGTGGCGCGCCAACTGGGTATGGCCGGCTGGCACGTCGAGATCCTCGAAAAATCGGCCGCTCCGCGTCTCGACGGCTACATGATGGACTTCTTCGGTCCGGGCGTGGAGGCCGCGGAGAGGATCGGCCTCTACCCGCGCCTCGCCGCCGTGGCCTACCACGTCGAGGCGGCCGAGTATGTCGATGTGGCGGGACGCCCCGCGGCCAGCCTCGACTTCGACCAGTTTGCCCGGCTTGCCGGCGGCAAAGTCCTCAGCCTGCTGCGCCCCGACATGGAGCGCGCTGCACTCGCCGCGCTCGCCGACGTGCCCGCCGGCCGGGTGCTGGTGCGGTACGGGGTGCCGGTTTCCCGGGCGTGGGAGGACGACGACGGCGGCGTGCGCGTCGTCGTCGGGGGCCAGCCGGAGCAGACCCTCACCGCGGACGTCCTCATCGGGGCGGACGGCATCCACTCCAGCATCCGGGCCCTGATGTTCGGGCCGGAAGACGAGTACCTGCACCCGCTAGGCATGCGCGCCGCCGCCTTCATCGTGACCGACCCGGCCCTGAATGCCCGGTTCCGGAACCGGTTCGTCCTCACCGACAGCATCGGCCGGCTCGCCGGGCTCTACAGTCTTCGCTCGGACGAGGTGGCAGCATTCCTGGTTTATCTGCACGCCCCGGGGGCGGCGGGGCAGCTGCCATCCGAGGCGCCGAGGGAACGGCTGCGCCGTGAGTTCGTCGGACTCGGTACAGCGGTCGAGAGGCTGCTGGAACTTTGCCCCGAACACCCGTACGACGATGTGGTGGCACAGATTGTGATGCCGGGCTGGACGCGTGGGCGGACCGTCCTGGTGGGAGATGCCTGCGGGGCGGTGTCGCTGCTGGCCGGCCAGGGCGGTTCGCTCGCCATCGCCGGATCGGCGTTGCTGGCGGACGTCCTGGGGCCTGTGGCCGCACCCGAGGGAATCAGCCCCGCCCTTGCCGGCTTCGAGCGACGCTGGAGGCCGGTAGTCGAGGAGGGCCAGGCCGCTGGCAGGCGTGCGGCCGCCTCGTTCCTGCCCGCGAACCGGACCCAGCGCCTGCTGCGCCGCTGGATCATCCGAGCCAGCCATCTGCCCGGTATCGACCGGCTGGTGGCCCGCCAGATCGTGGGCCGGATCGCCAAGTGAGCCGTTCTTGACCGCTCGCCAGGGACGGGACCAGACTGGGCCTGCGCGGCTCCGCTACTGCGGCCAGGCTCCCGCGTACCGATGGGGTGATGGCGATGGTCCCGATGCTGACGCTCGTTTTTGCCTGCTCCTGCTTGCGGGTGTGCTCATTTCCGAACGTGCCAGCCGGACAGTGCTCTCCACGGCGGTGCTGTTTCTCCTCGGCGGATTTGTCATCGGCCAAGGCGTGACCGGGCTCGTTCCCCTACACCCCCGTGATCAGGTCGTTGCCGTGTTGGCGCAGCTGGCGCTGTTCTCCGTCCTGTTCACGGACGGCATGAAAGTGGGCTGGTCCGACCTGCGAAGCGCCTGGCGGCTACCCGGCCGGGCGCTCGTGCTCGGGCTGCCGCTGACACTCATCGTCACGGCCCTCCTGGCCCGCTATATTGCCGGGCTCCCCTGGCTGCTTCTTGATCGGAGCCGTACTTGCACCGACCGATCCGGTGTTCGCGGCAGCCATTGTGGGGCGTAAGGAAGTCCCCGGGCGCCTGCGTCACCTGCTGAATGTGGAATCAGGACTCAATGACGGGCTGGCGCTCCCCCTGGTTCTCGTGTTGCTGGCAGTTGGCGGCGAAACGGACCTTGGAGTCACGGTTCTTGCCGAAGAAATCGTCCTGGGCCTGCTCGTCGGCGTGTTCGTGCCGCTGCTGGTCATCTGGCTGGAACGCCTGCCGTTCCTGAAGGCGACAAAGGGCCTGCAGCCCCTGGTTGCGGTTTCCATTGGCCTGCTCGTACTTTCGATCTGCCTGGTCACGGGCGCCAACCTCTTCCTCGCCGCGTTTTCTGCCGGCATCACAGTCGCTACCGCGGGACCTGGCTTCCGGGAAGAGTTCGAACAATTCGGCGAACTGGTCTCCGAGCTGCTCAAGCTGGCGGCCATACTGGTCTTCGGGGCCTTGATCACGCCGACATTCCTCTTTGGAGAGATCGCCTGGACGGGCTGGGTCTTCGCTGTCCTCGCCATCGTGGCAGCCCGCCCGTTGGCTTTGCTCATCTCTTTCCTCGGCACGGGGTTGTCAGCCAAGGAACAACTGGCGGCCATGTGGTTCGGCCCGAAGGGGTTTGCCTCCGTGGTCTACGGGCTTCTTGTCCTTGAATCGGGGGTGCAGGGCTCAGATGAGCTCTTTCACCTCGTGGCGCTGGTCATATTGCTGTCCATCCTGGCCCACTCGTCGACCGACGTCCTGGTGGCCAGGCAGTTCGGGAACGTGCCGCGCGCCGGGCCGCGGGCTTCGGCTGCTGCCGACGAGGCCCTATGACCCGTGCCGGGCGCCCGGGCCCGCGGCGGAATTGACGACCAAGACGGGACATGGTGCATGGTTAACGATCTGGGTAGAGACGGAGCCGAGACTCAAACCCGCGAATCCGCCGTGCCCCCGGGACCCAACGACGACGAGATCGGCTTCCGAGGCAGCGTCGAGTATCGCTGATGCCGGCGAATCGCTGTGCACAACCTTCCCGCTAGAGGCAATCCCCTCCCCGGAGACGGACTTCAACGCCTGGGCCTGGACCGCCGCCGCGATTTGTTCCGGAGACTCCTCGGTGGCAATTTCACCCGCCGCCGTTTCCAGCACAGCCGGGAACCAGGCCATCAGCGGCTTGCTCCAGGCCGTCACCAGCCTGAGCTGTCCGTCGCGCATGCGGGCCTCGTCGACGGCCCAGTCCAGCGCCCACTGGGAATGCTCGGAACCGTCAAAACCCACCACGATGACGAATGAACTGTTATTGGTCATTGGACTTTCCTTCCCTCGCCTTACGGGCATCCTAGACCTCAGCGCCTGCGCCATTCAGGGCCAGTTGCCCTACAGTGATGGCGACCGCGCGGATGTTGCAGATTCACTCAGATCCCCGATGCCTTGATGGTTAGCAAGGTCCCCGAGTGGCTGCCCTACCCCCGCGCCAGCACCGGCGTGCTCTGCCGGAGCCCGGCCACGTCCAGGTCCAGCCGGTTGTCCTCCGGGCTGATGTCCTCCGGGTTGTGCGTCACCAGGACAACCGTGCGGCCGGCCAGCCCGCGGCGCAGCTCGGCCAGCATTTCGCGGCCGGCTTCCGCGTCCAGGTGGGCCGTGGGTTCGTCGAGCAGGATCACATCGGCTCCGGTCAGCAGTGTGCGGGCCACCGCCAGGCGTTGGCGCTCCCCGCCGCTGAGGAACGCCCCGCCGGGCCCGATGGGCGCGTCCAGACCCCGGTCGAGCCGCTGCAGCAGCGGTTCCAGGCCGACGGCGGACAGCGCAGCGGAAAGTTGCAGGTCGAGCCCGGTGGCCGCGCCTGTTGCTCCGTCCGTGGGACGATCGCCCTCGGGCAGCCCCAGCATCAGGTTGCCGCGGATGGTCGAGTCGAAGAGGTGCGCTTCCTGCGGGCACCAGGCCGCGCGTCCGGTCAGGAAGAGCTGGCCGTCCGCGGCCGGGAGGAAGCCGAGCATGACGGCCAGCAGGGTGGACTTTCCGGAACCGGAGGCGCCGGTCACGGCGAGCCAGCGGCCCGGTTCGGCGCTGGCGGTCAGCCCGGTGAAGACCGCCGTGCCGCCCGGCCACGCCGCCGCCAGGCGATCGAGTTCCAGGCCGGGACGTCCGCCGGGCCGCGCCGGTAACGGCACTGGTCCGCCGGATCCTTCGGGCGTCTCCGCAGCCAGGACACCGGAGCCGCCGATGCGCCGCAGCACCGATCGCAGCGCCGGATACTGCCGCACCGCCGTCGTGATCGCCGAATACGGTTCCACGAGGGCCAGCTGCAGCAGCACGACGACGGCGACGGTCGCCGGCTCGGCGGCGCCGCTGAGGGCAAGCGGGGCGGCCTGCACCGCGCTGGCCAGCGCGGCGGCCCCGCAGGCCAGCACCGTCAGCGCCTGCCCGAGTCCCTCGGCCAGGGCCGAACGCTGCGACGCGGCAGTCGCCTCCCGGTCGGCACGGTGGATATCGGCAAGGACCGGGGCGCCCACACCGTTGGCATGGAGTTCGGCGCGGGCATCCAGCGCCGCGGCAACCCGCCGCAGCACCCCGGACCGCAGCTGCTGCTCGGTTCCGGCGGACATCCGGTCCGCGAGCAGTGCCAGGGCCGGCGAGGCCGCGAGACTGACGACGGCGGCGGCAACCACGGCCGGGAGCGCTGCCGGGAGCAGCAGCCCGACGCCCGTGACCGCGGCCGCGCCCACGGCCACGGCGGTCAGCGGCGGCAGCACGACGCGCGGCAGCAGCTCGCGGACGGTGTCGACGTCGTCCACCACGGCCCCCAGGACGTTGCCGCCCTGCAGAAGTCGCCGCAGCGACAGCGCCCGACGGCTCAGAGACTCCCACAGCCGGCCGCGGAGCCGCGTCAGCGCCCTGAAGATCGCGTCGTGCAGGAGCAGCCGTTCGGTGTACCGCAGGGCGGCTCGGCCGACGCCGAAGAAGCGCACCCCCACGATTGCGGTGAGCAGGTACAGGATGGGCGGCTGCTCGCTGGCGCGGATGATGAGCCAGCCGGAGAGCCCGGACAGGGCGACGGCGAACAGGGCGGCCAGGACCCCGACCGCGCCGGCGGCGGTAAACTTCCCGGCCACCGGCGCAAGCAGCCGGCGCAGCTGGGCGGCAGCAGTTCCAAAGCGCGCAGCTCCGGCGGCCGACGTTGCGGCCTCGGCAGGAGTGCCGGCGTCGCCGGGATTGCCGGCGTCGAAGGCGGCCGCGTCGGCTAATGCCGGCGGGAGGTCTTGCGCGTCCGGGGCGCGGTCTCGGCTGGCCAAGGGCGGCGCCACGGCCGCGGCGACGGCGCCTCCGGCACGCCCCCCGACGGTCACCAGCCGGTCCGCGAGTTCGCGGGTCTGCCGGTCATGGGCCACCAGCAGCACCGTGGCCTTCCCGCGCAGTCCGGAAATGGTGCGGCTGACCGCATCGGCGGACGCCCGGTCCAGGTGCGCGGTGGGCTCGTCCAGCAGCAGCACCGTGGCGCCGGCCGCGATCCGGGCCAGCCCGCGGGCCACGGCCACCCGGCGCAACTCCCCCGGGCTGAGCTCGGCGGGATGCTTCGCGGCGAGGTGTTCCGCGGCGCAGGCGGCGAGGCAGCGGCAGGCTTCGGCAATGTCCTCGGTGCTGGCCTGCGCCGGGGACCGGTCCGGGCCGGCACCGAGGTATAGCAGGACCTCCGCAAGGACTGTGGGTTCCACCATCACGGGGTGCTGCGGCACCCAGGCGAGGTCCGCCGTCGCGAACCCCTCCAGCCGTCCGGTGACCTCAGTCCCGGTGCCGGAGCCGATGGTGCCGGCCAGGACGCCCAGGACGGTGCTCTTTCCGGCGCCGCTGCGGCCGTCCAGGGCCGTGATCCCGCCGGGGGCGGCAGTGAAGCTCAGCGGTCCGACGGCGGCCTCCGCGCGGCCGGCGTAGCGCACGGTCAGCCCGCGGACCGTGACGGCCGGCGGAACGGGAGCGACGCCGTCCCGGCGGACCGCGGCGGGGACGAGCGGTGCGGCCTGGACGGCGTCGAGGACCTCCGTGGTGTCGGCGAGCGCGGCGCGTCCTTCGTCGCTGGCGTGGTGGGCGGTGCCGAGTTCGCGCAGCGGAAGGTAGCAGTCGGGGGCCAGGATCAGGGCCAGCAGCCCGGCCTCGAGCGCCATGTCCCCGTGCACCAGCCGGACACCGATGAAAACGGCCACCACGGCCACGGAGATCGTGGCGATGAGCTCCAGCGCCAAGGCGGAGAGGAAGGCGGTGCGCAGGGTCCCCATGGTCTTGGAGCGGTAGTCCTCCGAGATGTCCTCGAGGGCCTTGCGCTGGGCGGCCGCGCGGCCCAGGCCCACCAGCACGGGCAGGCCCTTGGCGAGCTCCAGCATGTGCCCGGAGAGCCGGGACAGGGCCGACTGCGCTTCCCGGACCCGGTCCTCGGTGTAGCGGCCGATCAGGATCATGAACAGCGGCACGAGCGGGACGGTCAGGACGATCACCACGGCGCTGATCCAGTCCGCGAAGAGGATCCGCGCCCCGAGCAGCAGCGGGATGGCGGCGCAGTTCACCAGGGCGGGCAGGAACTGGGTGTAGTAGTTATCCAGGGCATCCAGTCCCCGCGTCGCCAGGATCGCGAGTCCGCCGTCGGCCGGACCGGCGGTGCGGGTCCCGGTGCTCAAGGCCCGTTCCAGCAACCGTGAGCGCAGTTCCTCCTTGACGCCCAGCGCGGAGCGGCGGGCTGCCACCGCCTGGGCCCACACGGTGAGCGAGCGCAGCACCACCCCGGCCATTCCCCAGCCGAGCTGTTCCGACCAAGCGGGGTTGTGCGCCATCAGGCCGGCCAGCATGCCGGCGACCGCCTGGCCCATCAGCACCAGCGACAGCGCTTTGAGGGCAGCCAGCAACCCGAGCAGGTAGAGCGCGGAGCGGGTGGCGGGGCCCGCGGGGAACTGCGGTCTCATCGGCGGCTAGTCCTTCGGCGCCAGGGCCTTGGCGGCAATCGCGGGCAGGAAACTGTGCGCTTCCGGGATGTGGGCGGCGCTCACCCGGCGCCGGAATACCCAGTAGGTCCAGGCCTGGTAGGCGAGGACGAGCGGCAGCCCGATGCAGGCCACGATGGTCATCAGGCCCAGGGTGTAGTCCGAGGAGGAGGCGTTGGCGACCGTCAGGCTGAAGTCCGGGTTGAGGGTCGAGGGCAGCACCACCGGGAAGGCAGCGCCGAAAATCGAGGCGCTGCCGAGCAGCAGGAAGACGCCCAGCGACAGGAAGGCCCTGCCTTCGGCGCCGCCACGGGCGAAGTTCCAGGCCAGGGCGGCCGCCACGACGGCGGCGACGACGGCGGCCACGGTCCAGGCCTTGCCGCTTTGGAACTGCAGCACGATCGCCCAGCCGGCGATCGGCAGGAGCAGCACCGGCAGCAGCCGGACGAACCATTGCCGTGCGCGGTGCCGGACGTCGCCGTCGGTCTTCAACGCCAGGAACGCCAGCGCGTGCAGCAGGGAGAAGCCGACGACGGCGAGTCCGCCCAGCACGGCGTAAGCGCTGAACCAGGCGAACGGGCCGCCCTCGCGGTCACCGTTGGCGTTCAGCGGCAGTCCCGTGGTGGTCAGCGCCAGAGCCGCGCCGACCCCGAAGGCGGCGACCAGGGAGCCCAGCGCGATGGCCCAGTCCCAGCGGGCACGCCACTGCGGGGTGTCCACCTTGCCGCGGTATTCGAAGGCCACGGCGCGGAAGATCAGCGCTACCAGGACCAGCAGCAGCGGCAGGTAAAGGGCGGAGAAGAGGGAGGCGTACCAGAGCGGAAAGGCCGCGAAGGTGGCGCCGCCGGCGGTGAGCAGCCACACCTCGTTGCCGTCCCAGACCGGGCCGATGGTGTTGAGCAGCACCCGGCGTTCGGTGTTGTTCCGGGCGAAGCCCTTCATGAGCATGCCGACTCCGAGGTCGAAGCCCTCCAGGAATAGATAGCCCGTCCACAGCAGCGCGATGGCAATGAACCAGATGGTGGGTAGCAGTTCCATGCTGAATTTCCTCTGCTTCTTGTTCGGGGGGCGTTAGTAGGCGAAGGCCAGGACGTCGTCGGCCCCGGGTTTGCCGGGCGTGCCGCCGGGCGGGGTCTGGTCCTCGTTTTCGTCCGCCGGGGCGTGGGCCAGCTCGGGCATCGCGGAGACCACACCGCCGCGGATGTACTTCACCAGCAGCTTCACCTCCACCACCAGCAGCACCGCGTACACGGCCGTCAGCACCACCAGGGAGGTCAGCAGCTCGCCGGCGGAGACGCCCGGGGACACCGCCGCGGCGGTGAACATGAAGACCTGGTCGATCCCGCTGGGATCCGGGTTGGGGGCAACCACGAAGGGCTGGCGGCCCATTTCGGTGAAGATCCAGCCGGCGGCGTTGGCGCCGAAGGGGGCCAGGATGCCGAACACGGCGAGCCGCATCAGGCCGCGGGAGGCCGGGACGGTGCCCTTGCGGGTGATCCAGAGTGCCACGAGGGCTGCGAGGGCTGCGACGCCGCCGAAGCCGATCATCATCCGGAACCCCCAGTAGGTGACTTCCATGACCGGGACGTACTGGATTTCCTGGCCGGCGCGGTCACCGTAGATCGGGTTGTCCGGCAGGTGTGTGCCGTAGTCGGCCTTGTACTGCTCCAGCAGGCTGTTGACGCCCTTCACCTCGGTGGTGAAGTCGCCCTTGGCCAGGAAGGACAGGATGCCGGGGACCTCGATCACGGCGACGACGTCGTCGCAGTTCTTGGAGCCGACGTTGCCGACGCTCAGGATGGAGAAGCCGGTGCCGTCGTGGCAGGCCGCCTCGGCAGCGGCCATCTTCATGGGCTGCTGCTCAAACATGAGCTTGCCCTGCAGGTCGCCCGTGATGGCGGTGCCCGCGAAGGAGATCATCGCGACGACGGCGCCGATCCGCAGCGAGCGGATCCAGACGGCGTGGTCCGCGCGGTCCCGGCCCGGGATCTCCGACTCCCCGGGGATCACCTTGCCGTCGGCTCCCACGGTGTCGATGCCGTCGTGGCGGCGGCGCCACAGGTGGTACCACGCGATGCCGAGGAGGAAGGCCCCGGCGACGGCGAGGGCGCCGAAAAGGGTGTGCGGCACGGCCACGAGCGCCGTGTTGTTGGTGAAGACGGCCCAGGCGTCGGTCATTACCGGACGCCCGTCAATCATCTCGACGCCCACCGGGTGCTGCATCCAGCTGTTGGCCACAATGATGAAGTAGGCGGAGAAGACCGAGCCGATCACGGCGATCCAGAGGCAGGCCAGGTGGACGCCGCGCTTGAGCTGCTTCCAGCCGAAGATCCAGAGGCCCAGGAAAGTGGATTCCACGAAGAAGGCCAGCAGCGCCTCCATGGCGAGCGGCGCCCCGAAGACGTCCCCGACGAAGCGGCTGTACTCGCTCCACGCCATGCCGAACTGGAACTCCTGCACGATGCCGGTGGCCACGCCCATGATGAAGTTAATCAGGAAGAGTTTGCCCCAGAACTTGGTCATCCGGAGGTACTCGGGCCGGCCGGTGCGGTACCAGAGGGTCTGGATCACCGCCACTACCAGCCCCAGGCCGATCGTGAGCGGCACCATCATGAAGTGGTAGACGGTGGTGATGCCGAATTGCCAGCGTGCGATTTCCAAGGCGTCCAAGGCAGTCCCTTTGGCTAGGTTCCCGAGAGATTTCTACGTTGTGTAGAACTGATACTTCTACAGAGTGTAGAACAAGTTCACACCCTCCCGCACCCCAGCGTGGCACGGCGTGCCCTGCCCCGCAATGGATCGGCGCGGGCAGCGGGCGCCGGGCCGCCCCGCCCCGGCGCCGCAGGCGACACGCCGCGGCGCCGCAGGCGACACGCCGCGGCGGCCCTGTTCTACCTCATGTAGAAACTGGGCGGAAAACGCGGTAAATTTAAAGCTGAAGTATCCGGCAAACCACCCGGGCGGGACCACCGCCCAAGGCGGCACTCAAGAAGGACGTACGGAATGGCAAGTCTCGGCGAACTGGAACGGGCAGTGATGGACCTGCTCTGGGCAGGCCAGGAGGCTGCGACCGCGAACACCCTGCGGGACCTGCTCGCGCAGAGCACGCAGGCGGCGGGCGGCTCTGCCGGTCACGAGGGCAAGGACCTGGCCGTCACCACCGTGTTGACCGTCCTGTCCCGGCTTGAGCGCAAGGGCCTGGTGGAGCGGGAACGCGGCACCCGCCCGCACCGTTACCAGGCCGTCTCCAGCCGCGCGGACCACACCGCGGAACTGATGCATGAGGTGCTCGGCTCCGCCCCCGACCGGGAGGCCGTGCTGGCCCGCTTCATTGGTTCCGTGTCCGCGACCGAAGCTGAAACGCTGCGCAAACTGCTGGACCACAGCTAACACCGGTGTTCTGGACCTCATACTTTCTGGCGGTCCTGGCGATAGTTCTGGCGTGGCCGGTACCTATCCTGCTTTCGCGTGCCCAATGGCCGGCCCGCTCCCCTTTTACGGCCATGCTGATCTGGCAGGCAATCGCCCTCGCCGGCGGCCTGTCGATGATCGGGGCCATGCTTGTCTACGGCCTGGAGCCGGTCGGGGACAACCTGCTGGCCGGCCTCCGCTCGCTGGCCGGCATGGTCCTGCGCAACGAGCCGACCACGGCGCTGGGCTTCTGGCATATCTTCGCCCTCTCGGCCGCGGCCCTGTTGAGCGCCCATCTGGTCTTCACCCTGCTGCTCACCTATTACAAGATCCAGCGCCAGCGGCGGCGGCACCGCGAGCTGCTCGCGCTGCTCGCTTCCCCCTCGACGGACGGCGCCCGGACCATGGTGATCAGCCATGACTCCCCCGTGGCCTACTGCCTGCCGGGCGGCGCCCGCTCCGTCACGGTGCTCTCCGATGGACTGATGGCGGCACTGGAGCCGGACGAATTGCGTGCGGTCCTGATCCACGAGAACGCCCACCTGAGCCAACGACACCATCTGCTGCTGTGGGCGTTCGCGGCCTGGCGGCAGGCGCTGCCCTGGTTGCCGACCACCCGGCTCGCGCAGGAGGCCGTCAACTCGCTGATCGAGATGCTCGCCGACGACGTTGCCCTGAAGACCGAAAGCAAGGCCACCCTGATCAAGGCGATCGCGATCGTGGCGAGCGGTTCCGCCGGCCCTGGCAACGCCACGGCGGCGCCGGCGGCCCGGATGGCGTTCGGCGACGCCGGCACCGAGGCCGACGCCGGCCAGCCCGGAGCCACCGGAGGTGCCGGTTCGGCGGTGACCACGGCCTCGCGGGTCAGCCGGCTGCTCTCCCCGCAGCCGCCGCTGCCGGAGGTCCTTCGCTACGCCGTGCTGGGCGCCTGCCTGCTGCTGCTGGCGGTGCCCACGGCGCTGCTGATCGTGCCGGGCCTGCTCGGCTGAACCGGATTCTCTGGCGGCGCGGGGTTGCCCGGCGCGCGGGACGGGTTGCGCCCGCTCAGGCGTCGATGCGTTCGCGGTCCAGGCTCGCCGCCCCGGCGATGATGAAGTCCTTGCGCGGCGCCACGTCGGAGCCCATCAGCAGGTCGAAGGTCTCCTCGGCCTGCTTCGCGTTTTCGATCCCGACCTTGCGCAGGGTGCGGTGCCGCGGGTCCATCGTGGTCTCCGCGAGCTGCTCGGCGTCCATTTCGCCCAGGCCCTTGTAGCGCTGGATCGGTTCCTTGTAGCGCTTGCCTTCCTTGGCCAGGCGGGCGAGCAGCACGTGCAGCTCCGCCTCCGAGTACGTGTAGATCATCTCGTTGGCCTTCTGGCCGGCGTTGATGACTTCCACCCGGTGCAGCGGCGGGACGGCGGCGAAGACGCGGCCTTCATCGATCATCGGGCGCATGTAGCGGAAGAACAGCGTCAGCAGCAGGGTCCGGATGTGGGCGCCGTCGACGTCGGCATCGGTCATCAGGATGACCTTGCCGTAACGCGCGGCGCCGATATCGAAGCTGCGGCCGGAACCGGCGCCGACGACCTGGATCAGGGCGGCGCATTCGGCGTTGGAGAGCATGTCCCCCACCGAGGCCTTCTGCACGTTCAGGATCTTGCCGCGGATCGGCAGCAGCGCCTGGAAGTCCGACGAACGCGCCAACTTGGCGGTGCCAAGGGCGGAGTCACCTTCGACGATGAACAGTTCGGAGCGTCCGACGTCGTCCGTCCGGCAGTCCGCCAGCTTGGTGGGCATCGAGGAGGTCTCCAGCGCGTTCTTGCGCCGCTGCGTCTCCTTGTGGACGCGGGCCGAGATGCGCGACTTCATCTCGCTGACGACCTTTTCCAGCAGCAGCGCTGACTGGGCCTTGTCGTTGCGGTTGGACGAGGTGAGCTTGGCGTTGATCTCCTGCTCCACCACCTTGGCCACGATGGCGCGGACCGCCGAGGTGCCGAGGATCTCCTTGGTCTGGCCCTCGAACTGAGGCTCGGCGAGGCGGACCGTCAGCACGGCCGTGAGCCCGGCGAAGATGTCGTCCTTTTCGATCTTGTCGTTGCCGGCCTTGAGCTTGCGGGCATTGCTTTCCACGGCCTTGCGGAACGTCTTGAGCAGGGCCTGTTCGAAGCCGGACTGGTGCGTTCCGCCCTTGGGGGTGGAGATGATGTTCACGAAGCTGCGCACGGTGCTGTCGTAGCCGATGCCCCAGCGCAGGGCGACGTCAACCTCACAGTCGCGCTCCACTTCGGCGAGCTGGCTGTGGCCGCGCTCGTCCAAGACGGGGACTGTTTCCTTGAACTTGCCGGCGCCGTGCAGGCGCCAGACGTCGGTGACGGCCGGATCGGCGGCGAGGAACTCGACGAACTCGGAGAGGCCGCCGTCGTGGTGGAAGATCTCCTCGTGCGGACCGAACTCCCCGGGGGTGCCGGCGACCTTGCGTTCGTCCCGGACGGTGAGCTTCAGCCCGGGCACCAGGAAGGACGTTTGCCGGGCGCGGGCGGCGAGCTCGTCGTAGGAGAACTTCGCGTCCGGGGTGAAGATCTGGCGGTCGGCCCAGTAGCGGATCCGGGTGCCGGTGACACCGCGTTTGGCCTTGCCAACGACGTCGAGCACGGAGCCATCGACGAAGGGCTCGAACACGGCGGCCGGATCCGGCTTGGTGCCCGGGTCCTTGAACCGGCCCGGCTCGCCGCGGCGGAAGGACATCTTGTAGGTCTTGCCGCCGCGGTCCACTTCGACGTCCAGGCGGGAGGACAGGGCGTTCACGACCGAGGCGCCGACGCCGTGCAGGCCGCCTGAGGCCGTGTAGGAACCGCCGCCGAACTTGCCACCGGCGTGCAGCTTGGTGAAGACCACCTCGACGCCGGTGAGCCCGGTCTTGGGCTCGACGTCGATCGGGATGCCGCGGCCGTCGTCATGGATCTCCACCGAGTTGTCGGCGTGCAGGATGATCTTGATGTCGTGGCCGAAGCCGGCGAGGGCTTCGTCGACGGAGTTGTCGATGATCTCCCAGAGGCAGTGCATGAGACCGCGGGAGTCCGTGGAGCCGATGTACATACCCGGGCGCTTGCGGACGGCCTCGAGGCCTTCCAGCACGGACAGATGCCGGGCGGTGTAGTCAGAACTTGGTGCCACGGGTCGGAAACTCCTTCAGGGATGGAACGCAGAGACGCTCTTCCTAGGTTAGTCGGCCCGACGCCGGACTCAGGGTTGCCACTCCCCGAAGAGACAACACGGCCGTCATGATCCTGCCGCTGTTACTGAGCCGTGATACGCGGACAGCGAAAGTGCCCCATCCTTGCCATGGAACGGCAGCGAATGCTGGTTATATAGATGTATCGATCTACCAAGGAGGCCGAACATGACAACAGCAGTAGCGGACCGCACACTCACCACCGTTGACCGGTGTGACCGTTGCGGAGCTCAGGCATACGTCCGGGTTGTTCTCGGCGCCTCCGGCGGTGAACTGCTCTTCTGCGGTCACCACGCCCGTGCCGTGGAAGCGAACCTTCGTCCGCTCAGCTCCGACTGGCACGACGAGACGGGCCGCCTCCACGAGAAGGCACCGGTTCCGGTCGACTAGACGTCCCACAGTGATCCCGATTGGGATCCACCCGAAGGACCCCTCCCAAGCGGAGGGGTCCTTCTGCTTTAACTTCCTGGACTGGGACAACGGCCCAAGCCGCTGTTTAAGCAGGAAACGCGGAGCCACCTCCCGCCCGTGATCCGTAGATCACAGGCGGGACGTGGCCCCGCGTTGCCGGAACCGGCGTTTACTCCGAGCCGCTTAGTCCAGGTAGTCGCGCAGGACCTGCGAGCGGGAGGGGTGGCGCAGCTTGGACATCGTCTTCGATTCGATCTGGCGGATGCGTTCGCGCGTCACGCCGTAGACCTTTCCGATTTCGTCTAAAGTCTTCGGCTGTCCGTCGGTCAGCCCGAAGCGCATCGCCACGACCCCGGCCTCACGCTCGGAGAGGGTATCCAGAACCGAGTGCAGCTGTTCCTGCAGCAGGGTGAAGCTGACGGCGTCGGCCGGAACCACGGCTTCGGAGTCCTCGATCAGGTCGCCGAATTCGGAGTCGCCGTCCTCGCCAAGCGGGGTGTGCAGCGAGATCGGTTCGCGGCCGTACTTCTGGACTTCGACGACCTTTTCGGGGGTCATGTCCAGCTCGAGGGCCAGCTCTTCCGGGGTGGGTTCGCGGCCGAGGTCCTGCAGCATCTGGCGCTGGACGCGGGCCAGCTTGTTGATGACTTCCACCATGTGCACCGGAATACGGATGGTGCGGGCCTGGTCGGCCATGGCGCGGGTGATCGCCTGACGGATCCACCAGGTGGCGTAGGTGGAGAACTTGAAGCCCTTGGTGTAGTCGAACTTCTCGACCGCACGGATCAGGCCCAGGTTTCCTTCCTGGATCAGGTCCAGGAACAGCATGCCGCGGCCGGTGTAGCGCTTAGCCAGCGAGACCACGAGGCGGAGGTTGGCCTCCAACAGGTGGTTCTTGGCGCGCTTGCCGTCGTGGATCACGTACTCGAGCTCGCGCTTGAGCTTGGGGTCCATGGAGCCGTCGTCCGCCGCGATCTTCTCCTCGGCGAACAGCCCGGCCTCGATCCGCAGGGCCAGGTCGACTTCCTGCTCGGCGTTCAGCAGGGCAACCTTGCCGATCTGCTTCAGGTAGTCCTTGACGGGGTCGGCGGTGGCGCCCGCTGACATGACCTGCTGCACGGGGGCGTCATCGTCGTCGGCGTCGGAGTAGACGAAGCCTGAGCCGGTGGCGGCTACCGCTGCCTTGCCGGCTACCTCTTCGCCGTCTTCACCGAGCTCGACGGCATCCGGGGTCACTTCATCCAGGTCCTCTTCGACCTCGACGTCGTCGGAGTCCTCGTCCCGGGACTTACTGGCGGCTTCGGCCGCGGCTTTGGCGCCGGGCTTGGGCCCGCGCTTCTTGGGCTCAGGCTTGGCGACAGCCGAGGCGGTGTCATCACCCGCTGCGGAGGCGGCGTCTTTTGCGGCCTTGTTGGCTGCACGCGTGGCGGCACGCTTTGCGTTTGCCGCCGCCTTCTTCTCCTCGGGGGACAATACGGCCTGGTCGGCGGGTTCCTTCTTCGCGGAAGACGGGGTCACAGAAAACCTTTCTAGCGGCGGTCTGTGGAATCACCATACGGGCAACACCACTATGACCCTGTCAAGTCCGTGTTTCACATCAGGCGCAATCACGTCCAGCAGAGCCACTTAGTAGAACTGCCGGGGCGACCGTAATGTTCCCTGTTTCCAAGGTACGCTACACGCACTCGATACACGGACCCAACCGGGTCTCGCCAACCATTGTCTCACGATTTTCCGGAACGGGACCTCGGAGCGCACGCGTCGACACAATGTTGCGGCCCGGGCGCCGAGGCTCAGGCCGCATCCGGATCGAACTTCTGCCAGGCCGCCTCCCGCCGGCGGGCCCAGCCGCACAGCGTGCCGCGGCGGCCCAGCTCGGCCAGCAGCTCCGCCAGCCGGTAGCCCGGCTGCTCCGCTCCGGCCGCGGTGAAGAGCGCATCGGCGAACGATCCCCGGCCCCGGCACCATTCGATCCAGCCCCGCGCTGTAAGGGCCGCAGCCCGCGCTTCGCCGCCGCCGCAGTTGCCGAGCTGACGGAGGACCCGGTCGAATTCGGCCAGCCGGCCCCAGTCGGGCGCCGGCGGCGCGAGGCCAAGGAGGACGTCCCCGTAGCCCGGGGTCTCGGCGGCTGCTGCCCCGGCCGGACCGGCTTCCTCTGGATTCCCGGCACTCTCCGCAACCGGGAGGCCGTCGAGCCCGGGCAGCGCGGCCGGGTTGCCCGGGCCGCCGTCGAACATGCCGAACTCCTCGGCACCGGCCTCGGCGGCGTGGCGCCCGGCGGCGGCCATGACGAGGACCGCGTCGCGCCACGCCGCGACGCGCAGCGAGGCGCGCAGGTAGCCGGCGAGCCCGGCCGGCAGGGCGGCCTCGCGGGCCTTGGCCGCCCTTGCTGACTGGCGGCCGCCGGCGTCGAACACGCGCTGCCACACGTCCAGCACTGCACCGAACTGCGCCCGGTCCCGCCACCGGCCCGAGAACTCCCGCGCCCAGCCCTCCTCGGCTTCCAGCACGGCCGGTTCGCCCAGCTCGGGCAGCGCGGCGGGCGCGGACCTCCCCGGGGCCGCGCCGACGCTGCTGCCGCGGAAGACCAGCTCCGCATTGAGTCGGCTGTTCCGGATCTCCTCGATCGGCCGGCCGGGCGGGGCGCAGCACGAGGGGTCTGCGCAGAAGGCGTTGCGCCAGTACCGCTCCCCGACCAGCCACGCGTCGCGCACCGGCAGCCCGGCTCTGCCGAGGGTGCGCTCCAGTTCGCGCAGCAGCCGGGCCAGCACGGCGGGATCCAAGGCAAGATCCGGGGCGGGATCAACAGCGGGATCCGCACCGGGCTCCCCCGCAGCGCTGTCGGTCGCATCGTCGGTCGCATCGTCGGTCGCATCGTCGGTCGCATCGTCGACTGGATCGCCGGCCTCGGCGTCCGCCGGCGCGCCGGTGAAAAAGGCAAGCAGCGTGCCGTCGGCCGCGTCGTCGGACTCCAGGTAGTCCCGGACGGTCCGGGCGAAGGCCGCCAGCCCGGGGCCGCGGCAGCGCGAAGCGTCCGGGAGGTCGACTCGCAGCGTCGCCCCAAGCCGTTTTCCCTGCATGGTCATGGCAACGAGGCTGTTGGCTGGCCAGTAGCCCAGCGAATGCGGAATGAACCCGAGGATGTCCTCGGGGCCGGTGATTTTCAGGTGGTCGGGAGCTGTCATAAGTCCAGCTTCGATCGCGCCCGCGGCGGGCGTCAGCCGGGGAGTTTCCTTATGTGGACAAGTCCGTCAGGGCGTACGGCGGCGTTCCGCGACGAGCCGGCGCTGCTGGGCCAGGGCCTTGAGCAGCGGCGGCACGATGACGCCCTGCGCGGCCATCTGACGGCGCACCTTCCGCCGGGTGATGAGGATGGCTGCGGCGCCCACCGCCAGCAGCAGGAACTGCACGCTCAGCGCGATCCGGAAGGCGCCGAGGCTGTACAGCCCACCCGGTGAGGCCCCGGCCAGGTGCAGCGCGTCCAGGGCCACCCCGATCAGGTAGATCGACAGCAGAGCGGCGATGAACCCGCCGACATTGACAATTCCGGTGGCCGTCCCGATCCGGTGCGCCGGGTTGAAGGTCCGGGCAAAGTCGAAACCGATCATCGAACCGGGCCCGCCGATCGCCAGGACCACCACCAGGCCGGCCAGCAGCCACAGCGGCGAACGGCCAGGCTGGAGCAGCACCGCGGCCCAGGCGGCGGCCGTGGCGCCGGAGATCAGCAGCACCATGGTGGACCGGCGCAGCGGGTGGCGGGCCACGAAGCTGCCCATCAGCGGCCCGGCGGCGATCGCGGCTGCCACGTAGAGGGCCATCAGCGCCGACACGGTGCCGGCCTCCAGCCCCTGGGCCGAGATCAGGAACGGGTAGCCCCAGGTCATTGCGAAAACGGTGCCGCTGAACTGCACGGTGAAGTGGCTCCACAGCCCCAGCCGGGTGCCCGGCTGCTTCCACGCCCGGGAGAGTGAAACGCCGGTGGCGCGCAGGCCCTGCGACGGCTCCGGCGCGGGGTGTCCCGGCGGCAGGTCCTGCAGCAGCAGCACCGTCAGCACGACGGCGAGCCCGGACATGCCGGCCAGGGTCAGGAACGCCGGGGTCCAGCCGGCCGAGTGCAGGATCATCGCGAACGGCACCACGGAAAAGAGCTGGCCGAGCTGGCCGGACATGCCGGTCAGCTGGGTCAGCAGCGGCACCCGGGACGGGGCAAACCACAGCGGGATCAGCCGGATCACGGAGATAAAGGTCATGGCATCGCCCGCGCCCACGAGCACGCGGCCCAGGACGCCGCCCGGGATGCTGTCCGCGAACGCGAGCTGGAGCTGGCCCAGGCCCATCAGCAGGGCGCCGCCGGCGATCATGGCCCGGGACCCGAAGCGGTCCACCAGGACGCCGACCGGGATCTGCAGGCCCGCGTAGACCAGCAGCTGCAGCACGGTGAAGAAGGAGATTTCGGCGGCGCTGGCATGGAACCGGGCCGTGGCTTCCAGCCCGACGACACCGAAGGAGGTGCGCTGGCTGACCGCCACCAGGTATGCGAAGATCCCGATAATCCAGATCAGCCAGGCGCGGGGGGAGGTCACTCCCCCATTATGCCCCGGACGTCATAAATAGTATTTATTCGCCGGGTTCTTTACGGGCCAGGTAGGCCTCGACGGCGGCGCCCAGCGCGTCGGCGTTCGGGATCTGGTCGTTCTCGTCGGCGAGCAGCGACCGGCGCACGGTTCCCTCCGCCTTCTCGTCGTACCGTGTCTCCAGCCGGGAGACGACCTGCTGGACTTCTTCGGAGGCATTGATTTGTTCGGCAATCTGCCGGCCGACTTCCCGGCCCGCCTCGCGGAGGCGGTCCGTGGGAAGCATCAGCGAGGTGGCCGCACCCAGGTACTCCAGTCCCGCGACGGCGGCCGTCGGGTATTCGGCCTCGGCCAGATAGTGCGGGACATGGATCACGTAGCCGGCGATGTTCCGGCCTGCCTCGACGAGGCGCAGTTCAAGGATGTGGCCGACGGCGGCGGGAACCTCGACGGTGGGCTTCCAGACCGAGATCCCCTCGATCAGCTCCGGCCGGTTGCCGTGCACGGTGACACCGACCGGCCGGGTGTGCGGCACCGGCATCGGGATGGAGTGGATCCAGGCCGCCAGGTTGACGTCCAGTTCCTCCACGATCCCCACGACGGCGCGGGCGAACCGTTCCCACTGCAGGTCCGGCTCGAACCCGGCCAGCAGCAGGAAGGGGTTCCCCAGCCCGTCGATCAGCCGGTACAGGGCCAGGCGCGGCGCCTGGTAGTCCTGCAGGTGGTCCTCGACGAAGCTCACCTGCGGGCGCCGGGAGCGGTAGTCGATCAGCTGGTCGGCGTCGAACTCGGCGACGAGTTCGGAGTCGAGGGTGTCGAGCAGTTCCGTGGTGATCTGGCTCACCACGTGCCCGGCGTCGGCGAAACCGGTGAAGCCCATAAGCAGGTTCAGCCCGTGCAGTTCGGGGCTGCGGAACAGCGCGTCATCACGGACGTAGAGCGTTTCAGGGTCCAGCAAGGAGCCGGAAATCCGTTCCATCACGACATGTTCCTTTCGCAGTAGCAGGTGGGCGGCAGCAGCCGCCGTGGCGGACCGTCGGGTCGATGCGCAGACAAGACCCGCGCGCAGACGGTTCCCGAAGTGCCGATACCACCTACAACGCGCCGTCGGCCGGGGGAATTCCTGCCCTGACTGTGTGCCAGCTCTCATTAAATTGAACTCCGGCGCCGGGGAGAGACTACGATCGGAACTGGCCTTATAGACGGCCTTGCAGACACCMGGTTACGTGCAGTGCCGACGGTGGCTCAGGTACCCATGGCAGGGCGCCGAACATGCAGTTCCTGCCGAAAAATCACAGAGAATTGAGGACTGTCCTCGTGGTCAAGAATACCGAAGTCAAACTCAGTGCGATCGCCGGAGACTTGAAGAAGTCCCCGTCCGACGCCCTAGTCGTGGGCGTGGGACAGGGCACCGACGGCCCCGTGCTGCTGGACAACCCGCTAACGGCCAAGGCGGCCGAGGCGCTGGCCGAGTCACTGGGCGTTCTTGGCCTTACCGGTGCCGCCGACCAGGCGCACCGCCTCCCCGGCCTGCCGGAAGCTGGAGCTTCCGTCCTGGTCCTCGCGGGCGTCGGCAAGGTTTCCGCGGGCACCCCGCTCTCCGAGGAGGCACTGCGCCGCGCGGCCGGCTCGGCCGTCCGCCAGCTCGCCGGCGTCGCCACTGTGACCCTCGCGCTCCCGACGCCGGACCTTGCCGCCGTCGCGGCTGTCGCCGAAGGTGCCGCGATGGGCGCCTACTCCTTCAACGAGTACCGCTCCACCAAGGACGGCCTCAAGGATCCAGTCAAGAGTGTCCGCATCCTCACCGACTTCGCCGCGGACAAGGCGCTGGCACCGGTGCTGGAGCGCGCCGCCCTGATCGGCAAGGCCGTCAACGCCACCCGCTCGCTGGTCAACCAGCCGCCGAGCCACCTCTACCCCGAAACGTTTGCCGACGCCGCCAAGGAACTGGCCAAGGGCCTGCCGGTCAAGGTGACCGTCTGGGACGAGAAGCGCCTGGAGAAGGACGGCTTCGGCGGCATCCTCGGCGTCGGCAAGGGTTCCACCCGCCAGCCGCGCCTGGTCAAGGTCGAATACGCCCCCGCCAAGGCCACCGCCAAGATCGCGCTGGTGGGCAAGGGCATCACCTTCGACACCGGCGGAATCTCGCTCAAGCCGCACCTCGGCATGGGCGACATGAAGTCCGACATGGCCGGCGCCGCCGTCGTGCTGAACACCGTTCTGGCCCTCGCGGAACTGGGCCTGCCGGTCAAGGCGACCGCTTGGCTGTGCATCGCGGAGAACATGCCTTCCGGCGCCGCGCAGCGTCCCGCCGACGTGCTGACCATCTTCGGCGGCAAGACCGTCGAGGTCCTGAACACCGACGCCGAGGGCCGCCTGGTCATGGCCGACGGCATCGTCGCCGCCAGCCAGGAGTACCCGGACGCGATCATCGACGTCGCGACCCTCACCGGCGCCCAGCTGATCGCCCTCGGCGACCGCACCGCCGGCGTTATGGGCTCGGACTCCGTCACCGGCGCGCTCAAGGCCGCGGCGGACCGCGCCGGCGAACTGGTCTGGCCGATGCCGCTGCCCGAAGAGCTGCGTCCCAGCCTGGACTCGCAGGTCGCGGACATCGCCAACATCGGCGAACGCCACGGCGGCATGATGACGGCCGCGGTGTTCCTGCGCGAGTTCGTCGGCAAGGGCAAGGACGGCGAGCAGATCCCGTGGGCCCACATCGACATCGCCGGACCGTCCTTCAACAACGGCAGCCCCTACGGCTACAACCACAAGCAGGGCACCGGCAGTACCGTGCGCACCTTGGTGGCCTACGTCGAGGACATCCTCGCCCAAGCCGTCTGAGCGGGGCCGCCGGCGGGCGTCCGGAACCACCGGTCCTGAAGCACTGTCCGTTCACGCGGCCTTGCGGCCACGGGGCTGATACCCCGGCCACAGGGCCGCGTGACACTGGACACAAGCGCTCCACAAACGCCATGGCAAGGTGGAGCATGTATTAGTGGTTCGCTAAGGTGAACCGTAGTTTCACAGCAATTAGCTTCATAGAAGCAATTCCAAACGAAAGGGAACCGGCCTGCTGGCATAATCACGGCAGACAGTTCCAAGACCAGATGATGCGTACTCTCGTGTCATCGTTCACGCGAGGGAGCGTTTTAGTGGCCGATCAGGCAACTGCGCAAGAATTCGACATCCTGGTACTCGGCGGCGGCAGCGGCGGCTACGCAACTGCGCTCCGCGCCGTCCAGCTCGGCCTTACCGTCGGACTCATCGAAAAGGGAAAGCTCGGCGGCACCTGCCTGCACAACGGCTGCATCCCCACCAAGGCCCTGCTGCACTCCGCGGAACTGGCCGACCACGCCCGTGACTCCGCCAAGTACGGTGTCAACGTGACCCTGGACGGCATCGACATCAACGCCGTCAACGCCTACAAGGACGGCATCATTGCCGGCAAGTTCAAGGGTCTCCAGGGCCTCATCAAGGGCAAGAAGGGCATCACCGTCATCGAGGGTGAGGGCAAGCTCCAGGGCTCCGACACCGTCGTCGTGAACGGCACCGCGTACAAGGGCAAGAACATCGTCCTCGCGACCGGCTCCTACTCCCGCACGCTGCCCGGCCTCGAAATCGGCGGCAAGGTCATCACCTCCGACGAAGCCCTCACCATGGACTTCATCCCCAAGAGCGCCATCATCCTCGGCGGCGGCGTGATCGGCGTCGAGTTCGCTTCCGTCTGGAAGTCCTTCGGGGTCGACGTCACCATCATCGAAGGCCTGCCCTCCCTCGTCCCGAACGAGGACGCGACCATCGTCAAGGCGTTCGAGCGTGCGTTCAAGAAGCGCGGCATCAAGTTCTCCACCGGCACCTTCTTCCAGGGCGTCGAGCAGAACGACGACGGCGTCAAGGTCACCCTCGTCGACGGCAAGACCTTCGAAGCGGACCTCATGCTGGTCGCCGTCGGCCGCGGCCCGGTCACCGCCAACCTTGGTTACGAAGAAGCCGGTCTGACGATCGACCGCGGCTTCGTCATCACCAACGAGCGCCTGCACACCGGCGTCGGCAACATCTACGCCGTGGGCGACATCGTCCCGGGCGTCCAGCTCGCGCACCGCGGCTACCAGCAGGGCATCTTTGTGGCCGAGGAAATCGCCGGCCTCAAGCCGGTTGTCGTTGAGGACGTCAACATCCCCAAGGTCACCTACTCCGAGCCGGAGATCGCCACCGTCGGCTACACCGAGAAGGCCGCCAAGGCCAAGTTCGGCGACGACCAGGTCGAAACCCAGGAATACAACCTCGCCGGCAACGGCAAGAGCTCCATCCTGGGCACGTCCGGCCTGGTCAAGCTGGTCCGCCAGAAGGACGGCCCCGTCGTCGGCGTCCACATGATCGGCGCCCGTATGGGCGAGCAGATCGGCGAGGCCCAGCTGATCGTGAACTGGGAAGCCTACCCGGAGGACGTGGCCCAGCTGGTCCACGCCCACCCGACGCAGAACGAGTCCCTGGGCGAAGCCCACCTCGCCCTCGCCGGCAAGCCCCTGCACGGCTAGCAGTTCCGCCCGCAGCACCGCAAGAACTCCGTGTTTAGTGCACCCGGCCCGAAAAACCGGGTGCACTAAGCTCGAACAAGGCAGCAACCATCCGCACTAAAGATCAATAAGGAGAACGGGGACGACATGTCTGAATCCGTTAACTTGCCCGCCCTCGGTGAGAGCGTCACCGAAGGAACCGTCACCCGCTGGCTCAAGCAGGTCGGTGACCGGGTAGAGGTGGACGAGCCCCTGCTCGAAGTTTCCACCGACAAAGTAGACACCGAGATCCCCTCTCCGATCGCCGGCGTGATCGAGGAAATCCTCGTCGCCGAAGACGAGACCGCTGAAGTCGGAGCACCTCTGGTCCGCATCGGCGACGGCTCCGGCTCCGCCGAGGCTGCCGCTCCGGCCGCCGAGGAAGCGCCGGCCGAATCGCCGTCCGCTGCCGAGGCCCCGGCCCCCGAAGCCGAAACCCCCGCCCCGGCCGCCGAGGCTGCCGCTCCGGCACCCGCCGCGGAGGCCGCGCCGGCCGGCGAAGGCCACGAGGTCACGCTCCCCGCCCTGGGCGAAAGCGTCACCGAAGGTACCGTCACCCGATGGCTCAAGAGCATCGGTGACACTGTCGAAGTGGACGAGCCGCTGCTGGAAGTTTCCACGGACAAGGTCGACACCGAGATCCCGTCTCCGGTCGCCGGCACGCTGCAGGAAATCCGCGTTGCCGAGGATGAAACGGCCGAGGTCGGCTCCGTCCTCGCCGTGATCGGCTCCGGCGCTGCCGCACCGGCCGCTGCTCCGGCTCCGGAGGCTCCCAAGCAGGAGGCGCCGAAGCAGGAAGCTCCCAAGCAGGAGGCCCCGGCTCCGGCCGCGGCTCCCAAGCAGGAAGCCCCCGCGGCACCCGCTCCGGCCGCCGCTCCCCAGCAGGAAGCCCCCAAGCAGGAGGCCCCGAAGCAGGCAGCCGCCCCCGCCGCAGCTGCGACTCCTGCCGAGTCCGGCTACGTCACTCCCCTGGTCCGCAAGCTCGCCAACCAGCAGGGCGTGGACATCTCCTCGCTGACCGGCACCGGCGTCGGTGGCCGGATCCGCAAGCAGGACGTGCTGGCCGCAGCCGAGGCCAAGGCCGCCCCGGCGGCCGCAGCTTCCGCGCCGGCCGCGTCGTCCGCAGCCCCGGCAGCAGCGTCCCCTGCAGCATCTGCTGAGGCCTCGTCGCTGCGCGGCACCGTGCAGAAGGCCCCGCGGATCCGCCAGGTCATCGCCCGCCGCATGCGCGAGTCGCTGGACATCTCCACCCAGCTGACCCAGGTGCACGAGGTGGACATGACCAAGGTCGCCAAGCTGCGGGCCAAGGCCAAGAACTCGTTCCAGGCGCAGAACGGCTCCAAGCTGACCTTCCTGCCCTTCATTGCCAAGGCCGTCGCCGAGGCCCTGAAGCAGCACCCGAAGGTCAACGCCTCCTACGACGAGGACAAGCAGGAGATCACCTACCACAACGCCGAGCACCTGGCGATTGCGGTGGACACCGACAAGGGCCTGCTGGTTCCGGTCATCGCCGACGCCGGCAACCTGAACCTGGCCGGCCTGGCCGGCAAGATCGCCGACGTCGCGGACCGCACCCGCAACGGCAAGATCGGCCCGGACGAGCTCTCCGGCGGAACCTTCAGCATCACCAACATCGGTTCCGTGGGCGCCCTCTTCGACACCCCGATCATCAACCAGCCGCAGGTGGCCATCCTCGGCACCGGCGCGATCGTCAAGCGCGCCGTCGTGGTCTCCGATGAGAACGGCGACGACTCGATCGCCATCCGTTCGATGATGTACCTGTCGCTGACGTACGACCACCGCCTGGTGGACGGCGCCGACGCAGGACGCTTCCTGCAGACGCTGAAGGCACGCCTTGAAGAAGGCGCGTTCGAAGCAGACCTCGGCCTCTAGCGGCCAGCTCATCCATCTGGGTGAGAGAAGGGCACCTCCCCGCAAGGGAAGGTGCCCTTCGCTCTTTATGGACACTTTGTCGCTAAGCTAGGTCCCATGAACATCGTCTATAACATCATGGTCTTCCTGCACATCATCGGCGCCGCCATGATCGTGGGTATCTGGATCGCCCAGATGAAGAACCCCACCGTGCACCCGCGCCAGTTCGACGGCGCCGCCCTCCAGCTCATCACCGGCATTGTCATGATGGGGCTCATCCCGGCCCTGAACATGGACGCCAACTACGCCAAGCTCGGCCTCAAACTGGTGATCGCCCTCGCCGTGGCCGTGCTCGCGTTCATCGGCAGCCGCAAGTACAAGAAGGACGAGCCGGTCAGCAGGGGCCTCGCCCACAGCGTTGGCGGCCTGGCGCTGCTTAACGTCGCCATCGCCACCCTCTGGCAGTAGGCACCCGACCGCAGCGACGGCGGCRTACCCCCAACCGGGGTGCGCCGCCGTCGTCGTTAACCCGTTCCTCCCGGCGGGACAGCGGCTGGGCTTTATCCCTGCCGCCCCGCTATGTCGAGGCAATTCTCTGACAGCGGACACCGGGTGCGGCGACCGGACCGAGTCCCTAGGATGGGACACGGCAGGATCCGCTTATCTGGCCGGATCGCTGACTCAACGACGCTGAGGAGTGGACATGGCAACAACACGCACCGCACACACTGTATGGAACGGCGACCTGATGTCGGGGGCGGGCAACACCAGCCTCGACAGCTCCGGGCTCGGCAACTTCGACGTCACCTGGAAGGCCCGCGCCGAAGCGGCCGAGGGGAAGACCAGCCCGGAAGAACTGATCGCCGCCGCGCACTCCGCATGCTTCTCGATGGCATTCAGCCACGCCCTGGCGCAGGCCGGCCACACGCCGGAGGAAGTCAACACCCAGGCCGACGTCACGTTCGAACCCGGCACCGGCATCACCGGCAGCCACCTCACCCTGAACGCCCGGGTGCCCCGCATCTCCGAGGAGGAGTTCCAGCGCATCGCCGAGGACGCCAAGACCGGCTGCCCGGTCTCGGCTGCCCTGACCGGCATCAAGATCACCCTCGACGCCACCCTGGCCGCCTAGCAGCCGGCAACCGCAGATACACGAAGGCCCCCGCCCCGGATTGTCCGGAGCGGGGGCCTTCGCCGTGTGCGCTAGTTGCCCTGCCGGCGGGCCGGCAGCGGGGCGGGCCGCACCGTGCGGTAGCCCTCGCGGAGCGGCGGGCGGTCGGTGGGAAGCTCCTGGATCATTTCCTTGAGCGCGCCGATGCCGTATTCGAGCTGCGGGTCCGCGCCGGCCGCATAGGCGTGCGGCGGGAAGGAGACCTCGATGTCGGGGGCAACACCGTAGTTTTCTACGCCCCAGCCCACGCCGCCGGTGAACCAGGTGGCGTAGCGCGGCTGGGTGACCCCGGTGCCGTCCGCCAGGGCGAACCGGTTGTCGATACCGACGACGCCGCCCCAGGTCCGGGTGCCGATGACCGGTCCGATCCCGCGCAGCTTGGAGACCTGGGTGATGATGTCGCCGTCGGAGCCGGCAAACTCATCGGTGAGGATGATGACCGGGCCGCGCGGTGCGTGGTGCGGATAGGTGCGCGGACGCTCGCCGCGGGGCATGCTCCAGCCGGTCACCTTGCGGCCGATCAGCTCCGCGACGAGCTGCGAGGTGTGGCCACCGCGGTTGCGGCGGACATCCACGATCAGGCCGTCGAGGGAGGTCTCGGTATCCAGGTCGCGGTGCAGCTGCGCCCAGCCGTTGGCCATCATGTCCGGGATGTGCAGGTAACCGAAGGTGCCCTGCGAGGCTTCCCGCACGGTGCGGCGGTTGGACGCGACCCATTCCTGGTAGCGCAGCCGTTCCTCGTCCTTGACCGGCACGACGGCGACGCGGCGCTGCTCCCCTGCCCGGGCGCCGTGGCCGGCACCGTTGCGCAGGGTCATTTCCACGGCGCGGCCGGCGGCCCCGGCCAGCTGCACGGCCGGCGTCAGCGACGCCGAGAGTTCGACGCCGTCGATTGCCAGCAACACATCCCCGGGTCGCGCGTCTACGCCCGGCCGGGTCAGCGGCGAGGTGGCCAGCGGGTCCGAGGATTCCCCGGCCAGGATGCGGGTGATTTCCCAGCCCTCACCGGTGAACGCGAGGTCGGCGCCGAGGCGGCCCTGGCCATTGCTGCCGTTCTCCGTCACCAGGGCGGGGCGGACGTAGGCGTGGGAGGTTCCCAGCTCGCCGTGAAGTTCCCAGAGCAGGTCCACGAGGTCATCGTGGGAGCCGAGCCGGTCCACGATCGGCCGGTAGCGGGCGTGCACCGAGTCCCAGTCCTGGCCGGCCATGTCCGCGGTCCAGAAGAAGTCGCGCTGCAGGCGCCAGGCCTCGTCGAAGGCCTGGCCCCAGACACTGACCGGGTCCAACCGGACCCGGATGCGGTTCAGATCCACCTTGACCATTTGGCCTGATTCCTCGTCGGCCTTCGATGCGGCGGGCGAAACACGGATCTGCTTGTCCTGGACCAGGACGACCTTTTCGCCGTCGCCGGTGAGCCGGTAGCTGTCCAGCGCGTCGACGATCGTGGTGGCGCGGCGCTTGGCGAGGTCAAAGCGGACCAAGCTCGGGGCGGCATTCTTGTCCTCCAGGCTGGCCCGGCCGTCGCCGGTCACGCCGGCCAGCTCGTGGTCGAGCCAGAGCAGCGCGCCCGCGGTGGCGGCAAGGTCCGAGTAGTTGCCCTGTGGTACCGGGACGCTGATGACGCGGTGCGCCAGGCCTTCGGCGTCGACCCTGACCGGCGCGGCGGTTTTGGCTGCGTCTCCGGCACCGCTTTCGGCGGCGGCACCGTCCCGGGAATCCTCCGTGTCTTCGGGGAGTGCGACGCTCGGCCCGAACGGGGACGGTGTGTCGGCTGCCAGGGCCACGAGGTAGGGCTTGATCGGACTCGGGAAGGACAGGTCGAAGGAGTGCCCGTCGTACACCGGGTCGAAGCTGCGGTTGGACAGGAAGGCCAGGAATTTGCCGTCCGGGGTGAACGCCGGCGACTCGTCCCGGAAGCGGCCGTCGGTGACGTCGATGATCGCAGGCTTATCCACCCCGGCCGCGGCGGGCGTTGCCGTTCCTGCCCGATCGATCCGGGCCAGCCGCAGCCGGGTCCTGGAGCCGAAGGAGGTGACCGGCTCGGCCCAGCCCAGCCACGCCGAGTCCGGAGACCAGCTGAAGCCGTCGATGCTGCCCTCGCCGATGCTGCTCAGCAGCGACAGGGCGCCGGTGAGGGTGTCTGCGAGGAAGATATCGCCGAAGGAGGTGCCGACGGCGATCCAGTTGCCGTCCGGGCTTGCCTCCATCGCGCTGGCCCGGCTGGGCTTCGGGAAGTCGATCCGGGTCGGTCGACCGCTGTCGGCTTGCTCCGGCGCGGAGCCGGCACCCGAAGAGGCGCTGCCGGAGGCGGCATCCGCGGCCACCACCGGCACGGCCTCGGCAGCGGCGACGACGGCGGTCGCCGGAGCGGCGTCGGGGCGGGTGAGGGCAGCAGCGGAGACTGGCCGCGGCAGCGGAGTCCCGCCGTCGGCGTCCTGCCCGGCCTCGGCGGCGGCCGGTGCGGGGGCCTGCACCTGGTTGCCGGATCCGTGGTTGCCGGATGCGTGGTTGCCGGATCCGTGGCCGCCGTGCACGGGCGCGGCGATGGGCTTGAGGTAGAGCGCCTCGGCGCCCTCGTGGTCCGCGATGTAGGCGATCCGGCCGGCACCGAAGGGGCGCGGCAGTCGTGCCCGGACACCCGGCGTCGCCTCGAGGATGCGCGACGGACCGTCCTTGTGCCGCAGCCAGTGCAGGGTGCCGTGGGCTTCCACAGCGCTGGAGTCGCCGGTGTGGTCCGGGATGACGTCACCGAGGTGGCGGGAGGGCTTCAGCGCCGACGAGCGCCGGGCCTGCGAGGCGGAGCCGAGCGTGACGTCGAGTTTGACCGCGTCGGCGTCGAGACCGGCCAGCAGCCAGAGTTCCCCTGCGGACTCAAAGACCACCCGTTCACCGTCGGTGGCCGCGTGCCGGACGTAGAAGTCCTCGTGGTCCGTGTGGCGGCGGAGGTCCGTGCCGTTGGGCAGCACGGAATACAGGTTGCCGTAGCCCTCGTGGTCGGAGAGGAAGGCGATCCGGCCCTGGACCCACATCGGGTCGGTGAGGTTGCCGTCAAGTTCGGGCGCGAGCCGCTCGAATTCGCCGTTGCCGTCCGCGTCGATCCACAACTTCCCGGCGGCGCCGCCCCGGTACCGCTTCCACCAGGCCGGTTCACGGGAGAGCACACTGGCCAGCACCACGGGCCGTTCATCCCCGACGACGGTGCCGTAGGCCACGGACTCGACCGGTCCGTAGGGCAGCTCCTCGGCCCAGCCGCCGTCAACGGGCAGGCTGTAGGCGTGCGTGAGGCGGCTGTCCGCCTGCCGGAAGGCGCTCGTGACCACCACGTCGCCGTCCGGGGTGAAGCCCTTGACCTTGGTGGAGCTGTGGCCGAAGTAGCTGAGCTGGCGGTATCCGCCGCCATCGACGTCCGCCGTGACAACCTCCGGGGCGGTCCCCTGGACGACCGTCCAGACCAGGCGCTTTCCGTCGGGGGTGAACCGCGGGTTGCGGGCCGGCAGCTGCAGCGAGGAGACCCGCCAGGCGCGGCCTCCGTCGAGGGGCGCGATCCAGACGTCGTCCTCGGCCACGAAGGTGACCAGATCGCCATGCAGATGCGGGAAACGGAGGTAGCTCGAAGAGGTCATCGTTCGATCATAGTCAAAACCTCCCCTAGCCCCGGGGAGGTTTCCCTGCCGTGCCGGGCATGGTGAGATGGATCATGCGAATCCTTATAGCAGGCGCCTCCGGGCTGATCGGAACCGCCGTTTCCAGCACGTTGCGCGAGAGCGGGCACGACGTCGCGAGCCTGGTCCGGCGCCCGGCCGCCTCGCCCGGCGAGTTCCAGTGGGATCCCGCCGCGGGCCGCATCGACGACACGGCCCTCAAGGGTGCGGACGCGGTGATCAACCTCTCCGGTGCCGGGATCGGCGACCGGCCGTGGACGCGGGGCCGGATCAAGGAGCTCAGCGCCTCGCGGCTGGGCCCGACGCGGACCCTGACCGCGGCGATGGGCCGGATGGACAACCCGCCGCCGGTCTTCCTGAGCCAGTCCGCCTCCGGTTACTACGGAAATGCCGGCCAGGCGGTGCTGCGCGAGAACGCGCCGGCCGGCAGCGGCGTGCTGGCCCGGATCTGCGCCGACTGGGAGGCCGCGGCCCAGGAGGCGCCGGCCGGGGTCCGCGTTGTTACCGCGCGCACCGGCGTCGTCCTGAGCCGCAGCGGCGGCGCCCTCGGCCGGCTCCTGCCGCTGCTGCGCCTGGGCGTGGGCGGCCCGCTGGGTAACGGCCGGCAGTACTGGCCGTGGATCACGCTTCCGGACGTGGCCGGCGCTTTCAACTTCCTGCTCACCGCGCCGCTGGCCGGACCGGTGAACGTCTGCGCCCCGGAGAGCGCGGACGTGAACTCGTTGATCTCCCGGCTGGCCGAATCACTCCACCGGCCGGCTCTGTTGCGGGTGCCGGCGCCCGTACTGCGCCTCGTGATGGGCCAACTGGCCAATGAGTTGCTGCTCGCCAGCCAGCGGATGGAACCGGCTGCCCTGGCCGGCGCCGGGTTCCAGTGGCAGCACCCCTCGCTGGCCCAGGCCGCGGCCTGGGTGGCGGCCCGCGGCTGACCGGGCGGCGCCGGAGGCGCCCGTCCTAGCCCCCGGCGGCGCGGAGGACCTCCTGGATCCGCCATTTGCCGTCCACCGGCACCAGCACCAGGCGAAGCCGCTGTTGCGGGACGGCCGCCGCCTCGGCCACCACCGTCCCCGCGGCGTCGCGCTCCCGGTACGACGGCGAGGCCACGCTGAGCGACACCACGGCCCGCGCGGCTGTGCTCTCCGGCTGCCGCTTGACCAGGCTCAGGCGGGCTTCGAAGCCGTCGAGGACGTGGCCGGACACCGCCAGCCGGGAGCCGACGCCGGCGTCTGCTGCCGCGGCAGGGGACGCGGGCGCATTGACCTGTTCCAGAAGCCCGAGGTTCCCCGTGCTCAAGGCGTAGGAACGGAGGCCAGCGAGGCCGCGCACCGCGTCTTCGGGCCGTGGCGCGGCGAGCAGCTTCTGCAGAGCGGCCGGCACGGCTCCGGCCGTCGCGACCTGCGGATCGGTGGCAGCCCCGGTCACCGGTACCGCTGCCGGTCCGGACAGCGGCCGGACCTCAGGGGCCCATTCCCCCACCGCCAGCCTCCCGGCGAGCAGCAACGTCCCGAAGACGCCTGCCGCCGTGAAGAGCACCGCCGTCATGAGGACCGCCAGGCCACGCCGAACGCTCACGCGCCTAATTCCCGGCCGGACGCCCGGCCGAGCTCCCGGCTGGCGGCGCACCGGCGGGGACGCGTGCCGCGCACTTGGTCCGACCGGGGGGTGCAGCGCCACCCGGCGCCGCCAGCGCCACAGCCGCGACGCCCGCCTTTCCCGCGCGCCGGCCGGAAGGGAGCGCCGGGTCAGCAGTTGCGGCAGCACGGTCGAATGCACCGACACGGAAAGATCCACGGGCGCCGCCGGGGCGCCGCGGAAAATCGCCTCGGCCAGCTCCGCGGCCGACGGCCGCCGGCGTCGGTCACTGCACAGTCCCGCCTCGAGCGCGTCCGCGAGCTCCGCCGGAACGGCGGGAACCAGCAGCGGCAGCGGCGGACGCTGGGGTTCCGGCTCCGGCGCCCGGCCGGTGAGGCAAAACCAGCCCAGCGCCGCCACGGAGTAGACATCCCTTTCAGGCTGGAGCCCGGCCCGGACGGCATCCACCGGGGCCGGGTCCCGGAACCCGTCCGTGCCGGCGCCGGAGGCATCCTGCGGCTCCGCCAGCATCCGCCCCACCCCGAGGTCGGCCAGCAGCGGCTTTCCCTGCGCAGTGAACAGCACGTTGCCCGGTGAGACGTCGCCATGGGTAAATCCGGTCCGGTGCAGGTACGCCAGCGCCTGGGCGATCGGGGTCAGCACCGTGACGGTCTCCCCCGGCGCCAGGATGCCCCGGGCCCCAAGGAGTTCGGCCAGCGAGCCGCCGGCGGCGTAGTCGAGCACAAGCCCCAGCCCGGGGCCGCCGCTGGTCCCGTAAGCCACCCGCACCACGGCATGCGCCTTGACGAGGTGCTCATGGTCAAGGGCGGAGAGGATCCGCACCTCACGCCGCACGGCTTCCTCGGCATCCACCGCCCGTCGTCGTTCCCGCTGCGGCTCTCCCGCTGGACCGACGGCGTTGAAGCACTTCAGCGCCACGTCACGCCGCGTCAGGTGGTCAGTGGCGAGCCAGACGGCGGCGCTGCCGCCGCGGCCCAGCAGCCGCCCGACGTCGTATCCGGAAACCTCCGGGGCCGGGGCGGGGTCGGAAGCGGAAGCAGGGGACGCGGACCGTTCGTAATCATCCATGGTTTAGGAATAGCGGATCTTCGATTTCCCTGCAGGAGTTATCCACAGGCATGAGAGCTTCACCACAGAATCGGTGGGCGCGACAGCCGAGGACTAAGCTGGATGCCATGACTCTTGAGTTCTCCCAGCTGGGTCTCGCCCCTGAATTCGTCGACTACACCCGCGGCTGGGACATCCAGCGCGAACTCCACGAGAAAGTCGTCGCCGGAACCGCACCCAGCACCGTTCTGCTGCTCGAACATTCCCCGGTCTACACCGCAGGTAAACGCACCGAGGACCACGAACGCCCTTTCGACGGGACCCCCGTGGTGCCCGTGGACCGCGGCGGCAAGCTGACCTGGCATGGCCCGGGCCAGCTGGTGGGCTATCCCATCATCAAGCTGAAGAACCCGGCCGGCATCCGTGACTACGTCGAACGGCTCGAAGCCGTCATCATCGCTGTCCTGGCCGACTACGGCATCGACGCCGTCCGGATCAAGGGCCGTGCCGGCGTCTGGATCGAGCAGGACGAGAAGGGCCCGGCGCGTAAAATTGCCGCGATCGGCATCCGGGTCCACGAGGGCGTCACCATGCACGGCTTCGCCATCAACTGCAACAATGACCTCGCCCCCTACGGCCAGATCATCGCCTGCGGCATCACCGACGCCGGCGTCACCACGATCGCGCAGGAGACCGGCCGGGATGTCGCCCCGGCAGACCTCGTGTCGCGGATCACCGAGGAACTGCGCAACAATGAAGAAGCCCTAGTTGCAACCCACGAAGGAGCTCTACTGTGACACTGGCACCAGAAGGCCGGAAGATGCTGCGTATTGAGCAGCGCAATGCGGCCACCCCGGTGGAACGGAAGCCCGAGTGGATCAAGGCCAAGGTCCAGATGGGCCCGGAGTTCGTCCAGCTCAAGAACCTCGTCAAGAAGGAAGGCCTCCACACCGTCTGTGAAGAGGCCGGCTGCCCCAACATCTTCGAATGCTGGGAAGACAAGGAAGCGACCTTCCTGATCGGCGGCTCCGAGTGCACCCGGCGCTGCGACTTCTGCCAGATCGACACCGGCAAGCCCTCCCCCGTGGACATGTTCGAGCCCACCAAGGTGGCCCGCTCGGTCCAGTCCATGCAGCTGCGCTACGCCACCGTCACCGGAGTGGCCCGCGACGACCTCGCCGACGAGGGCGTCTGGCTCTACGCCGAGACGGTCCGCAAGATCCACGAGCTGAACCCGGGCACCGGCGTCGAACTCCTGATCCCCGATTTCTCCGGCAAGCCCGAGCACATCGAGGCGATCTGCGACTCCAAGCCCGAGGTGTTCGCGCACAACGTCGAGACTGTCCCCCGGATCTTCAAGCGGATCCGTCCCGCGTTCCGTTACGAGCGGTCCCTGGACGTCATCACGCAGGGCCGCAAGCTGGGCATGGTCACGAAATCCAACCTGATCCTGGGCATGGGAGAGACCCGCGAGGAGATCTCCGAGGCACTGCGCGACCTGCACGAGGCCGGCTGCGACCTGATCACCATTACCCAGTACCTGCGCCCGTCCGAACGCCACCTTCCGGTAGACCGCTGGGTCAAGCCGCAGGAGTTTGTGGACCTGCAGCAGGAGGCCGACGAGATCGGTTTCCTCGGCGTGATGAGCGGCCCGCTGGTGCGTTCCTCCTACCGTGCCGGCCGGCTCTGGGCCACCGCGATGCGCAAGAAGGGCTGGGAAATCCCGGCCGAGCTGGCGCACATCGAAAGCTCCGGCAGCACCCGCCAGGAAGCCAGTTCGCTGCTCGCGGCGCACTCCTGACAGACACCGCACACCATTGCCGCCCAGGGCCGGCACCGGAGCAATCCGGTGTCCGGCCCTGAGCCGTGCATCACGTAGAATTAAGGCACTATGGCGAATTTCCCTGACTCCAGCACGTCCACTTCTTCAGCCGATGAGCCGAAGCGTGGCCTTTTTTCCCGCAAGCCCAAGGAAGCCAAGGCCAAGAAGCCGAGCCGGCTGAAGCAGATCAGGGAAGTCTTCCAGATGACCCGCCGCCACGATCCGATGGTCCCGTGGCTCATGCTGCTGGCGTTCCTCGGCGTCGTCGCGGTCAGCTTCCTGGTCGGGTTCCTGCTGGATAACTGGATCACGGGCCTGATCATCGGCATTCCGCTGGGCATTCTGGCCGCCACCCTGATCCTGTCCCGCCGCGCCGAGCGCGCCGCGTTCGCCCAGATTGAGAACCAGCCGGGGGCCTCGGGCGCCGCACTGGGCACCCTGCGCCGCGGCTGGATCACCGAGGACCAGCCGGTCGCCGTCAACCCGCGCACCCAGGACGCCGTCTTCCGCGCCATCGGTCGCCCCGGCGTCGTACTGGTCAGCGAGGGCCCCAGCCACCGGGTCAAGCCACTGCTCGACGGCGAACGCAAGCGCCTCGCCCGCATCCTGCCCAACGTCACCATCCACGTGATCGAGAGCGGCCGGGGCGAGGGCCAGGTGCCGATCAGCCAGGTCGCCAAGAAGATGGGCAAGATGAAGAACGAACTGACCAAGACCGAGGTCAGCACCGTTTCGAAGCGCATCTCCTCGCTCGGCAACCGCCTGCCGATCCCCAAGGGAATCGACCCCTACAAGGCCCGCCCCGACCGCAAGGCGGCCCGCGGCCGCTAGGGACGCCCGTTGGCCACAGCTTTCCCGGGGCGCCCCGGTTGCCGGCATCTTGCCGGGAGCCGGGGCGGTCCACTTTAACCCCTGCGTTATCCCTGACGACCGACCGTACGACGCCGGGCGCCGGCCCCAGCGCGCGGAACCGCCACGACCGAATCCGGAGACTGCCCCATGAAACTTCCCGCCAAGACCGCCGTGATCAGGATCTTCCGGATCCTGGCCGTCGCCGAAGCCTTCAGCTGGGCAGCACTGCTGGTGGGAATGTTCCTCAAGTGGGTGCTCCGGACCACCGAACTGGGCGTCGAACTGGCGGGGCCGGTCCACGGGGCGTTCTTCATCGGCTACGGCCTGTCCGCCCTGGCGCTGTGGCGGCTGCAGCGCTGGCCGTTCCGGGTGGCGCTGTTCGCAGGGCTCTCCGCGGTCCTGCCGTTCACCACCATCTGGTTCGAACGCTGGGCCGGCTGGCGCGGCTATCTGGCTGAAGGTCCGCACGGAGTCACATCGATCCCGGCCGAGGAAACAACCCGGGTCTAGAGTCAGCAGGGTCCGGTGGGATCACCTTGCGGCACCACGCCCGTCCATTCACCACAAACGGCCGCTTAGTCGGGTGCCATAGCGGCCATTTTCGGCAATTCGCAGCCGCTTTCGGCACAGAACAGCGGCGGATTCGTCCCCGACGCCCAACCCCGCGGCGGCTACATCCGGACGAGCACCGTGTTCATGGCCTTGTCGTGCAGGCCGCGGTGGTCCGGGTCGAAGATGACGGCGGGAATCACCAGGCAAAGCAGCACGCTCCGGACCAGGGCCGGGAGCGGACCCGCCGGACCGCCGCCAAGCCGGATGACGTGGATCCCCATGATCCGGTGCCCGATGCTGTAGCCCAGGGTTCCGACCAGCAGGGCCTGTTCGACGGCGAACACCGCCAGCGTGGCCCAGGAGTTCCCGCCAAAAGCGAAGTTGCTGATCAACAGGGCGATCCCCCAGTCGATGCAGATGGCCAGGATCCGCCGGCCCGCGCGGGCAATCGAGCCGGGGCCGGACTCGGGCAGGCCCAGCCGCTCCCCCGGATACTTGGAGATGCCGGACGTGTCCGGTCCGCTGAGCCACGAGCCTATGTCTTTACGATCAACCACCCCCCAAGCCTATCGTCTCCCGGGCGGCCCTCGGGGGTGTTCACCATCTGGACGCTGGGCGGTCACAGATCAGACCCGGATAGGCCACACTGTGGACAGCGACTAGCTTTAACACGTCAGCGCATTCTGTAACCTGCCCGAAACAAAGCGGACACCGTGGGGAAATCCCGTGTCCTTAGGGTGGTAACAGTTGCTAGCGGCACCGTAGGCGGGGTGAACACTGCGTTTTCCCCGCCGTCGGACTGCGCTGGACCACACGGCCTCACGGCCAGATCTTTCATATGCGTAAGGAGCATAGATGTTCAAGACTGCGGACGAAGTCCTCAAGTTCATCAAAGACGAAGACATCAAATTCGTTGATATCCGCTTCACCGACCTCCCGGGCGTTCAGCAGCACTTTAACGTCCCCGCCAAGAGTGTTGACGCGGACTTCTTCGTCAACGGCCAGCTTTTCGACGGATCGTCGATCCGCGGTTTCCAGGGCATCGCCGAGTCGGACATGCAGCTCATCCCGGACGTCACGACGGCGTTCGTTGACACCTTCCGCATCGAGAAGACCCTCGCGCTGAACTTCTCCATCGTGAACCCGCGCACGGGCGACCCGTACCACCGCGATCCCCGCGGCGTGGCCGAGAAGGCCGAGGCCTACCTGGCCTCCACCGGCATTGCCGACACCGCGTTCTTCGCCCCCGAGGCCGAGTTCTTCGTCTTCGACAACGTTCAGTACCAGTCCTCCCCGCAGGGCAGCTTCTACAAGATCGACTCCGAGGAAGCCCACTGGAACACTGGCCGCGAAGAAGAAGGCGGAAACCTCGGTTACAAGACCCCCGTCAAGGGCGGTTACTTCCCGGTCTCCCCGACCGACAAGCAGGCCGACCTGCGCGACGCCATGTGCATCGCGCTGGATGAGGCCGGCCTTGAGGTCGAGCGCAGCCACCACGAGGTCGGTTCCGCCGGCCAGGCTGAGATCAACTACAAGTTCACCACCCTGACCCACGCGGCCGATGACCTGCAGAAGTTCAAGTACGTCATCAAGAACACCGCCGATGCCTGGGGCAAGTCGGTTACCTTCATGCCGAAGCCGGTCTTCGGTGACAACGGCTCGGGCATGCACTGCCACCAGTCGCTGTGGAACGGCGGCGAGCCGCTCTTCTACGACGAGAAGGGCTACGCGGGCCTGTCCGACACCGCCCGCTGGTACATCGGCGGCCTGCTGAAGCACTCCTCCGCCGTCCTGGCCTTCACCAACCCGACGGTGAACTCCTACCGCCGCCTGGTCAAGGGCTTCGAAGCTCCGGTCAACATGGTGTACTCGCAGGGCAACCGCTCCGCCGGTATCCGCATCCCGATCACGGGCTCGAACCCGAAGGCCAAGCGCATCGAGTTCCGCGCTCCGGACCCCTCCTCCAACCCGTACCTGGCCTTCGCGGCCCAGCTGATGGCCGGTATTGACGGCATCCGCAACCGCATCGAACCGCCGGCGCCGATCGACAAGGACCTCTACGAGCTCCCCGCCGAGGAAGCCAAGGACATCCCCAAGGCCCCGGGCACGCTCGAGGAAGCCCTGGAAGCCCTGGCCGAGGACAACGAGTTCCTGCAGGCCGGCGGCGTCTTCACCCAGGACCTGATCGACACCTGGATCGAGTACAAGTACGAGAACGAGATCCGCCCGCTCTCGCTGCGCCCGAACCCGTACGAGTTCGAGCTCTACTACGGCGTCTAGCCCGCAGACAAAAGGCCGGTCCGGAGGTTCGCGAAACCTCTGGGCCGGCCTTTTTTGTGTCATGTGCCGCTTAGCCGGGCTGTCCAGGCCGGGGTCAAGCCGCTTTGTGCCGCACCCGGAGATAATTAGCCGTCCGTCTCCGCCAATTCGAGGCTACGCTTGGTCCCAGGAACTACATCGAGGAGCGGTGATGTCCCGGTTCCGAAGCTTTATACGCCAACACCTCGTGGCCGACGACCCGGCACCCGGCTACTCCCGCCTGGACCGCCGCGATGGCCTCGGGGAATCGGCGGCGGTTGCGGCAACGCCGGGCGAGCCAGCAGGATCCCCGACGGCGCCCACCCCCGCACCCGCCCCGGCAGACTCCCCGGACGCGGCTCTCGCCGCAATTGAGGAAAGACTCACGGCAGACGAGAACGAATTTGTCGGCGGCGTGGCCGACCAGTCCGCCCGGGACAGGCGCTACCTGCTAGCCCTCGTTGAGGAGCGGCGGACCGTGATTGAGCGGGTGGAGGAATTGGCTGCGCACCTGGACCGCCTCGCTCCCCATGACCGGCACTACTCCCGGCTCATCCGGGCAGCCCTCACCTCAGCGGATGACAACCGGCCCGACGGCGGCGAAACCTCCCACCCGGCGTAGTGGCGTGGCACAATCCGTGGTGTGGATATTGTGGAGTTTCTAGAAGCTCGAATCGATGAAGAAGAAGCAGAGCTCCGGCACGCCCCCGTTCCGGACCACTCGGCGTCTCCCCCGCTCGCCGCGCCAATGCGCGCCGAGTGTGCCCAGAAGCGGGAGATCCTGGCGCGCTGGAAGCGGGCCTCGGCGGACCTCTTCGACAGCACGGACGCCCAGGGCGAACTGGCCATGGCCCGCCGCGCCATGCTCAACATCCTCGCCGCAGGTTACGAGGACCACCCGGATTTCGACCCGGAGTGGGCCGCGACCCACGAATGAGTGCGGCGCGTTCCGCACGTAACATCACAATCAGCAGCCCGGGCGGACTGTCTCGTGGGCCGTTCAAAACCCCCGGTACATGATCCGCTGCGGGCCGGCGTCGCCGCCCAGGTATTGCCCGCGGTCCTCGAATCCGGCCTTGCGGTAGGCGGCCTGACCCGCCGGGTTGGCCTCGTTGACGGACAGGACGACGCCGCGCTGCTCCCCGCCCAGCGCGGACGTGAGCCTGGCGGCTTCACGCACGGCCGCGGCTGCCGCGGCCGCACCGAATCCCCTGCCCTGCTGCCGCCGGTCCACGAGGAAACCGCGCAGCAGCCAGGCGGAATCGTCGTCGGCCCAGCCGGCGGCGCGTGCGGCCCCGGCCTGCAGGGTTGCCACGCCGACGGCCGAGCCGTTGGAATCCATGACATAGGGAAAGCGGCTACCCTCTTCGAGTCCCATCAGCATCATCCGCAGCGGATCCCCGACGAACTTCCGTTGCCCCTCGCCCAGCTCCAGTCCGGCGACCTCCCCGAGCTTGATGGCCCGGGCGTCGTCGTCGAGGTTCTTCAAGGCGATCAGCCACACGTGTTCAGACATATCAGAAGCGTATCCAAAGCCGGGCTGCCCCGCCGTCGGGCAGCCCGGCGGACAACGCCTAGAGGACCTTGGAGAGGAATTCCCGGGTCCGCGGCTGCTGCGGGTTGCCGAACAACTCCTCCGGAGCGCCCTGCTCGCAGATGACGCCGTCGGCCATGAACAGCACCCGGTCGGCCACTTCACGGGCGAAGCCCATCTCGTGGGTGACCAGCACCATCGTCATGCCCTCGCGGGCAAGGTCCTTGATCACCTGCAGCACCTCGCCGACCATTTCCGGGTCCAGCGCGGACGTGGCCTCGTCGAAGAGCATGATGTCCGGGTTCATCGCCAGCGCCCGGGCGATCGCCACGCGCTGCTTCTGGCCGCCGGAGAGCGACGCCGGACGGGCATCGGCCTTCTCGGCGAGACCAACGCGCTCCAGCAGTTTCAGGGCGTTGGCCCGGGCTTCGTCCTTGCCCTGTTTCTTCGACTCCACCGGTGCCAGCATGATGTTCTCGATCACGGACATGTGCGGGAACAGGTTGAAGTGTTGGAAGACCATGCCGATGTGCCGGCGCACCTCGTTGATGTCCACCTTGGGGTCGGTCACGTCGAAACCGTCCACCGTGACGTGGCCGGCGGTGATGTCCTCCAGCTTGTTCAGGCAGCGCAGGAAAGTGGATTTGCCGGAGCCGGAGGGCCCGATCACGCAGACCACCTCGCCTTCGGCAACCTCCGCGTTGATGCCCTTGAGGACTTCATTGGCGCCGAAGGACTTCTTCAGCTCCCGGACGGAAATCTTGCTGGGTGCAGTGACTGCCGTGCTCATTTGTTGAACCTCTTATCCGCAACGTTGGCCAGCTTGGTCAGCAGCATGATCACCACGAAGTACAGGACCGCGACGATCAGCAGGGTTTCGGTGATCCGGAAGTTCCCGGCGTAGATCTGCTGGCCCTGGTAAAGCAGTTCGGCGAAGCCGATGGCGAGCAGCAGCGAGCTGTCCTTGAGCATGATGATGAGCTGGTTGATCAGGGACGGCGTCATGATCTTGAACGCCTGCGGGACCACGACTTTCTGCATGGATTTCGCGTAGCCCAGGCCCAGGCTGCGGCTGGCTTCGAGCTGGCCCGGGTCCACGGACTGGATGGAGCCCCGGACGATTTCGGTGATGTAGGCGCCGGCGTTGAGGCTGAGGGTCAGCACGCCGGCCACCCAGATGTCGATCGGCTGGCCGGTCAGCTGCGGGATGCCGAAGTAGAAGAAGAAGGCCCAGACCAGCAGCGGGGTCCCGCGGAAGATGCTGACGAAGGTGGTGGCGATCCCGCGCAGCAGCGCGCTCGTGGAGATCTTCATGAACCCCATGAAAAGGCCGATCAGCATGGCCAGGGCGAAGGAAATCGCGGTGACCAGGACGGTGTTCCCGAGGCCCTTCATCAGGGCGGGGAAGCTGTTGGCCAGCAGCTCCCAGAAGCTGGACTGGGCGGCCTGCGTGGGGTCCTTGAGGTACTTGTCCAGGATTTCCTGGTACTTGCCGCTGGACTTCAACTCCGCCAACCCGGTGTTGAACGCCTTCAGCAGTTCCGGGTTCTTGCCCTTGTTGACGGCAAAACCGTAGGAGCCGCCCTTTTCCTTCTCGGACACGGCCTTGAGGCCGTTGTTCTGGCTGATCCCGTAGGCCAGCACCGGGTAGTCATCGAAGACTGCGACGGCGTTGCCGGACTTCACGAGTTCGTACATGGTGGCGGACTGGTCCAGGGACTTGACCGTGAAGCCGTACTTGCCGGCGATCGACTTGGCGAACGTCTCGCCCTCGCTGCCGGTCTTGGCGGTGACCGTCTTGCCCTTGAGGTCCTCGTAGCCCTCGATGTCCTTGTTGGACTTGGCGACGGCCATCTGGACGCCCGATTCGAAGTACGGGTCGGAGAAGTCGTAGATCTGCTTGCGGGGTTCCGTGATCGACATGCCGGCGATCACGCCGTCGACCTGGTTGGAGGACAGCGCCTGCAGGGCCGCGTTGAAGCCGAGCGACTTGATCTCGACGGCGAATCCCTGGCTCTTGGCGATCTCACGGATGATGTCCATGTCGATTCCGGTCAGTTCACCGCCGGCGTCACGGAATTCGAAGGGGGCGAACGTGGTGTCCGTGCCGATGACGAAGGTCTTTCCGGAAAGGCTCGACGGCGCGGCGGCCGGCTGGGCCCGATCGACGGACTGGTGCGCTGCGGGTGCGGCCGCGGGGGCCGCGGCGGCACCTGAGGCACCGAAGAGCATGGCGGCGAAGGCCAGCAACGCTCCGACGACCGTGGCCGTCCGCGGCCGGGCGGCCCCGGTCTGCTGGAGTCTGGGCAAGTTAAACAACCCCTAGGTAAGTGCGGCAGCCGGTCCGGAGGACCGGCAAAGTACCCCTCGAGGCTACCCGCATTTGACCGACGGCGAGGCAGATGTCGGCCCGGCCGCCTACTGGCCGTAGAAGACGCGCTCGAAGACGGCCCGTGCCCGCCGGCTGAGCCGCAGGTAGTCCTCCTCAAGCTCGGCGGCGTTGCCGTGGCCGTAGCCGCACCAGCGGGCCACGGCTTCCAGGTCGCGGCGCGAGGACGGCAGCACGTCCGAGGCGCGTCCGGTCCAGATCACGTTGGCGGAGCGGATCCGGCTCGCCAGCCGCCAGGCCCGCAGCAGCAGCACCACTTCCCCGGCCTCCAGCAGCTCCAGGCTGGCGGCTGCTTCGAGGGCCTGGACGGTGGAAGTCGTCCGCAGCTCCGGATGCCTGCCGGCATGCCGCAGCTGCAGCAGCTGCGCGAGCCATTCGACGTCGCTCAGGCCGCCGCGGCCCAGTTTCAGGTGCCGGGCCGGGTCCGCGCCGCGTGGCAGACGTTCGGACTCCATGCGGGCCTTGACCCGCCTGACCTCACGGACATCCTGCTCCGCAACGGTCTCCGGGTAGCGGATGGGATCGATCAGCGCTACGAAATCGGCGGCAAGTTCGTCGTCGCCGGCCATCGGCCGGGCACGCAGCAGCGCCTGGGCCTCCCAGATGAGGGACCAGCGGCGGTAGTACTCGGCGTAGGACTCCAGCGAACGCACCATCGGTCCGCTCTTGCCCTCCGGGCGCAGGTCCGCGTCCACCATCAGCACGCGTTCGGCGAGGATGGCAGGTTTGAGCGGCTGGGTCAGCAGGCTGGAGAGCTTGCCGACAATCCGGGCTGCCTGCTGTTGCGCCTCGTCCTCCGGCACGCCGGGCAGGCCGCGGTGCACATACATGACGTCGGCGTCCGAGCCGTAGCCGATCTCGCGGCCGCCCTGACGCCCCATCGCCACCACCAGCACCCGGGTTTTGAGTGGTTCCCCGGCGGCAACGACCGTCTCGGCCACCCGCAGGGCGCCGAGGACGGCGGCCCGGTCGGTATCGGCCAGGGCCGCGCCCACCTGGTCCTGGTCCAGCAGTCCGGCGCTGTCCGCGATGGCGATGCGCAGGATCTCCCGGCGTCTGATMAGCCGGATCAGGCGCATGGCGCTTTCCGGGTCCGAGTGCCGGGACATCTTGGAGGTGATCTCCAGCCACTGCGCCTCGTAGCTGAGCGGCGCCAGGTCCTTGTCCGAGCCGAGCCAGGCCACGGACTCTGGCGAGACCTCCAGCAGGTCCGAGATGAGCCGGGAATTGGAGAGCACATGGCACAGCCGCTCGGCCGCCGCCGTCGAGTCCCGCAGCAGGCCGAGGTACCAGTGCGTGGTGCCGAGCGCCTCGCTGACCCGGCGGAAGGCCAGCAGCCCGCCGTCGGGGTCCACGCCCTCGGCGAGCCAGCCGAGCAGGATCGGCAGCAGCTGGCGCTGCAGCGCGGCGCGCCGGCTCACGCCGCCGGTGAGCGCCTCGATGTGCCGCATGGCGCCGGGAGGATCGAGGTAGCCGAGCGCGGCGAGCCGGCCTTGCGCGGCTTCGGGCGTGAGCTTGGCCTCCTCGCTGCTCAGCGCGGCCGCGGTGTTGAGCAGCGGCCGGTAAAAGATGCGTTCATGCAGTTCCCGCACGGAACGCTTGGTCTGGCGCCAGGCCTTGAGCAGCGCGTCCGGGTGCGGACGTTCGTTGGAGAACGGGCCCAGCACCGCCTTGGCGAGGGAGCGCAGCGACGCTTCCTTGACCGGCATCAGGTGGGTGCGGCGCAGCTGGAAGAGCTGGATCCGGTGCTCGAGCAGGCGCAGGTACCGATAGTCGCGGTCGAATTCCTTGGCGTCGGAGCGTCCGATGTAGCCGCCGGCGGAAAGCGCAGCGATGGCCGAGGTGGTGTCCCGGCAGCGCAGGGTTTCGTCGGATTTGCCGTGCACCAGCTGGAGCAGCTGGACGGTGAATTCGACGTCGCGCAGCCCGCCGCGGCCCAGTTTGATCTGCCGCTGCTCCTCCTCGGCCGGGATGTGCTCGGTGACCCGGCGGCGCATCGAACGGACCGACTCGACGAACCCTTCGCGGCCCGCGGAGGACCAGATCAGCGGCGCGACGGCGGCCTCGTAGCGGGCGCCGAGCCCGGCGTCGCCGGCGATGGTGCGGGCCTTGAGTAGGGCCTGGAATTCCCAGCTTTCGGCCCAGCGCGCGTAGTAGCTCTCGTGCGAGGCCAAGGTGCGCACCAGGGGCCCGGACTTGCCCTCCGGCCGGAGGTTGGCGTCGACCTCCCAGAGCCCCGGCTCCCGGCCGGTGGACATGATGGCCCGTGAAATCCCCGAGGCCAGGGCGGTGCCGATGGTGTTCGCCCGCGAGTCCTCCAGGGCGCCGGCCTCGATCACATAGATGACGTCGACGTCGGAGATGTAGTTCAGTTCGCGGGCGCCGCACTTGCCCATCCCGATCACGGCCAGACCGATGTCGGCCACGTCCGCTGCGCTGAACTGCTCCGCCGCCTCGGCCCGGGACACGGCCAGGGCTGCCTCGATCGCGGCGCCGGCCAGGTCAGCCAGTTCGGCCCCGACGGCGGGCATGAAGTCCAGCGGATCGGCGGCGCAAATGTCTTTGATGGCGAGCTCCACGAGCCCCCGCCGGTACGCCGTGCGGAGGGCCTCGTACCCTTCCTGCCCGGTCACGGCCGCGACCGGACGGGCGGCCTTCGGGTCGGCGCGGACCGACTGCAGCAGCCGGGTGCGCAACCCGGCGGCGTCGGCTGCCTGCGGCTCGGGGCTGGCCGTCGTGTCGAAGGCGTCCAGGTGCTCGGGGTGCCGGATGAGGAACTCGCCCAGCGCCTCGGAAGCGCCGAGCACCCGGTAGAGCGGCTCGCTGCGGTCCGGCTCGGCCGCGGCCAGGTCCCGCAGCTTCGGGTGTTTCTCGATCAGCCGGACCAGGGACTGCAGAGCCGTGTCCGGGTTGGCGGCCAGCTGCAGCCCGGCAAACAGGGCATCCTCGTCCAGGCCCGCCAGCTCCGGGGCGGCCAGGAACCGCTCGCCCTTGTCCAGGTCGTTAAAACCCGCGGCGATGAGGCGCCGTGCCAGGCTCACCGCGGCCGCCTAAAGGATGGCCAGGTTGCGCTGCAGCTCGTAGGGCGTCACCTGGAGGCGGTAGTCCTGCCACTCGGCCCGCTTGTTGCGCAGGAAGTGCTCGAAGACCTGCTCGCCCAGGATCTGCGGCATGAGCTCGGAATCCTCCATGGTCCGGATCGCGTCGTGCAGGCTGGCCGGCAGCGGATCGTGGCCCATGGCACGGCGCTCGGCCGAGCTCAGCGACCAGATGTCGTCCTCGGCGGCGGCGGGCAGCTGGTAGCCCTCTTCGATGCCCTTCAGCCCGGCACCAAGCAGCACGGCGTAGGCGAGGTAAGGGTTGGCGGCCGAGTCGATGCCGCGGTATTCGATCCGCGCGGACTGGCCCTTGCCGGGCTTGTACAGCGGAACCCGGACCAGGGCCGAGCGGTTGTTGTGGCCCCAGCTCAGGTAGCTGGGCGCTTCTCCCCCGCCCCAGAGGCGCTTGTAGGAGTTCACGAACTGGTTGGTCACGGCAGTGAATTCGGGGGCGTGCTTGAGGATGCCGGCGATGAACTGCCGGGCCGTTTCGGAGAGCTGGAATTCCGCCCCGGCTTCGTAGAAGGCGTTGGTGTCGCCCTCGAACAACGAGAAGTGCGTGTGCATGCCGGAGCCCGGGTGCGCGGTGAACGGCTTGGGCATGAAGGTCGCGTAGGTCCCCTGCTGCAGCGCGACCTCCTTGATCACGGTGCGGAAGGTCATGATGTTGTCCGCGGTCTGCAGGGCGTCCGCGTAGCGCAGGTCGATCTCATTCTGGCCCGGGCCGGCCTCGTGGTGGCTGAACTCGACCGAGATGCCCACCGACTCCAGCATGGTCACGGCGGTCCGCCGGAAGTCCTGCGCCACGCCCCCGGGAACGTGGTCGAAGTAGCCGCCCTCGTCCACCGGAACCGGCGCGCCGTCCGGGCCCGGCTGCTGGGACTTGAGCAGGTAGAACTCGATTTCGGGGTGGGTGTAGCAGGTGAAGCCCATGTCCGCGGCCTTCGCGAGGTTGCGCTTGAGGACGTTGCGCGGATCCGCCGCGGAGGGCTCGCCGTCGGGCGTCAGGATGTCGCAGAACATCCGCGAGGTCGCTTCCGTCTCGCCGCGCCACGGCAGGATTTGGAAGGTGGAGGGGTCCGGCTGGGCCAGCATGTCGGATTCGAAGACGCGGGCCAGGCCCTCGATCGAGGACCCGTCGAAGCCCAGGCCCTCTTCGAAGGCGCCTTCAACTTCGGCCGGGGCGAGGGCCACAGACTTCAGCGATCCCACGACGTCGGTGAACCACAAGCGCACAAAGCGCACGTCACGCTCTTCGATCGTCCGCAGGACAAACTCTTGCTGGCGGTCCATGGTGCCTCTTTCCGGGTCTACGTCCGTGCCCCGGACCCGTCCCGACTACTCGTCCTGGCTGGCGCCCGCAGCTGCTCTCGAATCACTCTACTAAGCATTCCCGGGGATTGCTGGCGTAGCGCACCGGCGTAACACACCGTTAACACAACGGCCGCCGAACCGCCGCTTGGGTGTCCCTCCCGTGGTGCCCGGACGCCCCGTTTGTGACGGCTATCACCGGGCCGGGGGGCCGCCCGGTAGCTAGGACGCCGGGTATCGCACTACGCTCGTGGCATGGCCCCCAGCAACAGCCCCGATTCCAGCACGTCCGCAGAACTCGCCGCACCCTACGGCAACGGCCCCGCAACGGGCGCGGCCGGCGCAGGCCAGGAGCCGGCGCCGGACAGCGCCGCCAAAGACAGCGCCGCCAAAGACACTGCCGCCAAACCCGCCGGCCGCATCCGCACGCACCACCTGCGCCAGGCCAAGCTCAACGGTGAGCGCTTCGCCATGCTGACGGCTTACGACCAGTACACCGCCGAGATCTTCGATGCGGCCGGCATCGAGGTGCTGCTGGTCGGAGATTCGGCCTCCAACAATGTCTTCGGCAATGAAACGAGCCTGCCCGTCACCGTGGACGAGCTGATCCCGCTGTGCCGCGCGGTAACCCGTTCCGCGCGGCGCGCCCTCGTGGTGGCCGACCTGCCCTTCGGCAGCTACGAGGTCTCCGCCCAGCAGGCAGTGGCGACGGGCGTACGGTTCCTCAAGGAAGGGCTCGCGCACGCGGTCAAGATCGAGGGCGGCAAGTTCTATGCCGAGACCGTCCGGGCCATGGTCCAGGCCGGCATCCCGGTGATGGCGCACATCGGCTTCACGCCGCAAAGTGAGCACGCCCTCGGCGGCTACCGGGTCCAGGGCCGCGGCGACGACGCCCAGCGGCTGATCGACGACGCCGTCGCGCTGGCCGACGCCGGCGCGTTCTGTGTGCTGATGGAAATGGTTCCGGCGCCGACGGCGGCCGCCGTGGACGCCGCCGTCGAGGTCCCCACGATCGGCATCGGCGCCGGCAACGCGACCACCGGCCAGGTGCTGGTGTGGCAGGACATGGCCGGGCTGCGCGGCGGAAAGATGGCCAAGTTCGTCAAGCAGTACGCGGATCTGCGGACCACCCTCAGCGACGCCGCGAAGGCCTACGGCGACGACGTCCGATCAGGCCACTTCCCCGGCCCGGAACATTCCTTCTAACCGCAAAGCAACGGGTTCCAGCAGGGGCCGGAGCGGCCGGCACAGCGCTTCAACTTCCACTGCGCCGCGAGCGTGGACTTGCCGGAGCCGGGCAACCCGTGGACCAGGAGGACAACGGGAGCCGGCACGCCGTTACGCGTCGTCGTCGCCCTTTTCCCAGGCCTCGTTGCGGGCCTTGACCTTTTCGAGGGCGTGTTCGGCTTCCTCGCGGGTCTTGTAGGGGCCGATCAGCTGGCTCCAGTCGGACATGGCGTCTTCCTCGATCTCGTGGGTGTTGACGTTGTACCAGTATTCGGTCATCGGGGCTCCTTCTGCGTGTGCCTGGTTCCGGCTGTTTTTCCGGATGCATTTTCCGCTGTATTTTCCGGGCTGCGCCCGGGGGCTTATAGAATCAATCTATGCCTTCCCTCACCTCGACTGCACCCATCGGCACCCTTGTCCCGGGAACAGTCAGCCCGCAGCTTGCCGTGCCGGCGTCCATACCGCGCCCTGAATACGTCGGCAAGCCTGCTCCGGCCAAGTTCACGGGCTCAGAGGTCAAGTCAGCCGAGACCATCGAGAAGATCCGGATCGCCTCACGGATTGCCGCCCAGGCCATCGTGGAGGTCGGCAAGCACATCGTCCCCGGCGTCACCACCGACCAGCTGGACAAGGTGGGGCACGAATTCCTGCTCGACCACAACGCCTACCCGTCCACCCTCGGCTACCGTGGTTTCCCCAAGTCCCTGTGCTCCTCGCTCAACGAAGTGATCTGCCACGGCATCCCGGACAGCACCGTGGTCCAGGACGGCGACATCCTGAACATCGACATCACGGCCTTCATCGGCGGCGTGCATGGCGACACCAATTACACCTTCCTCGTGGGCGACGTCGACGAGGAGTCCAGGCTGCTGGTCGAACGCACCGAAGAGTCCCTGCGCCGCGCCATCCGCGCCGTGGCCCCGGGCCGCGAAATCAACGTGATCGGCCGGACCATCGAGTCCTACGCCAAGCGATTCGGCTACGGCGTAGTCCGGGACTTCACCGGGCACGGCGTCGGTGAGGCCTTCCACACCGGGCTGATCATCCCGCACTACGATGCCGCCCCGGCCTACAACACCGTCATGGAGGCCGGCATGGTCTTCACGATCGAGCCGATGCTCACGCTGGGCACGGTCGAATGGGACATGTGGGCCGATGACTGGACGGTGGTGACGCGCGACCACAAACGGACCGCACAGTTCGAGCACACCCTGCTGGTCACGGAGTCCGGCGCCGAAGTCCTGACCCTGCCCTGATCCCCGCACCGCCTTTCAAAAATCAACAACAAGACCCACCCCGCCCCTGCCACGAACGGAACAACATTGGCCAAGAAGGACGAGAAGTCGAAGAAGAACGCACCGCTGATCGGCATCGACATCGGTGGCACCGGCATCAAGGGCGGAATCGTTGATCTGAAGAAGGGCAAGCTCGTCGGCGACCGGCTCCGCGTGCCCACCCCGCAGCCGTCCACTCCGGAGGCCGTTGCCGAAGTCGTGGCGCAGGTGGTAGCGGAGCTGTCCAAGCGTCCCGACGCCCCCGCAGCCGACTCTCCGGTCGGCGTGACCTTCCCTGGCATCATCCAGCACGGCGTGGTCCACTCGACGGCGAACGTCGACAACTCCTGGCTGAACCTGGACATCGATGCCCTGCTCACCGCACGGCTCGGCCGCCCGGTCGAGGTCATCAACGACGCCGACGCCGCCGGCCTGGCCGAGGCCCGCTACGGTGCCGGCGAAGGCATCTCCGGCACCGTCCTGGTGATCACCCTCGGCACCGGCATCGGCTCCGCCTTCATCTTCGACGGCAAGCTCGTCCCCAACGCCGAACTGGGCCACTTGGAAATCGACGGTTTCGACGCCGAGAGCAAGGCCTCCGCCGTCGCCCGTGAGCGCGACGGCCTGAGCTGGGCCGAATACAGCGTGCTGCTGCAGCGCTACTTCTCCCACGTCGAGTTCCTCTTCTCACCGGAACTGTTCATCGTGGGCGGCGGCATCTCCAAGCGGGCCGACGAATACCTGCCGCACATGTCGTTGCGCACGCCGATCGTTCCGGCCGAGCTGAAGAACGACGCCGGCATCGTGGGCGCGGCCATCGAGGTCGCCCTCACGCACAAGCTGGCCAAGTAGTCCCGGACGCACAACAACCCAACTGACTGGCACTAGGTGTCGTTTTGAACGCTCAAAGCGACAACAACTGCGAGTCAGTTGGGTTGGAGCCGGTGGTGGCCACGGCTTCCCCTCCGCTGCCACCACCGGAACTTGGTTGAGCCTAGAGCGGGCTCTTCTGCGAGCTCTTGCCTTCCAGCCCCTTGGACTCGGCCTCATGGCGGAGCAGGGCGATGGCGGACTCGAAGTCTTCCAGCGATTCGAAGGCCTGGTACACACTCGCAAAGCGCAGGTAGGCCACCTCATCGAGGCGCTGCAGGGGGTTGAGGATCGCGAGGCCCACCTCATGGGCATCTATCTCGGCTGCGCCGGAGGCCCGGATGGTCTCCTCGACTTCCTGGGCCAGCATGGCGAGGTCGTCTTCGGTGACGGGGCGGCCCTGGCAGGCCTTACGAACGCCGTTGATGACCTTGCTGCGGCTGAACGGCTCGCCGACGCCGGAGCGCTTGATCACGGTCAGGCTAGTGGTTTCCACCGTGGTGAACCGGCGTCCGCATTCGGGGCACTGCCGGCGGCGCCTAATGGCGGAGCCGTCGTCGGCGATGCGGCTGTCCACCACGCGCGAATCAGGGTTACGACAGAACGGGCAATACACGTCGGTTCCTCCCCTGTCGCAAGCTGGATCCCTGTAGAGAGCCGAGGCACCACGTTTGGTGCTTCCGGGATCAGTTTACGACTAGATGTTGCTGAATAACAAGCCTGTAATTACTACATGTTGTGGTTGGGCGCTGTTCCGGCGGGACTGCCCGCCAGCCGCCCTAACTGCTGGCCGAGAACCGTGCGGTGACTGCTTCGCCGTGAGCAGGCAGGTCCTCCGCGCCGGAGAGGCTGACGATGTGCCTGCTGACCTCCTCCAGCGCGCTCCGGCTGTAGTTGATCACCTGGATGGCGCGCAGGAACGTGGTCACGTTGAGCCCGGAGGAGAACGCGGCCGTTCCGCTGGTGGGCAGCACGTGGTTGGAACCGGCGCAGTAGTCGCCCAGGCTGACCGGGCTGTAGTCCCCCACGAAGATGGCGCCGGCGTTGCGGATCCGGGCGGCGACGCCGGCGGCGTCCGCGGTCATGATTTCAAGGTGTTCAGCCGCGTAGGCGTCGCAGGCAGCGATGCCCTGCTCAAGGTCCTCGACCAGCACGACGCCGGACTGCGGACCGGACAGGGCCTGCCGGACCCGGGCGCTGTGCTTGGTCGCGGCGGCCTGGAGTTCGAGCTCGCGGCGGACGGCGGCGGCGAGTTCCTCGGAGTCGGTGATCAGCACGGAAGCGGCCTGCGGGTCGTGCTCGGCCTGGCTGATCAGGTCGGCCGCGACGAGGCCCGGGCGCGCGGTGGCGTCGGCCAGGATGGCGATTTCGGTGGTGCCGGCCTCCGAGTCGATTCCCACCACACCCTTCACAAGCCGCTTGGCGGTGGCCACGAAGATGTTTCCGGGTCCGGTGACGACATCGACCGGGTCGATACCGGCGTCGATGCCGGCGGCAGCGCCGGTCCCGGTCCCGGCTCCGGTCCCGGTTCCCGTTCCGGTTCCACCGGGGATGCCGTAGGCGAACGCTGCAATGGCCTGGGCGCCGCCGATCGCATAGACCTCCTCAATGCCCAGCAGGCACGCCGCCGCCAGGATCGTGGGGTGCGGGAGGCCGCCGAAGTCCTTTTGCGGCGGCGAGGCCAGGGCAATGGATTCCACGCCTGCTGCCAGCGCCGGGACCACGTTCATGATGACCGAGGAGGGGTAGACCGCCAGACCGCCGGGGACGTAGAGCCCGACCCGGGCCACCGGGACCCAGTTCTGGCTGACCACGGCACCTTCGCCGAGTTCGACGTCGGTGTCGGCCGGACGCTGAGCGTCAGCGAAGCGGCGTGCCCGGCGGATGGACTCCTCCAGGGCGGCGCGCACTGCGGGGTCCAGGCCGTCCAGGGCTGCCTTGAGGGCTTCGGCGGGAACCCGCGGGTGGGCTTGTTCGACGCCGTCGAAGTTCAGCGCCAGCTCGCGCAGCGCCTCGAAGCCGCGCGTCCGGACCGACGAAATAATGTCCAGGACCTTTTGCTCCGCGTCGGCCACGGTGCCGTGCTGCGCCCGCGGAACGGCGGCGCGGAGCCCGGCGAGGGACAACTGCTGCCCGCGCACGTCCACGGTGCGGAAGTTGAGGGCGGAGGGAGCGGAGGGCACAGGGCTGTCAGCAGTTGGAGTCACTCGTCCATTTTACGCTCCGGCGCGGTGCCCCCGGACGCCGGTTTGGGCTCCGATGAGCCAAACACTGTGGAGAGGAAGATCGCGAGGGCGATGGCAGCAGGCCAGATGACCAGCATGGCGTAGGCCCGGAGCGAGAAGGCGATGCTGGCGCTGGCCGAAGTATCCACCGGAGCGCTCCACCAGGTTCCGGCGAGCACGCCGGTCCCCCAGGCCAGCAGGGCCCCAACGGCACCCGCGGCGACGGCCAGGACCACCGTCGCGGTTCCCAGCCGGGCGGGCCGGTTGCCGGCAATGAAGATCCCGGACAGGCAGCCGGCCAGCAGGAACAGCCCGGCCAGGACAAGGTCCCGCGGCAGCCACGTTTCGGGGTTGCTGCCGGCGGCCAATGCCGGGTCCCGGGTAATGAGGTTCAGCCCGGTCGGCGCCAGCAGCCACCACAACAGTCCCACCGGAACACCTGCAGCGGCGATCACGGCCAGCCCCGTCCACGGCACGGACGCGCCCGGCCGGCCGGGCGCGGCAGGCCAGGGTCCGCCGTCGTGGTCGTGAACGGGCACGTGCACCGCAGGTTGTGTCATGCAACAAACCTTAACAAAGGATCCGGCGGCGCCGGACATTACGCCGCCGCACGGGACGTGACGCCCGGAACCCTCCCGGGCGCCGGCCGAATACCGCAGGCGGCGCCCGCAGGAATACGCTGGCAGTGAGCACCAGTCGCAGAACAGCAGGGAGATGACCCACCGTGGCCTCAGCCGAAGAAGCCTTCGAAGGAACGTTTAAGGAAATGTTCCGCCGCCATGCGGCCGGAGTCGCCATCATCACCGTGAACTACGACGGCGTCCCTTACGGTTTCACCGCAACTTCGGTGGCGTCCCTATCGGCCAAGCCGCCCCGGTTCACCTTCAACATGGCGCGGACCTCCCGCTCCTGGCCCGCCGTCGCGAATTCCGGCTACATCGGCGTGCACATGCTGGGGTTGGGCAATCAGCAGCTCGCCGACCGCTTCGCCCGTTCCCGGGACCGCTTCGAGGGCGACCATTGGGAGCTCGGGCCCCATGAGGTCCCCATCCTCAAGGATGTCTCCGGCTGGCTGATCGGCAAGATCCAGATGCGGCTCTCTTTCGAAAACAACGCGGTAGTGGTCGTCGAGGTGGTCGACGGCGCGATCGGCGGCGAGGGCGCGCCGCTGCTCTACCACGGCGGCAGCTACGGCCAGCCGGTGCCGCTCGACTACGAAATCTAGGCCGCCCGCGGGCCGTTTCGACGGTTCCCTGCCGCCAGGACGCTCAGCGGCGTCGAGCCAGCAGGGAACCGTCGAAACGCGGGTCAGCTGTCCAGGCAGGTCGGGCCGAGCAGCACCTTCAGGTCGCCGAACAGGGACGGGCTGGGGTTGACGCGCAGATGCACGGGCAGGCCCATGACCTCCACCCGGGAATCGCCGTGCAGGTGCAGGCGCACCTCCGATTTGCCCCGGTGGGTCCTGAGGACTTCACCGAGTTCGTTCACCACGGCCTCGGTGGCCTTGTGCGTCGGCATGGTGATCACCAGCGGCCCGTCCAGGCCTTCGCTGAGGTCCGGCACCGAGAGTTCCATGCAGTTCAGGGCCACCGCGCCGTCGTCGCGGCGCTGCAGCCGGCCCTTGACGACGACGATCAGGTCCTCGGCCAAAACCGAGGCGATCGGTCCGTAGACCTGGCCGAAGAACATCACTTCCACAGAGCCGCCGAGGTCCTCGATCTCGGCGCGCGCGTAGGCGTTGCCGCTGGCCTTGGCGATCCGGCGGCTGAGCGAGGTGATCATGCCCGCGATGGTGATGATCGCGCCGTCGTGCGGTCCGTCCTCGGCGATGATCGAGGTGATCGACTGGTCCGCGTGCTGGCTGAGCAGCCCCTCGAGGCCCTGCAGCGGGTGGTCCGAGACGTAGAGTCCGAGCATGTCGCGTTCGAAGGAGAGCTTGTCCTTCTTCTCCCACTCGGGCAGTTCGGGGATCTCGATGCTCAGCGAGGACTCCGACTCGGTGTCATCGATGCCGGCGAACAGGTCGAACTGTCCGATCGCCTCGTTGCGCTTGAGCGTGATGACCGAGTCGATGGCTTCTTCGTGGATCATGGCCAGGGCACGGCGGTGGTGGCCGAGCGAGTCGAAGGCGCCGGCCTTGATCAGGGATTCGATGGTGCGCTTGTTGCAGACCACCGCCGGGACCTTCATCAGGTAGTCCTTGAAGGAGGTGTAGGCGCCTTCGCGTTCGCGGGCGGCCACCATCGCGTCGACGGCGTTGGCGCCGACGTTGCGGATGGCTCCCATGCCGAAGCGGATGTCGTTGCCGACCGGGGTGAAGTTGAGCGCTGACTCGTTGACGTCCGGCGGCAGCACGGTGATGCCCATGCGGCGGCATTCGTTGAGGTAGATCGCCGATTTGTCCTTGTCGTCGCCGACGGAGGTGAGCAGGGCCGCCATGTATTCCGGCGCGTAGTGAGCCTTCAGGTACGCGGTCCAGTAGGAGATCACGCCGTACGCGGCGGAGTGCGCCTTGTTGAAGGCGTAGTCGGAGAAGGGCAGCAGGATGTCCCAAAGGGTCTTGACCGCGGCCATCGAGTAGCCGTTGTCCTGCATGCCCTGGGAGAAGCCGGCGAACTGCTTGTCCAGCTCGGATTTCTTCTTCTTGCCCATGGCGCGGCGGAGGATATCGGCCTGGCCCAGGGTGTAGCCGGCGAGCTTCTGCGCCACCGCCATGACCTGCTCCTGGTACACGATCAGGCCGTAGGTGCCACCGAGGATCTCGGCGAGCGGCTCCTCGAGCTCGGGGTGGATCGGGATGACGTCCTGGATCTTGTTCTTGCGCAGCGCGTAGTCGGTGTGCGCGTTGGCGCCCATCGGTCCCGGGCGGTACAGCGCCAGCACGGCGGAGATGTCTTCGAAGTTGTCAGGCTTCATCAGCTTGAGCAGGGAGCGCATGGGCCCGCCGTCGAGCTGGAAGACGCCCAGGGTGTCGCCGCGGGCCAGCAGCTCGTAGGAGGCGGCGTCGTCCAGGGCGAGGGATTCGAGGTCCAGGTCCACGCCGCGGTTCATCTTAATGTTTTCCAGTGCGTCGGAAATGATCGTCAGGTTCCGCAGCCCGAGGAAGTCCATCTTGATCAGGCCGAGGCCCTCGGAGGTCGGGTAGTCGAACTGCGTGATGACCTGGCCGTCCTGGAAGCGGCGCATGATCGGGATGACGTCGATGATGGGGTCCGAGGACATGATGACGCCGGCGGCGTGGACACCCCACTGCCGCTTCAGGCCCTCGATGCCGAGCGCGGTCTCGAAGACCTTCGCGGCTTCCGGGTCCGTGCTGATCAGCTGCCGGAAGTCCCCGGCCTCACCGTAGCGCTTGGCCTCGGGGTTCTGGATGTCGGCCAGCGGAATGTCCTTGGCCATCACGGCGGGCGGCAGCGCCTTCGTGAGCTGCTCGCCCATGCTGAACGGGTAGCCCAGCACGCGGGAGGAATCCTTGAGGGCCTGTTTGGTCTTGATCGTGCCGTAGGTGACGATCATGGCGACGCGTTCGTCGCCGTACTTGCGTGTTACATAGTCGATCACTTCGGAGCGGCGCCGGTCATCGAAGTCGACGTCGAAGTCGGGCATGGAGACGCGGTCCGGGTTCAGGAAGCGCTCGAAGATCAGGCCGTGGTGCAGCGGGTCCAGGTCGGTGATGCGCATGGCGTAGGCCACCATGGAGCCGGCACCGGAGCCACGGCCGGGGCCCACCCGGATGCCGTTGTTCTTGGCCCAGTTGATGAAGTCGGCCACCACCAGGAAGTAGCCCGGGAAACCCATCGAGGTGATGACTTCGAGCTCGTAGTCGGCCTGCTGGCGGACCTTGTCCGGGATGCCCTGGGGGTAGCGGTAGTGGAGGCCCTTGTCCACTTCCTTGACCAGCCAGGACGTCTCGTCCTCCCCTTCCGGGCAGGGGAAGCGGGGCATGTAGTTGGCGCCGGTATTGAACGACACTTCGCAGCGTTCGGCGATCAGCAGCGTGTTGTCGCAGGCGTCGGGGTGGTCGCGGAACAGTTCCCGCATTTCCTGCGGCGACTTCAGGTAGTAGCCGCTGCCGGAGAAGGCGAAGCGTGAACCGCCGTTGTCATACGTGGGCTCCAGCAGGGTGGAGCCGGACTGGATGGCCAGCAGGGCTTCGTGCGCCTTGGCGTCGTGCTCGTGCGTGTAGTGCAGGTCGTTCGTGGCCACCAGCGGGAGGTTCAGTTCCTTGGCCAGCCGCAGCAGGTCCCCGGTGACGCGCCGCTCGATGTCCAGGCCGTGGTCCATGAGTTCGCAGAAGTAGTTCTCGGCGCCGAAGATGTCGCGGAACTCGGCCGCGGCCTCGAGGGCTTCCCGGTACTGCCCGAGCCGGAGCCGCGTTTGGACTTCGCCGGACGGGCAGCCGGTGGTCGCGATCAGGCCCTCGGAATAGGTATTCAGCAGCTCGCGGTCCAGCCGCGGCCACTTGCCGAAGACGGAGTCCAGGGAGGCGATCGAGGAGGCACGGAACAGGTTCCGCATGCCGACGTTGTTGTAGCTCAGCAGCGTCATGTGCGTGTAGGCGCCACCGCCGGAGATGTCGTCCTTGCGCTGGTTCTCTTCGCCCCAGCGCACGCGGGTCTTGTCCGTGCGCGCGGTCCCCGGCGTGACATAGGCCTCGACACCGATGATCGGCTTGATGCCCTTGTCGGTGGCCCGCTTCCAGAAGTCGAACGCCCCGAAGAGGTAGCCATGGTCGGTGGTGGCCAGGGCGGGCATGCCCAACCGCTCGGTCTCATCAAAGAGTTCCCCGAGGCGCGCCGCGCCGTCCAACATGGAGTACTCGGTGTGGTTGTGGAGGTGGACGAACGAGTTGTTGCTGGAAGTCACCGAATCATTCTAGTGCCGGGCAGCGACACCCACGTGCCCGGCGCGGCGGTAGGTGCGGACCTCCGCTAGGCGTTGCCGGACTCCAGTACCTCGAGGGCATACTTCAGGTCCTGCGGGTACTCGCTGGTCACGGTGACCCGCTCCCCGGTCCGGGGGTGGTCGAAGGACAGCTGCCGGGCATGCAGCCACTGCCGGGTCAGGCCCAGGGTGGCCGCGAGCCGGGGGTCAGCCCCATAAGTCAGGTCCCCGGCGCAGGGGTGGCGCAGCGCCGCGAAGTGCACCCGGATCTGGTGCGTGCGGCCGGTTTCCAGGTGCACCTCCACGAGCGAGGCCTTGCCGAAGGCTTCCAGCACCTCGTAGTGGGTGATCGAGTCGCGCCCGTCCTCGATCACGGCGAAGCGCCAGTCGTGGCCGGGGTGGCGGCCGATGGGCGCGTCGATGGTGCCGGCCAGCGGGTCCGGCAGGCCCTGGACGACGGCGTGGTAGACCTTGTCCACGGTGCGCTCCTTGAAGGCCCGCTTGAGCACCGTATAGGCGTTCTCGGTCTTGGCGACCACCATGACCCCGGAGGTGCCGACGTCGAGCCGGTGCACGATCCCGGCGCGTTCCGGCGAGCCGGAGGTGGAGATCCGATAACCGGCGCCGGCAAGGCCGCCGACGACCGTCGGCCCGACCCAGCCGGGCGACGGGTGCGCTGCCACACCAACGGGTTTATCGACGACGACGAACTCGTCGTCGTCCAGCAGGATTTTTAGGCCTTCCACAACTTCCTCCACAACTTCCAGCGGGTCCCGGCGCTCCGGCACGACGACGTCGAGCTCGCCGCCGGCGCTGAGCTTGAGGGACTTCCCCACGGCTTTGCCATGGCTGCTGACGTTGCCCTCCGCGATCAGCGTGGCCGCCTGCGACCGGGAGATCTCCATCAGCTTCGCCAGCCCGGCGTCCACCCGGACGCCGGCCAGCTCCGCCGGGACGGTGAAGTGCCGGCGTTCCGGCGCATTGGCCGGGCCGGGCTCAGACATTGTGTTCCCGTCCGTTTTCTTCCAGCACAGCCGGCCGGCCGGCGCTGCTGTCCCGGCGCGGGTTCAGCCGTGAGCCGTCAAGCGCCACGCCGCGCAGCGTCAGCAGGCAGATGATGACGACCGAGGACACCACGGCGGAATCGGCGATGTTGAAGATCGCGAAGTTGGGCAGCTGGATGAAGTCCACCACATGGCCCATCGCGAACGAAGGTTCGCGGAACAGCCGGTCGGTGAGGTTGCCCAGCGCGCCGCCCAGCAGCAGCCCCAGCGCCAGCGCCCACCAGGCGGAGCCGAGCTTGCGCAGCTGCAGCAGGATCGCGATGGACACCGCCGCCATGATGATCGTGAAGACCCACGTGACGTTCTCACCGATCGAGAACGCGGCACCGGAGTTGCGGATGTAGTACCAATGCAGCAGAGGCGGCAGCACCGGGATCCGTTCCCCCTCGGTCATGGTCGACGTGACCCAGAGTTTGGTCAGCTGGTCGAACACGTAGGCGAATACCGCGAATCCGGCGAAAAGGGTGAGCAGCAGGGCGCGCCGCGGTTTGCGCGCCGGCGCCGCTGCGGCGTCCGCGGACGGCGAGGGCTGGACGGCGTCCGCGGGCTGGGCGGCGTCTGGGGTTGGTGCTTCAGTCATAGTGCTTTCGTTCCGGTGCCGGGGGTGGCTGGGGGCTTGCTGCTTGCGCGTGCAGGCACCCGAAGGAGGCCGCGAAGGCGGCGGTTAATGCCAAAAGCCGGTGGCCGAGGAGTCCTCAGCCACCGGCTTTCAGAATACTTGTAAAACGTCCTAGTTGGCTTCGACCTCGGGGGCCGCAACCGAACCACGGGCGTCCAGATCACGCAGCTGGCCTTCGATGTAGGCCTTCAGACGGGACCGGTAGTCGCGCTCGAAGCCGCGGAGCTGCTCGACCTTGCGCTCCAGCACGGAGCGCTGCTGCTCGAGGGCACCCAGGATCTTGCGGGACTTTTCCTGCGCGTCGTTGACGAGGCTGCTGGCTTCGATCTGCGCTTCGGCGATGATCTTGTCACGCTGCTGTTCGCCGTCGGCGACGTGCTTGTCGTGCATCTGCTGCGCCATGGCCAGCAGGCCGGCAGCGGACTCGGCGGACGCGGTGGCGGCGACGGGGGCCGGGGCTGCTGCCGGAGCGGGAGCCTTCTCGGCTTCCTTCTTCTTGGCGGCGGCGGCTTCGGCGGCCTTTGCCTCGGCTTCTGCCTTGGCGCGGTCTTCCTTCTCGGCCTTGACGGCTGCCGGCACCTTCTCCACGACGGGAGCGCCAGCAGCGGAGCTGGCGGCCGTGCCGGAACCGGCTTCGGCGAGCTTCTTGCGCAGCTCGTCGTTCTCCTGGTTCAGGCGTCGCAGTTCAACGACGATCTCGTCCAGGAAGTCATCAACTTCGTCCTGGTCGTAGCCTTCGCGGAACTTGGTCGGCTGAAAGCGCTTGTTGACAACGTCTTCTGGCGTCAAAGCCATCTGGTCACCTCGTTGGTCTAGTTAGTCAGTAGGCCTTCCGGCCGTCAAAACTACGGTACCTAAATATGGTCTGGTTCCTCTAATTCAACACCGCAGTGTCAAACCGGAGTTTTTATCTTTTGTGGCAAGCGGACCGGGTCCGTTGCCGGATTACGTGGCGATCGGCTGCGCGTAGGTGAAGTACCTGGCGAAGCCCATGGCCACGGAGACGGCCAGGAAGAGCACCAGGAACGCCAGGTCCAGCGAGATTCCGCCGAGCCGCAGCGGCGGGAGGATCCGGCCAAGCAGTTTGAGGGGCTTGTCTGTGATTGAGTACACAGTGTGGGCGGTGACGAGCGCCACGCCGCGCGGACGCCAACTGCGGGCGAACATCTGCACCCAGTCGAAGATCAGGCGGATGATCAGGGCGACAAAAAAGAGCAGCAGTGCGATATAGACAAGTCCGAAAACAATTCCCATGAGTTAACTCATATCTCCATGATCATTCCGGATACCGCAGTGTCCTGACAGTGGTTGCGCATCCATTCCAACACGTCTATTCCAACACGGAAACCTCAGCACGGATGCCAGGCAGGTACCCCTGCCTGGCATCCGAACGGGAATCCTGGGCTAGCTCTGGTTGAAGAAGGCGGCCTGCGTCTCGCTGACCTTCTTGTCGTCACCGATCACTTCGACGTACGACGGCGAGAGCAGGAACACCTTGTTGGTCACCCGCTCGATGCTGCCGCGCAGGCCGAACACCAGACCTGCGGAGAAATCGACGAGGCGCTTCGCGTCCGCCTCCCCCATGTCGGTGACGTTCATGATGACGGGGATGCCGTCACGGAAGCTTTCACCGATGAGCTTGGCGTCGTTGTAGGACCGCGGGTGGATCGTGGTGATCTGCCGGAGGCCGGTGGTCTCTTCGCGGCTGGCGGCCGCTCGCTTGATGGGTGTCACGGGTGCGCGGTATTCCTCTTCAGCGGCGTAGGGCTCTTCCCTGGGGGCTTCGCGGACGGGTGCCGGCGCGCGGCGCTCTTCGCGGTCGTGCTCCATGGAATCGTCCTCATCCTTGTGCGGTGTGTGATGCTCGGACTCGTAGTGTTCGTCGCCATCAGCGAGCCCAAGATAGATCATTGTCTTGCGCAGACCGCCAGCCATGGTCGACTCCTAATCGTGTCCGTATGGGGGCCGCTTAGTGACTCGACAGTTCTGGAGTCACTTCATTGGAATCCCCGCCATTACCTTCCAATACGTTGAACCTACCGCAAGGCCGGGCGCGGACCGAGAATATCGGAGCCTATTCGAAGGTGTGTCGCCCCGAACCGGATGGCCGCTTCGAGGTCCTGGCTCATTCCGGCGGAGATGGCCGTGGCCTGCGGATGGTCAGAGCGCAGCCGAGCGGAGATTTCCGCCAGCTTTTCGAACGCCCCCTCGGGCGCCGCACCCAGCGGCGCCACGGCCATCACGCCGGCCAGCCGGAGTCCGGCCGCCGCGGAGAGCTGTTCGCCCAGGGCCGGGACGTCCGAGGGCAATGCGCCGCCGCGGTGGCCGTCGGCGTCCTCGTCCAGGCTGACCTGGATGAAGCACTCGAGGTCCCCGCGGCCGGTTCGATCCTGCTCCGCGCGTACCGCCTTGGCCAGGGCGTCGACGAGTTGCGGCCGGTCCACGGAATGCACGGCGTGGGCGTACTTCACGACGGATTTGGCTTTGTTGCTTTGCAGCTGGCCGATGAAGTGCCAGCGCAGTTGCAGTTCCTGCAGCCGGGCCGCCTTGTCCGCTGCTTCCTGGTCGCGGTTTTCGCCGACGTCGGTGACGCCGAGGGCGGCGAGCCGCGCGACATCCTCGGCCGGGTGGAATTTGGTCACCACGATCAGCTGCGGCGCGGCGTCCCGTCCGGCGTCGGCCGCCGCGGCGTTGATCCGTTGCCGCACGGCGTCGAGCCGTTCGCGGAGCTGATCGAGGCGCGGATCTCCTGCCGCTGCCGCCGGCACGGTCATTTGGCTACTCCGGCAGCTTCGTCGCCGGTCCAGACCAGGCCCGCAAACCGGCCCGTGCGGCTGTTGCGCCGGTAGGAGTACAGGCCCTCGTCCTCGCGGGTGCAGCCACCTGAGTATTCGACGGCGACCCCCTCGGCTTCGAGCTGGCTGCGGACCCCGGCCGGCAGGTCCAGCCCCGGGGTGCCCTGGGCGGTCGTGCACCAGGCCGCCGGGACGACTGCCGCGACGTCCGCGCGCATGGCTTCCGGAACCTCATAGCAGTTCCCGCAGATGGAAGGGCCGATCCAGGCACCGATGTCCGCGGCTCCCAGAGCACGCATCCGCGCCACCGCGGCCGGCACCACACCGGCGGCCAGGCCCGGCCTTCCGGCATGTACGACGCCGAGCACCGGCTCCGCGGGGCCGCCCTCTCCCACCAGCACGATCGGCACGCAGTCGGCCACCATGACCGCCAGCGGCTCCCCGGTGGAGACCATGGCGTCGGCGGTTGGCGCATCGGCGGTGGCCGCATCGGCGTGCGCTGGGCCGGAGGCCAGGGCAGTGCCGGCGCTGGAGATGAGGGCCACCTCGCTGCCGTGGACCTGGTTCATGAACCGGAAGCGGCGTGAGCCGAGCCCGGCGGCCTGCTCGAGCATTTCCCGGCGCCGGCGCACCGCGGCCGGGTTGTCCCCGACATGGAGCGCCAGGTTGCCCGCCGCAACGTTGGTGAAGGCCGCCCAGACACCGGGCCGCACCTCAGCTCGCCAGGAGAACACTCAGCACACCGCCACTTCAGGAACCGGAAACATTGAAAAACCCATACCAAACACCGTAACCCCGCCAAAGCACCATGGCACCGCCGGAGGCAGTGCCATGGTGCTGATTGCTGCTTCTTGGACCGATGCCTACTTCAGGAAGTCAGGCACATCCAGGTCGTCCGAGTGGCGGCCGGAGAGATCCGGTTCGACGACGGAGGGCAGGTCCACATCAAAGCCCGAGTCGGCCGGCACGGCCGAGGGGCGCTGCTGGCCCCAGTTGCTGAGCCCGGACGCACCGACGCCGGCGTGCAGCGGCTGGACCGGCGCGGAAGCGGGCGCCTGGGCCGGAGCCGGGGCGGGAGCGGCAGGGCGGGCCGGAGCGGGCTGGGACTGGTCCATCGACGGCGAGGTGGCCTTGACGTCGTCGAACCCGGCCGCGATGACGGTCACGCGGGCTTCGTCGCCGAGGGCGTCGTCGATCACGGCGCCGAAGATGATGTTGGCCTCCGGGTGGGCCACTTCCTGCACCAGGCGGGCTGCCTCGTTGATTTCGAACAGGCCCAGGTCCGATCCGCCCTGGATGGAGAGCAGGACGCCGTGGGCGCCGTCGATGGAGGCCTCCAGCAGCGGCGAGGCGATGGCCAGCTCGGCAGCCTTGACGGCGCGGTCTTCGCCGCGGGCCGAACCGATGCCCATGAGCGCGGAACCGGCACCCTGCATCACGGACTTGACGTCCGCGAAGTCAAGGTTGATCAGGCCCGGGGTGGTGATCAGGTCGGTGATGCCCTGGACACCGGAGAGCAGGACCTGGTCGGCGGAGCGGAAAGCGTCCAGCACAGAGACGTTGCGGTCGCTGATGGAGAGCAGCCGGTCGTTCGGAATGACGATCAGGGTGTCGACCTCGTCGCGCAGGGCGTCGATGCCGGCTTCGGCCGAGCCGGCGCGGCGTCGGCCCTCGAAGGTGAACGGGCGGGTGACGACGCCGATGGTCAGCGCGCCGAGGGAGCGTGCGATGCGGGCCACGACGGGTGCGCCGCCGGTGCCGGTGCCGCCGCCTTCGCCGGCGGTCACGAAGACCATGTCGGCGCCACGGATGACCTCTTCGATCTCGTCGGCATGGTCCTCTGCTGCCTGCCTGCCGACCTCAGGATTCGCACCGGCTCCCAGGCCGCGGGTCAGTTCGCGTCCGACGTCGAGCTTGACGTCTGCATCGGACATCAACAGCGCCTGCGCGTCCGTGTTGATGGCGATGAATTCGACGCCGCGAAGACCGACCTCGATCATGCGGTTGACTGCGTTCACGCCACCGCCGCCGATGCCGACGACCTTGATGACGGCCAAGTAATTCTGCGGAGCTGCCACGTTACGTGTCCCTTGTTCGTGTTCTATTGCGAAAACTGATGGAGTCGAGCTTGAGGCTTTGAACCTTAACCTTCCAGTTGAAGGTTATAGTTATGTCAAGTAACTCATGTCTGTGACGCTATTTCCTATCCAGAGGACATTCAATAACCGGCTCCGCGTGTCGCGGTAATACCGGTGAAATGCCGTCCGTTTCTGCTTTTTTGCTGCCTGGTGGCTGCGCCGGGTCCCGGCGGATGCACCATTTCCACTATCGCCCGCGCACGGCGCGATATAAGTGATGGAGAGCTATCGGGTGACCGGGTGCCGGGGCACGCTGACGTCGTAGATTGCCACTGGGTTTTTGGGATCCGCGGGCGCCTTCAGTAGGGCCGTGAGCACCCTGGCTTTCAGCTCCTTCTCCCCCGCGTTGCCCCAGACGATCGTCTGGCCGTCCACGAGTTTGAGTTCCACGGCGTCCACCGACTTGGCCGAGGCATCGGAGAGCCGGGCCAGGACGTCCGGCGGGAGCGCCCCGAGAACCCCGGTGATGGCGTGGAACAGGTCCTTGGGCAGCGCGCCTCGGCCGCCTTCGATGACCGGAAGCTTTATCGAAGCCGGGTCCTTGGCCTTTCCGAGCTGCACGCCGTCGACGTCGACCAGCTGGTACACCTCGGCCTGCTTGACCAGAGCCACCGGGACGCGCTCGGTGATTCGGACCTGAAGCGTGGACGGCGGCCGGGCCTGGGTGGTGACGGCTTTGACCTGGACCAGCGGCTGCAACAGCCCGCTCACTTCCTCATCGCTGATCTGTGTCAGGGGCTTGCCCTGAAGCGGCGCCAGGGCGGCCTTGACCTGTTGAGTGCTGAGGATCCGGTTGCCCTCCACGGTGACGGTGTGAACGGCAAGCCACGGCGAGTACACGGCCGCTGCCACGATCCCTGCGATGAGCACCGCAATTGCGGCCACCGTCGTGAGGATGATCCGGCGCCGCCGTTTGGCCTTCGGTTCGGGGAAGGCGAGCACATTGCCGCGCTGAGGCTCCGGCGTGCCGGCCCCGGCCGGGTCTCCGGCTGGGGTCGTGCCGGCGGAAGAGGTGCCTGCGTGGTCCGCCTTGGACGCCGAAATGACGTCCTCCTGCCCTGCCGCCGGCCGGTCGGAGGCAGACCCGCGCGGGCCGGTGGGGTACGGGGGCCGGCGCGTGCTAGCCACCGGGCGCCTCGACCGTCAGCGCCTCGACGATGAGCGGGCCGTAGGCAGTGACGTCGCCCGCGCCGGCCGTGAGGACGATGTCCCCCGGAGCCGCGGCCTCGAGCACAGCCTTGACAGCCTCGTCGCCGGGGCCCACCAGCCGTCCGCCCCGGCCGAGGTGGTCCGCGATCAGCTGGCTGGTAACGCCGGGAATGGGATCTTCCCGGGCCGGGTAGATCTCCAGCACCAGCGCGGTGTCAGCGGCGTTGAGGGCCTCCGCGAACTCGTGCGCGAACTCCCGGGTCCGGGAGAACAGGTGGGGCTGGAAGAGGACGTGGACCCGGTGTTCGCCGGCCACCGAGCGAGCCGCGGCGAGGGCCGCCCGGACCTCGGTGGGATGGTGGGCGTAGTCGTCGTAGACGCGCACGCCGCGGCCCGCGCCCTTGAATTCGAAGCGGCGTGAGGCGCCGGAGAAGTTGGCCAGCGCGCCGGCGGCGGTTTCCGGGGCGATACCGAGTTCGAGCGCCACCGCGAAGGCCGCGGCGGCGTTGAGCGCGTTGTGCCGGCCGGGCACTTGGAGTTCGACGGCAAAGCGGCCTGCGGGCGTCGAGATCCAGACGTCGCCCGGTCCGCCGTCGTGCAGCCTCACGTCGGCGTCCGCCGCGGTGCCGTAGAGGAGCACGCGGGTGTTGCCCCGGTCCCGGGTGCGCAGCGCGAGGGCGCGGGCGCCGTCGTCGTCGGCACAGGCCACCAGCAGGCCGTCAGCGGGCAGCAGCTCGGTGAAGCGGTCGAAGGAGGCATAGACGGCCTCCGCCGTGCCGTAGTAATCCAGGTGGTCCGGCTCGACGTTGGTCACGACCGCGATCTGCGGGCGGTAGTTCAGGAACGAACCGTCCGATTCATCTGCTTCCGCGACGAAGACCGGGGAGGTTCCGGTGGCCGCGTTGACCCCCAGGGCGGGGACGTTGGCGCCGATGGCGAAGGACGGGTCCAGCCCGGCGCCCTGCAGGAGCACCGTGATCATCGACGTCGTGGTGGACTTGCCGTGCGTGCCGGCGACCGTGACGGCCGTGTCCTGCGCCATCGTCGCGGCCAGGGCCTCGGAGCGGTGCAGCACCGGTAGCCCGGCGGCGCGGGCGGCGGCCAGCTCGGGGTTGTCCGGGCGGATGGCCGAACCGGCGACGACGGTCTGCGCGTCGCCCAGGTTTGCCGGGTCATAGCCGACGGCGATCCGCGCGCCGGCCGCGGCGAGTTCGGCCATCACCGGCAGGTCTTTGGCGTCGGAGCCGCTCACCGGCACGCCGCGGGCCACCATGATGCGCGCGACGGCGGACATCCCCACGCCGCCGATGCCGATGAAGTGCACGCGACCCAGGGAGTCCTGGGTGCGGACCGCCGGCGGGGTGCCGTTCTGGGCCTGGGTCATTGCTTTACCGCTTCCTGCCTGCTGTTCAAAGTGCTCGGTCGTTCAAAGTGCTCGGTCGTTCAAAGCTGCTGTTCCGGTCGGTTCTGTCCTGGTCACGGAGTTGCGGCGGTGCTGGCCGGGGACTGCGCGGCTTCGAGGACCAGGGCGGCCATCCGCCGGTCTGCGTCCCGGATGCCGAGCTGTTCCGCGGCGGCGGCCATCCGGTCCAGCCGGGCGGGCTCACGCAGCAGCGGGATGATGTGGCCGGCGACCCAGTCGGCGTCGAAGGCGCTGTCTTCGACCAGGAGCGCGGCGTCCGCGTCGACCAGGCCGGCGGCGTTCAGGGCCTGCTCGCCGTTCCCGATCGGAAGCGGGACGAAAACGGCCGGGACGCCGACGGCGGCGACCTCGCAGACGGTTGCGGCGCCGGAGCGCGCCAGCAGCAAGTCGGCGGCGGCGTAGGCCAGTTCCATGCCGTCGACGTACTCCACCTGGCGGTAGCCGGGCGCGGCCAGCAGCTTGCCCTGGGCATCATGGACGGTCTTGCCCCGCCCGGTGATGTGCAGGGTCTGGATGCCGGCCTCGGCCAGGGCCGTGACAGAGGCGGCGACGGCGCGGTTGATGCTCTGCGCGCCGGAGGAGCCGCCGGTGACGATCAGGGTGGGCTTGTCCTGTTCCAGGCCGAGGGCCGTGCGTGCGGCCTCGCGGGCCGCCGTCCGGTCCAGGCCCGAGATTTCGCGCCGCATCGGCATGCCGACGTGCCGCGCCCCGCGCAGCCGGGTCGCGGCGAAAGCTACGGCCACATGCCGGCTGAGCCGGGCACCGACGCGGTTGGCGAGCCCGGGCCGGGTGTTGGCCTCGTGCACCACAATCGGAATCTTGCGGCGCCACGCGGCAAGGTACAGCGGCGTGCAGACGTAGCCGCCGACGCCAACGAGGACGTCTGCCCTGGCTTCGTCGAGGATGGCGCCGGCCTGCCGCACGGCGCCGGCGAGCTTGCCGGGGAGCCGCAGCAGTTCGATCGAAGGTTTGCGTGGAAACGGAACCCGGCTCACCGTGGCGAGCTCCAGCCCCGCGGCCGGGACCAGGCGGGCTTCCATGCCGCCGGGGGTGCCGACGGCGAGGAGTTGCGCCTCGGGCCGGACCTCTAGGATGGCGTTGGCGATGGCCAGCAGCGGGCTGATATGCCCGGCAGTGCCGCCGCCGGCGAGGACGACGGACAGGGACGACTTGGTGTTCATGGTGGGCTAGGTACGCTTCCGTGCGGGATTCTTGGGGGCGGGGGTCCTGGTGCCGGGCTTCCGGCCGGGCGAGCTGGCTGTAATCGGTCCGGCGGCCGGCCTGGCAGCCGGGGCCTTGGCAGACGCCGCCGCGGCCGGACGCCTGGCAGCGCTCCTGGCCCCCGCCCGCTTGCGGAGTACTTTGGCGAAGCCCGCAGGCCCGAACTTGAGCATCCCCTTCGGCTGCATGTTCGGCTCCATCTGGGCCCGGGCCAACGACAACACTACGCCGATGGCACATAGCGACATCAGCAGGGCCGAGCCGCCGTAGGAGATAAACGGCAGCGGTACGCCAATAACGGGGAGCAAGCCGGTGACCACTGCCATGTTGACGGTGGCCTGGCCCAGCAGCCACACCATAATCGCGCCGGCGAGGACGCGGTGGAACAAATCCTGCTGGGCCACCACGACGCGGTAGATGGCCGTGCCCAGGACCGCGAACAGGACCAGGACCACGACGGTGCCGATCAGGCCAAGCTCTTCGCCGATGATGGCGAAAATGAAGTCGTTGTGGGCCTCCGGGATCCAGCTGTACTTCTGCCGGCTCTGGCCCAGTCCGACGCCGAACCAGCCGCCGGAGGCCAGGGCGTAGAGGCCGTTGGTGGACTGGTAGTTTACGTCCGAGCCGTCCGCGCAGGTCTGTCCTGTCCAGGACAGGATGCGGCAAACCCGGTTGGGGCTGGTGATGGCGAGCACCACCGTGCCCACGGCCAGGACCACACCGGCGATGCCGAAGAGGTACAGCCGCACCCCGGCGAAGTACAGGGCGGCGGCCGTGATCATCATGACGATCATGGCCGTGCCGAGGTCGTTGCCCAGCAGGATCAGGCCGATCACCGCGGCCGCCCCCGGGAGCACCACGGGAATCAGGGCGTGCTTGGCCTGGTGGAGGAGCTTGGCCTTGGCGTGCAGCACCGTGGCCATCCAGAGCGCCAGCGCCAGTTTGGCCGCCTCGGAAGGCTGGAAGGTGATACCGCCGACTTCGATCCAGTTCTGGTTGCCCAGCGCGCTGCGGCCCACCAGGAGCACCAGGACCAGCAGGACGAGCGCCCCGAGGATGGCGAACCAGGCGATGCGTTTGAGCCACACCACGTTCACACGGGACAGGACGAACATGACGAAGACGCCGATGGCCGCGAAAAGCCCCTGCTTCAGGGCTGCGGAGTAGGGCGACTCCCCTGCCGCGATCGCCTCCACGCTCGACGCGGAGAGCACCATCATGATGCCGATCGCGGTCAGCGCGAGGGTGGAGCCGAGGATGAGGTAGTACGTGGAACCGTTCCGGGACTTGCCGGTGCCTTCCAGTGCCGACCAGAAGCCGCGGTACCAGCCCCGGACCCGGGCTGCGGGTGTTGGAACCGGTCCGGCGGCCGCGGCTCTTGTGCTCGCCGTCCGAACGGGTGTCCTGGCTGTATTGCTGCTTGGTTTACTGCCTGGGGCGGCCGTCCGCGCCGCGGCGGGACGGGTGGGCGTGCTGACCATTGCTACTCCTCGGTGGTCTGAGCCTGCCCTTCCACGAGCTCGCGGACAGCTTCGATGAAGGCGTCGCCACGGTGAGCATAGGAAGAGAACTGATCCATGGATGCAGCTGCCGGGGCCAGAAGCACAGTGTCCCCCGAGGTGGCCAGCTGTGCCGCCGACGCGACGGCCCGTGCCATCACGGTCTCGCCGTAAATTGGCGAGGGGCCTGCGTCGGCGTGGGCCGTTTCGGCAGTCTGCACGTTTTCAGTGTCACCCTTGGCCTGGCCGATCACGGGGACATCCGGCGCGTGTCGCTGGAGCGAGGCCAGCAGGCCTGACGAGTCCGTGCCGATCAGCACCACAGCCTTGAGCCGGGCGGCGTTGTCCCGGACCAGTGAGTCGTAATTCACACCCTTGGACAGGCCGCCGGCGATCCACACCACGTTCTGGAAAGCGGACAGTGAGGCGGCCGCGGCGTGCGGGTTCGTGGCCTTGGAGTCGTTGATCCAAAGCACGCCTTCGTGGCGGGCGACCGGCTGGATGCGGTGGTCCCCCGGCAGGTAGTTCTGCAGCCCCTGGCGAACGGCGGACGGCTCCACCCCGTAGGCGCGCACGAGGGCGGCCGCGGCGAGGGCGTTGGCAACCATGTGCCGGGGCGCCACGGGTCCGAGGTCGGACATTGCCGCCAGTTCGGCGGCGCTGTCCTTGCGCTCGGGAATGAAGGCGCGGTCCACGAGCAGGCCTTCGACGACGCCGACCATGCTGATCGCTGGGGTGACGGTTGTGAAGCCCACCGCGCGGCAACCCTCGACGACGTCGGCGTCTTCCACCATGCGCTCGGTTTCAATCTGCTCGGCGTTGTAGATGCACGCCTTCTGTGTGCGCTCGTAGACCTTGGCCTTGTCCGCCAGGTAGGAGTCGTAAGAGCCGTGCCAGTCCACGTGGTCTTCGGCGACGTTCAGGCACACGCTGGCGACCGGCGACACGGAGTGGCTCCAGTGCAGCTGGAAGCTCGAGAGTTCGACGGCGAAGACGTCGTAGTCCACCGGGTCGCGGAGGGCGTCCAGGATCGGCGTGCCGACGTTGCCGACCGCGATCGCCTTGAGTCCGGCGGCCTGCAGCATCGATTCGGTCAGGCCGACGGTCGTGGTCTTGCCGTTGGTGCCGGTAATGGTGAGCCAGTCGGCCGTCTTGCGGCCCTCGCGTTCCCGGACCCGCCAGGCGAGTTCGACGTCGCCCCAGATCGGGATGTGTGCCCGTGCGGCGGCGGCCAGCAGGGACTGGTCGGGCCGCCAGCCGGGCGAGGTAACGATCAGTTCGGGCTTCTCGCCGTCGACCCTGGGCACCGACGCGACGGCGTCGTCGCCGAGCAGTACGTCCGCGGCACCGACGATCCGGAGGGTGTCCGCCTGGGCGCGGGCCTTCGCGCTGTCCGCGGCGTCCACCACGACCACCCGGGCGCCGAGTTCGATCAGGGTGTCGGCGGCGGCGAAACCGGAGATGCCGATGCCGGTGACGACCACGCGGAGGCCGGCCCAGTCCGAGTCCCAGCTGGTCAGCGTGTCCAGCCGCGGGGACGTGGCCAGCGGCTCGGGAATGTTCCCGCTCACAGCAGCACCACCCATTCGGCGTAGAAGATGCCCAGGCCCGCGGCGACGAAGAGCCCGCAGAGGATCCAGAACCGGACCACGACGGTCACTTCCGCCCAGCCCTTGAGTTCGAAGTGGTGCTGCAGCGGGGCCATCTTGAAGAACCGTTTGCCCTTGGTGATCTTGAAGTAGCCGACCTGGATGATGACCGAGAGGGTGATCAGGACGAAGAGGCCGCCGATGAAGGCGAGCAGCAGTTCGGTCCGGGACAGGATGGCGAAGCCGGCGACGGCGCCGCCAATGGCCAGCGACCCGGTGTCGCCCATGAAGATCTTCGCCGGCGAGGTGTTCCACCACAGGAACCCGACCAGCGCGGCGCTGAGGATGGCGGCAAGCAAGGCGAGGTCGAGCGGGTCACGCACGGTGTAGCAGCCGGCGCCGGCCTGCCGGGGCGAGCCGCAGGCCTGGTTGCTCTGCCAGATCCCGATGATCGTGTAGGCCCCGAAGACCATCACGGAGGCGCCCGCGGCCAGGCCGTCCAGGCCATCCGTGAGGTTTACCCCGTTGGTCGCTGCGGTGACAATCAGGTTGGACCACAGCACAAACAGGATGGCGCCCAGCACGGTGCCGCCGAACGCGAGGTTCAGCCACGGGACGTCCCGCACCAGCGAGATCTGGTACGACGCCGGTGTGACGTTGTTCTCGTCCGGGAAGTTGAGGGCCAGGACCGCGAAGATGATGCCGACCGCGGCCTGCAGGATCAGCTTGGCCTTGGCATTGAGGCCCAGGCTGCGCTGCGCGGAAATCTTGATGAAGTCGTCCAGGAACCCGACCAGGCCCATGCCGACCATGAGGAAGAGCAGGAGCAGGGCCGAGGCGGACGGCCCCGGCGAACGGGGGTTCATCATCCACATGACCAGGTGCGTGATGCCGTAGCTGACCAGTACCGCGACCACCACCACCGTCCCGCCCATGGTCGGCGTGCCGCGCTTGGTGTGGTGGGAGGTGGGTCCGTCGTCCCGGATGAATTGTCCGTAGCTCTTGCGGACCAGGAAGCGGATGAAGAGCGGGGTCCCCAGGAAGGAGAGCAGCAGGGCCAGACCGGAGCCCATCAGCAGTGCGATCACAGCAGCGCACTCCCTTCAGTGGCGGTTCCGGCGGCGGATTCAGCAGCGTTTCCGGCCGAGCTTCCGGCCGGCGCGTCCGGCGCATGTGGGGGTAATGCTATCCGATCCCCCAGATGGCGCAGCCCGATGCTGTTGGAAGACTTGAAGAGGACGAGGTCACCGGGCTCCAGTTCGGAGCGCAGGATTTCGTAGGCCTCGTCCGCGGTTTCGGCAAACAGGCATTCGTCCCCCCAGGAGCCCTCGTTGACGGCCGAGACGTAGAGCGCTCGGGCCTCGCGTCCGATTACCAGCAGCCGGGAGATGTTGAGCCGGACCACCTGGGTGCCGACGGCGGTGTGCTCCCGGATGGAGTCCTCGCCGAGTTCCAGCATCGCGCCGAGCACGGCCCAGGTCCGGCGGCCACGGCCCAGGTCCGCCAGCGTCCGCAGGGCGGCGCGCATCGATTCGGGGTTGGCGTTGTAGGCGTCGTTGATGATGGTCACGCCGTCGGGCCGTTCGGTGCGTTCCATCCGCCAGCGGCTGGCAGCCGCCTGGGCGCTCAGCGAGGCGGCGATCTGCGCGCCGGGGATTCCGGCGGCGTGGGCCGCCCCGGCCGCGGCGAGCAGGTTGCCCACGTGGTGGGCCCCGATCAGCTTGGCCGAGACGTGGTGCCGCGCGCTCTCGCCCGGAAGCAGGAGGTCGAATTCAGGGCTTCCCCCGGCGTTCAACTCGACGTTTTCGGCCTGGATGGCGGCCTGCTGGCCGCCCCGGGCGGGCTGGGCGGAGAAACCGAGGACCGTCGCGGAGGTCCGCGCGGACATCGCAGCCACCCTCGCGTCGTCCAGGTTCAGCACGGCCGTGCCGTCGGCGGGGAGGGCCTCGACCAGTTCGCCCTTGGCCAGGGTGATGTTTTCGACGCCGCCGAATTCACCGGCGTGGGCCGTGCCGACGGCCAGCACCACACCGATCTCCGGGCGGACCATGTCCGCGAGGTAGCGAATGTGCCCGACGCCGGTGGCGCCCATCTCGATCACGAGGTAGCGGGTCTCATAGCCGGCCTTGAAGACGGTCAGCGGAACGCCGACCTCGCCGTTGTAGGAACCCTGGGGCGCCACCATTTCGCCGTGTTCGGCGAGGATCCCGGCCAGCAGGTCCTTGGTGGTGGTCTTTCCCGCGGACCCGGTGATCCCGATCACGGTGAGTTCCTCGCCGCGGGCTGCGCGGCGGGCACGGATCCTGCGCACCGCTTCAGCAGCGAGGGCGCCCATGGCAAGGACCGAGTCCGCAACGACGACTGCGGGGAAATTCTGCCCGTCAGCGGCGGGGACGTCCCGCTCCACTAGGGCCAGGACGGCACCGCGTTCGAAGGCGGCGGCCACGAAATCGTGCCCGTCGGCGGCCTCCCCCGGCTTGGCCACATAGAGGGAACCCGCCGTGGCCTCGCGGGAGTCGGTCACCACAGAGCCGGGCGTGAGGCCCGGTTCGGCGGCCAGCCGGCCGTTGGTTATTTCGGCGATTTCCGCCGCTGTAAATGCAATCATCTCGGTTTAGGACTCTATCCGCTGGTCATCGAGAACGGTGAATCCTCGTACTGTCAAGGCGGTCCGCAGCTCCACCCGGTCATCGAGCGCCAGGTTGACGCCCTTGACTTCCTGCCAGACCTCGTGGCCGCGCCCGGCAACCAGGATGGTGTCCTCCGGGCCGGCGAGTTCCACCGCCTTGCGGATGGCGGCGTCGCGGGGGAAGACCTCCAGGACCGTGCAGCCGAGGCCCTCCGCGGTTTTGGCCTCGATGGCTCCGGCCATCACGTCGGCGCGGATGGCTGCCGCGTCCTCATCGTGCGGGTCGTCGTCGCTGACGATCACGATGTCCGCAAGCCGGGCCGCAATCGCTCCCATCGCGGGCCGCTTGCCCTGGTCGCGCTGGCCGGTGGCGCCGAAGACGACGATCACCTTGGACCCCGGCGTCTGGGAGCGCACTGCCTCGAGCGCCCGGGCGAGGGCATCCGGGTTGTGGGCGAAGTCGACCACGGCGGCCGGAGCCGTCGCAACGAGCTGCATACGGCCGGGGACGGCCACGGTGAAGGGGTCCGCGCTGTCCAGGGCGGCTTGCACCTCGGCCGCGGAGATACCGGTGGCGAGCACCATGGCCGTGGCCAGGGCGGCGTTGGCGACATTGAAGCTGCCGGGCAGCCCGGTGTGCAGGCGCAGTTCGGTACCGTCCCGGTGGCGCAGGCCGAACTCGGTGCCGAGGCCGCGCGGCTGGGGGTCCACAACCCTCCAGTCCGCTCCCGGAGCAACCGCTTCTGCTGCGTCGGAGCCCGTGGCGAGCGTGGTGACGGGGATGCCGGCGTCGGCGGCCAGCTTTCGGCCCCACTCATCGTCAACGGTCACGACGGCGGCACGGGCGCGCTCTGCCGTGAAGAGCCGGGCCTTTGTCTGGAAGTACTCCTCCATGGTCCCGTGCAGGTCCAGATGGTCCTGGGTGAGGTTGGTGAAGCCGGCGACGTCGAACACCACGCCGTCGACCCGGTGGAAGGAGATGGCGTGCGAGGAGACCTCCATGGACGCGGCGTCCAGGCCGCGTTCGCGCATGAGGGCCAGCAGGGCGTGCACGTCCGTCGACTCGGGGGTCGTCAGGAGGCTGGGGATCGCTTCGCCGCCGGCCAGGATCTCGATGGTCCCGATCAACCCGGTCTTTTTGCCCAGCGCCTGGAGCAGGGAGTTGATGAAGTAGGTGGTGGTCGTCTTGCCGTTGGTTCCGGTGACGCCGAACAGGGCCGGCGCCGCGGAGTGCTCCGGCCGGCTCTGGTAGATCAGCGCGGAGAGGCGCCCGACCAGGCTGCGCGGCTCATCGGCCAGCAGTACCGGCACGGAGATGTCGTTGGAGAGCGCCAGGAGGCGGGCGCCGGCGTCGTCGGTCAGTACCGCGACGGCGCCGGCGTCGACCGCCTGGGACACAAAGTCCGCGCCGTGCCGGGTGGCACCGGGCAGGGCGACGTACAGGTCCCCCGGCCGGACGGCCCGGGAGTTCAGCGAGATCCCGGTGACCGGGACGGCGGCGGAGGAGCCGGGAACGACGACGCCGATCCACTCACCGATGGTTTCGAGCGGCACCGCGGCAACCGCCGTCGGCCGGAACGCCGAAGTGGAGTCCTGGCCGGACGGCGCGGCGGCCGCGTCCTGGGCATTGAGCTCTGACAAGGGGATCTCCGTTTGCGGTACTGGGGCAGCGTGCGCCGCGCGCGGAGGATTGCCCCGCACGCAGGCCCTGCTGCGTGGAACTGGTTGTTGCTGCTGACTCGTGAAGCTGGGTGCTACTTGGCGTACTGCGGCAGCCTGACCGGTTTACCGGTGGACGGCTCAACGTTGTACGTGCGCAGCGTCTGGCTCATGACCGAACGGAACACGGGTCCGTTCGTGATGCCGTAGATGCTGCCCTTGGGCCGTTGCAGGACCACTTCAACAATAAACCGCGGATCGTCCATCGGCGCCATCCCCACCATCGAGGCCGTGTAGCCGCAGAAACCCGACTTGCCGTCGTCGCACGGCGACTCGGAGGTGCCGGTCTTGGCGCCCACGCGGTAACCGTCAATCGCGGCGTCCTTGATCTCGCCTTCGGTGACGGCGCTTTCCAGGATGTCGCGGACCTGCTTGGCGGTGTTCTTGGAGACAACTTGGCGGGTGGGCTTGGCCGGGACTTTCTCTTCGGTGCCGTCCGGGTTGATGTAGCTGTCGATCAGGCGCGGCTGGACCATGACGCCGTCATTGGCGATGCTCTGGTAGGCGCGGACCGTCTGCAGCGTCGACTGGGCCACGCCCTGGCCGAAGAGCACGGTGTATTGCTGGCGGCCGTCCCATTGGTCGGCCGGCGTGAGGATGCCTTTGGACTCGGCGGGCAGGCCGATGTCCGGTGCCTCGCCGATGCCGAACTTTTGCAGCCAGTCGTGCCGTTTTTCCTTGCTGAGCCGCCGGCCCACCATGACCGTCCCGGTATTCATGGAATAGCCTACGATGCCCGCCAGGGTCCTCTTCTCGGTGCCGTGTTCGAAGGCGTCGGTGAACGTCTGGCCGTCCACCGTGTAGCTCGGCGGGATGATGAATTTATCCAGCGGCCGGGCGGTGCCCTCCTCGATGGCGGACGCGGCGGTGATCATCTTCTCCACCGAGCCCGGCTCGTAGGCGGCGGTCACCGCACGGACTCCGCGGTCCTTGGCGGCGACCTTGCCTGGATCATTGGGGTCCGGCGCGTCGGTGTCGGCCATCGCGATAATGTTGCCGTTCTTGGCGTCTGAGACGACGATGATGCCCCACTCCGCGCTGAGTTTGTCCTTCTGGCTTTGGATGGCCTGCTGGGCAAAGTACTGCAGGTCCGAGTTCAGCGTGAGCTTGATGTCCTTGCCGTTGACGGCCGGCGTGAACTGGTCCACGCCCACCGGGATGCGCAGCCCGTCGGCGCCAATCTCGAACAGCCGCTTGCCCGCGGTGCCCTTGAGCACCTCGTCCTGGGTCTGCTCCAGCCCGGCCTGGCCGGTGGTGCCGTCCTTGAGGAAGCCGACGATTCCGCCAGCCACCGAGCCGTTGGGGTAGACCCGCTTGCTGGTGCCCTCGGTGACGATGCCGGGCACCTGGAGTTTGGAGATGCGGTCCTCGACGTCGGGCCTGATGTCCTTCGCCACGATGTAGTAGCGCGACGTCCCGGTCACCGCCGCCTTGAGGTCGTCTTTCTTCATGCCGAGCACGGTCGCGAGCTCTTCGATGCCCTGGTCACGCGGGATCTTGACGACGGTGTCCTTCCCGTCGACCTTTTCGAGCCGCGGGAAGGATTCGGTGTTGGTGTTGACGGTCTGGTCAACCACGACGTTGTAACGGATCACGCTGCTGGCCAGGACGGTGCCGTTGGCGTCAAGGATGCTGCCGCGCTCCGCGGGCAGCTCAATCGGCTTGAGCCGGTTCTTGAGGGCTGCCTCAGCCATGCCGCCGACGTCGAGGCCCTGCACCAGGAACAGCTTCCCGCCCACTACCAACAGGAGCGTGAGCATGATGCCCAGTCCGAGCCGCAGTCGCCGCGTGGCGCTCGGCGTCTTGCCTGTCCGTGCCTTGCCGGTGTTCTGCGCCACGATGTTTCCTTGCTGCTTGCCTGGGCTGGTGGTCGGTCCCGTCGGCTATTTCCCGGGGACCTTCTGCGCGGGGGCGGGAACGGAGCCGCCGTACAGGTTCACGGACAGGGCGGGCGCCCGGACGGCCGGGGCCTTTGCAGCGGGCACGGCCGGTGCACCGCCTGCAGCTGCCGGAATGCTCGCGGCCGGCTTGCGGCTCAGGAGGGGTTCATTCGCCGTGGCGGCCGGAACCACATTGACCTGGCCGGCAACGGCCGGCGCGGCAATGACGGCACCGGGGGCGTCGCCCTTGACGGCGGGCTTGGCCTGGCCGGTCACCGCGAGGGTGGACAGGTCAATCTGGCCCTTGACCGTGGAGGCCACCATGCCCAGCTCCGTGGCCTTGGCAGCCAGGTTCTGCGGGGCGTCAAAATTCTGCACCTGCTGGGTGAGGTCCTGGTTCTGCTTGGTCAGCGTGGACTGCTTGGCCCGCAGCTCCACCAGCTGGTACTGCGCCGAGGAGACGGAGATGTTCAGGACCAGCACCGCCATCAGCGCAAGGGCCAGAATTCCGAAGCACATCACGACGAACGGTGCCCGGCGCTTGCGCGGAACGGAGCGGACGACGGAGAGCGGAGTGCGGGACTTGCGTGCGGGCGCACCCGGGTGCAGGTCCGGGAGGGCACGGGCCGTGGCAGCTGTGGCAACGGGGAAGCTGTTGACGGCGGCGGTGCTCATGCGACTCTCCTGGCTTTGATGCGTTCCACGGCGCGGAGCCTGGCGGAGGCAGCGCGTGGGTTTTCTGCGATTTCTGCGGCGGTAGGCACCTCGGTGCCTTTCGTCAGGGTCTTGAGTTCGGCTTTGTGTTCCTCAAGCTCCACCGGGAAACCGAGCGGGGCCGAGGACTTGGAACCGGCCTGGAAGACTCCCTTGACGATCTTGTCTTCCAGCGAGTGGTAGGACATGACGACGACGCGGCCGCCGAGGGCGATCGAGGCCACGGCCGCCGGAATTGCACGCTCCAGGACCTCGAGTTCCTCGTTGACCTCGATCCGGAGGGCCTGGAAGGTCCGCTTCGCGGGGTGGCCGCCGGACTTGGCGGCACCGGAGGGCACCACGGCGCGGATGGTCTCGACAAGTTCCCCGGTGGTGGTGAAGGGCTTTTCGGCGCGGGCGGCGACGATCCGGTTGGCGATCCGGCCGGCGAACTTCTCCTCGCCCCACTTCCGGATGATCCGGACGAGGTCTTCTTCACTGTAGTTGTTCACGACGTCGGCGGCGGTCTGGCCGCGGCCGGTGTCCATCCGCATGTCCAGCGGCGCGTCGAAGGAGTAGGCGAAGCCGCGTTCGCGCTCGTCGAGCTGCAGCGAGGAAACGCCGAGGTCCATCAGGATGCCGTGGACTTCGGTGAAGCCAAGGTCTTCCAGGACCTCGGGGATTTCGTCGTACACCGCGTGGACCAGGTCGATCCGGTCCGCGAAAGGCTTGAGGCGTTCGCCGGCCAGGGCGAGAGCCTCCTCGTCACGGTCGATGCCGATCAGGTGCAGGTCCGGAAACCGCTGCAGCATGGCTTCGGAGTGGCCCCCCATGCCGAGCGTCGCATCGACGACGACGGGCGTCTCGCCGCGGCGTCGCGCTTCTTCGAAAGCCGGTGCCAACAAATTGATGCACCGGTCCTTGAGGACCGGTACATGGCGTTCGGACGTAGGCTTCGCCTGGTTGGAGTCTTCGCTCATGCCTGCGTCCTTTCGTTGCGGGAAGTACCTGTCGGGTGGTGTGCTTCTTGGTCCAGATCCCCATCCGCGCCTACCCTGCGGCCCGCCTGGCTCCGGGGAAGTGAGCCAGGTGAACTGCCGGATGGGCGGCTGGAGATCTCGATCAAGAAACGGTTGGTGCTGATGGTGCCGGCGCCTGCGGGGCTTCAGAGAATCCCCGGGATGGCGTCGTCGGTTTCCGAGAAGGCTGTTTCCTTTTCGGCCAGGTACTCGTTCCAGGCCTGGGCGTCCCAGATCTCCGCGCGGGTGCCGGCGCCAATGACGGCCAGTTCCCTGCCGAGACCTGCGTATTCCCGGAGCGCCGGCGGAATCGTCACGCGCCCCTGCTTGTCAGGTACCTCGTCGGAGGCTCCAGAGAGGAAAACGCGGATGTAGTCACGAGCCTGCTTGGAGGAGATTGGAGCCTCCCGCATCTGCTCGTGAACCCGGCCGAATTCCGCCTCGCTGAAGACGTAGATGCAACGTTCCTGGCCCCTTGTGAGAACCAGGCCGGCGGCAAGTTCCTCGCGGAACTTCGCCGGGAGGATGATTCGACCCTTTTCGTCCAGACGTGGCGAATGAGTGCCGAGAAACACGGCCCACCGCCTGTCTGTTGTAGGAAGTCCAACGTCCCCTGTGCTGCCACTACCCTCTTACGTCCTCCACATTACTCCACTTCGCTCCCCCGTCAACGACATCGGGGACATTTTGGAGCAATTTTGGGCGAGTTTTCAAACAAATGTCCGTTGCAAATAAAGGGAAGCGTCAAAAGTGGGGCGCAGTGGAGGGATATGCCCCGGGGAGGCCGGGCAGCCGGAAGGGCACCTACGCAGCAGTCGATGCCCGGCTTAACGGCAAAAGACCCGCCGAAGCGGGTCTTTAGGTGCCTACCGGAGGTCGCGGTGGGGCGGAATGGAGGGGCGGTTGCGGCGACGGAACCGGGAACGTGTCAGGCGTCCCCGCGGCGCCTTTCCTCCCACCGCTCCTCCAGGTTGCTCATGAAGGAACTGCGCGGCTTGCCCGGCTTCCGGCCGGCGGCTCCGGACTTGGATTTGCCGCCCGCGCTGCGCATGGTCGCGAAGTAAACGCCGGCACCCATGACGACGAAGCCAAGGACACCCACGATGATGCTMTGCAACGAGACGCCCAGCAACAGCAACAGGATGCCAGCGAGGGCACCGAGGACCCCGATGACCAGATGACGGGTGGACCAGGAGCGACCCGGATCCGAGCCCATCGAGCTGGCAAACTTGGGATCGTCCTCGTGCAGCTGCTTCTCAAGTTGCTCAAGCAACTTCTGTTCGTGCTCCGAGAGCGGCATCACGACCTCCTTAAGTCGACCAACGTCCAGATTTGACGCGGTCCTTGTCCCTAAAACCCTAACGACCGGGATGGCCGGCTGGTTCCTTGTTTCCCGTCATTGGTGAAATAAGGATCCGCGGTTCCCTGAAAGGTGTTTAGTTGGCATGGCCGGCAACCCCGAAAGTTCGATCCAGTCGTTCGAAAACTATGTATATCTAAGGATAGATTGTTGCGCCCTGTTCTGAAAGACGCTAGGCCCGGCTTCGCGGCGCCTGCCCGCCCCTTGGACGCAGCCCCGCCAGTGCCGACCGGGACGGCCTGCGCCCGTGCACTGCCAGCTCACTCGGCGGCGGGCCCCGGGTCAAGCAACCGGGCCGGGAGAACCGACTTGTTGCCGAACTTGCGGGTGACGCGGTCCAGGGCCTGCTCGGCGGCGCGCCAGTTGTCATCCCGGCGGTCCAGGCTGAGTTGCAGCGGCGCCTGGGCGGCTTCCTCGAGCTGCTCCGCCCGGATGCCCACGAGGCGCACGGTCATGGGCCGCGGGCCAACGGACTCGAGCAACTGCACGGCGACGCCGTAAAGCAACTGGGCGCTGTCAATGGGGGTGCTGACGGTGCGGCTGCGGGTAATTGTGGAGAAGTCCGCGTAACGCAGCTTCAAGGCAACCGTCCTGGCATGCATCCCGGCGCTCCGGAGCCTTTCCGCCGTGCGGTGCGAAAGCCGGAGCAGCTCGCGGTGCAGCAGGGCGTCGTCGGCGGTGTCCACCGCAAAGGTCTCTTCCGCCCCGATGCTCTTTTCCAGTCGGACCGGCGTCACCGGCCGGGGGTCGATCCCCCACGACAGCCGGTACACGTGCTCCCCCGTGGCGCCGAGGATCTTGCGCAGTGACGGCAGCGGCGTTGCGGCGACGTCGGCGACCGTCCGGATCCCCATCCGGGCGAGCACCTCCACAGTCTTGGCACCGACTCCCCAGAGGGCGTTGACCGGCAGGGTGTGCAGGTAGGGCACCGTCTCGTCCGGACCGATCAGCAGCAGGCCGTCGGGCTTACACCGGGTCGAGGCGATCTTGGCGACGAACTTGCTGGCCGCGATCCCCACCGACGCCGTGATGCCCAGCTCGCCCTCGACCCTGCGCCGGATCAGTTCGCCGATGTCCCGGGGCGGACCGAGCCGCCGGATGGCGCCTCCGACGTCGAGGAAGGCCTCGTCGACGCTCAGGGGTTCCACGAGGTCGGTGATCGATCCGAAGATGGCCATGATCTGTCCCGACACCTCGTAGTACAGCTTGTGCCGCGGTTCGATGATGACGGCGGAAGGGCACATCCGCGCCGCCACCGCCATGGGCATCGCTGACTTGACCCCGAACTTGCGGGCCTCATAGGAAGCCGAGAGGACCACCGAGCGGTCCGCCGGATAGCCCACGATCACCGGGCGTCCCTTGAGCTCCGGACGGGTGCGCAGTTCCACCGAGACGAAGAAGGCGTCCATGTCCACGTGCAGGATGCTGCTGCGCCGGAGTTCGCGAAGGCCCGCCTCGCTGTATTGTGTCCCGCTGTGTTTATCGATGTGATTTTCCCTGTCCGGCCCCACGCATCAATCCTATGCGCAGGTACTGACTAAACTGGAGGCTGGATCCGGCGTCAACACCAGGAGGAATGTCCCCGTGAAGGTTATTGGAGAGCGCAAACGCGCCGTTACGGCCGTTGCCGCCGCCGGCGCCTTGCTGGCCCTGGCCGCGTGCACCCCGGGCCCGGGAGCCCCGTCGCCTTCGGCGTCTGCGTCTGCGCCGGCGGCGCAGTCCACCGCCCAGCCCTCCACCACGGCCCCTCCCAGCCCGTCCGCCGAGCCCGGCACCTCCGCCACTGTGGGTGCCCTGGTTGCGGGCTTCCCCAAGAAGCTGCTGCCGGTCATGCCGGGCGCACAGGTGGAATCCAGCAGTTTCGACAAGAACGGTGCTCCCGCGACCGTCGCCCTGGTGGCGAAAATCACCTCGCCGGCGGCGGGAGTGGTCGCGTACTACAGCAAGAAACTGGAAAGCCAGGGCTTCAAGGCAGTCCCCGGCGGCACCGTCGGTTCGGTGGCGTCCAAGGACTTCCTGCGCGGGGACAATGAAACCGTGAATCTCGCCGTCGTCGAGGCCGCCGGGGTCTCCACCTTCACGATCGGCGCCAACGTCGCCGCCGAGTCCGTCAAGTGAGCCTGGCCGAACAACTGCGGGTTGAGCAGACGGACTTCGTGGCCGCCGTCGCCGGCAAGCTGACCGACTTCCTCACCGCCCGCACCACGGTGATGTCCGCCATTTCCCCCGACATCGACCCGCTGATGGGGTCCATCTCCAACCTGGTCACCGGCGGCAAGCGCCTCCGGGCCCTGATGTGCTACTGGGGCTGGCGCGGGGCCGGGGGCGGCGCCGGAGCCCGCGAAGTGGTCACGGCCGGCTCGGCGCTGGAGCTGTTCCAGGCCGCGGCACTGATCCACGACGACATCATTGACCGCTCGGACACCCGCCGCGGCGGCCCCAGCGTGCACCGCCGCTTCAGCGAACTGCACGCGAGCCAGGGCTGGGCCCTGGATCCCGAGCGCTTCGGCCACGCGGCGGCGATCCTGACCGGCGACCTGTGCCTGTCCTTCAGCGAGGAATCGTTCACCGAAATCGGCGACCGGGCCGCCTCGGGCAGCCAGGCCCGGCTCATCTTCAACCTGATGCGCGCCGAAGTCATGGCCGGCCAGTACCTGGACATCCTGGAAGAGGTGGCCGGGCCGCACCGCGACCGTGCCGGCGCCGTCAGCCGCGCCCAGTCGATCATCCGCTTCAAGTCGGCCAAGTACTCCACCGAGCATCCGCTCGCGCTGGGCGGCGCCCTGGCCGGCGCCTCCGACGAGTTGCTGCGCGGCTACTCCGCGTTCGCCCTCCCCCTGGGCGAGGCTTTCCAGCTCCGCGACGATGTCCTGGGCGTCTTCGGCGACCCGGTCACCACCGGCAAACCGGCCGGTGATGATCTCCGCGAGGGCAAGCGTACGGTGCTGGTGGCCTTCGCCCTCGACCAGGCCGCGCCGGCGGAATCGAGCTTTCTCGACGCGAAGCTGGGCAGCCCGGACCTGAGCACCGCCGACGTCGAGGAGATCCGCCGCATCATTGTCGACTGCGGGGCACTGCAGGCCACGGAGGTCCTGATCGAGGAATTCGGCCGGGCCGCCTTCGACGCCTTGGACCTGCTGCCGCTGGAGGAGCTGCCCAAGACCGCGCTCCGGAAACTGGCTGAGGCCGCCGTCAGCCGCACCGCCTAAACGCAAGGCCAAAACACGCAGGCAGACGAAAACGGAGACGAAAAAGGCCGTGGACAGCGGGATCCGCCGTCCACGGCCTTTGCCGTATTACCAGAGCTTACTTTTGGGCCGTACTACCAGGCCATGGTCTGTGCCCGGCGGCGGATTTCGGTTTTGCGCCCTTCGCGGAGGGCATCGATCGGACGGCCGCGCAGGGACTCGTCCGGCGTGAACAGCCAGGTGATGAGTTCTTCGTCCGAATAGCCGGCGTCGGCGAGGACAACAATTGTGCCCTTCAAGCTCTCCACCGGGTGGCCGCCCTGGATGAACGCCGCGGGCACGGAACGGATCCGCCGGTCGCCGATCCGCACTGCCGCCAGCGCGCGCTCGTCAAGCAGCGCATGAACCTTAGTGATGGAAACGTTCAGCAGCTGGGCTACGTCGGGCAGGGGCAGCCATTCGCCTACAAGGCTTTCTACAGTACTCACGGATCAAGATTGCCATGCCGGGGCGGAATGCGCCTAGTCAGCCACGACCCAATAATGCGACCGCTTAACCCGGCGTATAAAAGGGACTGCGAAATGGCCGCCGGCGCGGACGCCTTCGCGGGCCCCGGCCGGGGCCCCTGGGCCGACACTCCCAATAGCCGCGTTGCAGAATGTCAAACAGTTCTTGTGCTAATTCGCAATTCATGAGAGATTCGCATAGATCACATTTGTAACTGCAGTATCTTCAGTCACACTGGTAACACCAGTAACACTGTCCGTGCTGCAGGGTTCGCCGCTGAGAAGAGGATCTTTCCCATGACGACGTCACGTTCGCCAAAGCCCAACCCGAGGCCCGGCCTCCCGCTGATTGCGGCGACGACGGCGGCTCTCCCCGCCGTCATGCTCTCCTCCTTGGCGATCGCACAGCCCGCTGCTGCCGAATCCCGCCCCCGGGCGATCCCGGCGACGCTGGCGGCGGCCATGAAGGCGCAGGGTCAGGCCGCCGCGGCACTGCCCTCGGCCCGGATTCCGGCAACCGAGGTTGCGGTAGCGCTGCCGACCGCGTTCCGCCCCGCCAAGGTCGCCGCACCGGCCCAGTACACGATCGTCCGCGGCGATACGATCAGCGCGATCGCCCACAAGTTCGGACTGAGCACCCAGTCCGTCCTTACGCTGAACAAGCTCCGCGCCAACTCCGTGATTTACCCTGGCCAGAAAATCAAGCTCACCGGCGGCCCCGCCGCGAAGGCAGCTCCGGCCAAGGCAGTCCCGGCGAAGGCTGCTCCGGTCCGGTCCGCCGGCAGCGTTTACACGGTCAAGTCCGGCGACACCCTGAGCGGCATTGCCGCCCGCCACGGGGTCAAGCTGTCGGACGTGTTCAGCCGGAACGGGCTCAACATGCGCTCGGTAATCCACCCTGGCCAGCGGATCAACATCGGCGCCGCCGCGGCAGCACCCGCGCCGGTCCGGACCGCGGCGCCGAAGCCCGCCCCCAAGCCCGCCCCGGCCCCAGTCAGCTCGGGGTCCTACACGATCAAATCCGGTGACACGCTCTCCGGTATTGCCGCCCGGCACGGCGTAAAGCTCTCCGCCGTCCTGTCGGCGAACCGGCTGACCATGAGCAGCATCATCTACCCCGGCCACAAGCTCGTCATTCCCGGTGCCGGCACCGGGACCTTGAAGCCCGCCTCAAGCCAGCCCGCGGCGACCGTGACCCCGCTCGTGCCCAGCACGTTCCTGGGGTTCAGCTACCCGAAGGCTGTCGTCAGCTCCGCCAACCAGAACAAGGCGCTGCTGAATGCCTCGCCGGTTCCCACCCGCGAGCAGATGAAGCAGATCGTGGCGGACACCGCACGCCGGATGGGTGTGGCGCCGTCGCTGGCCATGGCGTTCGCCTACCAGGAGTCCGGCTTCAACCACCGCTCGGTGTCCCCCGCGAACGCGATCGGCACCATGCAGGTCATTCCGTCCTCCGGAGGGTGGGCCTCGGAACTCGTGGGCCGCAAGCTGAACCTGCTGGATCCGTACGACAACGCCACGGCCGGCATCGCCATCATCCGCCAACTGGTCGCGACCAGCAAGAACCTGGACTACGCCATCGCGGGGTACTACCAGGGCCAGTACTCGGTGAGCACGAAGGGCATGTACGAGGATACGAAGGCCTATGTGGCGTCGATCAAGGCGCTGCAGAAGACCTTCAGCTAGAACCGCCAGCATCGCACGGGGCTGAGACCTCCGTCGCGTAACGATACGGGTCCGGGTTGCATGTCAATCCGGGCCCGTTTCCGTGCAGAGCTTAGGATCAAAGGGTGCAGGAATACACATCGGACGCTCTCGTCGGGACCCTGGTGGACAACCGGTACCTGATTCGATCCAAGCTGGCCCGAGGCGGGATGTCCACGGTGTACCTCGCCACCGACCGGCGGCTCGAGCGGGACGTGGCGCTCAAGGTCCTGCATCCGCACATGGCCGGAGACCCGCAGTTCCTGGACCGGCTGGGCCGCGAAGCCAAGGCCGCCGCCCGGCTGTCGCACCCGCACGTGGTGGGCGTCCTGGACCAGGGCGACGACGGCCCGCTGGCCTACCTGGTGATGGAATACATCAAGGGGCACACGCTGCGGGACGTGATCAAGGAAAAGGGAGCCCTCACGCCGAGGCTTGCCCTGGCGCTGATCGACCCGGTCGTGGAAGGACTCGGAGCCGCCCACGCGGCCGGCCTCATCCACCGCGACGTCAAGCCCGAGAACGTGCTCATCGCCGACGACGGCCGGATCAAGATCGGCGACTTCGGGCTGGCGCGGGCGATCACGACGACGACCAGCACCGGCGCCCTGRTCGGGACCGTCGCCTACCTCTCCCCCGAGCTCGTGCTGGGCCAGCAGGCCGACGCCCGCAGCGACATCTATTCACTCGGGATCATGCTCTACGAGATGATCACCGGTCGCCAGCCGTTCGACGGCGAGGTTCCCATCCAGGTCGCCTACCAGCACGTGAACTCGACCGTCGGGCCGCCGTCGGCCCTGGTCCCGGGGCTGGCCGAAGAACTCGACGAGCTCGTGCAGTGGTGCACGGCGAACGACCCGGACAAGCGCCCCGTCGACGGCAATGCATTGCTCTTCGAACTTCGACACATCCGCACCAACCTCAGCGACGCCRACTTGGACCTGCGGCCCCCGGCCGCCCTTGCGGCGCCCGTTGCCGGCGCCGCGGCGGCAGGCCCCGGCGGTTCCACACCCGGGCGGCCCGCGACGGAACCCCGCCCGGCCGCCGCTGAGGCACACACGGAATTCCTCGGTGGCCTCCAGCAGCCCACGGAAGTCATCAACCGCGGCAGCAACCCCACCACCGTCCTCGCCGGCAGGTCACGGCCCGGCGCTTACGGTCCGCTCGCCGCGCCGGAGGAACGAGAGTTTGGCGCCTATCCTGAGGATGCTCCGGACGGCCGTCCGGAGCCGGCAAGCAAGCGTGCACAACGCAAGCAGGACCGCGAGGAGGAAAAGGCGCGGCAGCGTGCTGCCGCGACCCCCAGCCGAAGCCTGCGGGCGGGCAACCCGCGGCGCCGGGGCCTGGCCTGGATCCTGGTGCTGGTCCTGGTGGCGCTGCTCGCGGCCGGCGCCGGTTGGTTCTTCGGCATGGGCCCGGGGTCTCCGGGGACCATTCCGCAGTTGGCCAACAAGACCGTGGCCGAAGCACAGCAGCTGCTCCGCACTGCCGGTTTCGAGTCGACCACCCGGGACGTCTTTGACGACGACGTGTCCCCTGGCCTCGTGGTCGGCTCGGAGCCGCAGGCGGGTCAGGTGGTCCGGAAATTCCAGTCCGTCTCGCTGGCCGTTTCGAAGGGTCCGGAGCTGTTTCCCCTGCCCCAGCTGACGGGCAAGTCGCTCGATGCGGCGAAGACGGCCCTCAATGGCGCCGGCATGGCGCTGGGCCCCGTCACCGAGCGCTACGACGAGGCCGCGGCGGCTGGAACCGTGCTGGCCCAGAAGCCGGGCGAAGGCACCCCCGCCAAGCACGGGACAGCCGTGGGGCTGACGGTCTCCAAGGGGCCGCGGCCCATCCCGGTGCCCGAGCTGCGCGGCAAGGACCAGGAGACCGCGGTGAAAACGCTGGAAGCCGCCGGGCTCAAAGCCGTCGTCGCCCCGGAAGCCGTTTTCGACCGGGAGGTGCCAAAGGGCGCGGTTGCCGGCCAGGACCCGGCCACCGGGAATCTCACCAAGGGCGGTGCCGTGACCCTGACGATCTCCAAGGGGCCGAAATTCGTCCAGGTCCCGGACGTGTTCCGCAAGCCGGAGGAGGAGGCGGTGCAGGCCCTCAAGGATGCCGGCTTCGAGGTGAAGGTCAACTACGCCTTCGGTTCATCCGTGCTGGGCCTGGTGGCCGGCCAGGACAAGACCGGGCGGCAGCCCGAAGGCTCACTCGTCACGATCACCGTGACCTGACTTCTGCCAAATAAGTAAGAGCTCCGCCCCGGCTGGAAACAGCCGGGGCGGAGCTCTTACTGCCTGTGGCGTCGCCGCCTGCGGCATCGGCCCGTGTCGGCCGGCGCGGCTTAGCGCTTGGCGAGGGCTCCCGCCACCAGGAACGCCATTTCGAGGGACTGCATGTGGTTCAGCCGCGGATCGCAGACGGATTCATAGCGGTCCAGGAAGGCGTCCTGATCGATCGGGTCGGCGCCGCCGAGGCACTCGGCCACGTCGTCGCCGGTCATTTCCACGTGCAGGCCGCCCGGAACGGTGCCGAGGCCGTGGTGCACCTCGAAGAAGCCGCGCACCTCGTCGATGACGTCGTCGAAGTTGCGGGTCTTGTAGCCGTTGGGCGAGGTCACCGTATTGCCGTGCATCGGATCGGTGACCCAGAGGACCTGGGCGCCGGAGGCGGTGACGCGCTCGACGATGGGAGGCAATTTCTCGCGGATGTTGCCGGCGCCCATCCGGGTGATGAAGGTCAGGCGGCCGGGTTCCCGGTTGGGGTCAAGCTTGTCGATCAGGCGGAGGGCGTCCTCGCCGGTGGTCGAGGGGCCCAGCTTGACGCCGATCGGGTTGCGGACGCGGGAGAGGAAATCGACGTGCGCGTGGTCCAGTTCCCGGGTGCGCTCCCCGATCCACAGGAAATGCGCCGAGGTGTCGTACGGCAGGCCGGTTCGCGAGTCGATGCGGGTCAGGGCCCGCTCGTAGTCCAGCAGCAACGCCTCGTGGCTGGCGTAGAACTCGACGCGCTTAAGCGCCTCGAAGTCCGCGCCGCAGGAGGACATGAACTTGATGGCCCGGTCGATGTCGCGGGCCAGGGATTCGTAACGCGCGTGCGCCGGGTTCTCGGTGAAGCCCTTGTTCCACTGGTGCACCAGCCTCAGGTCGGCGAAGCCGCCCTGCGTGAACGCCCGGATCAGGTTCAGGGTCGATGCCGAGGTGTGGTACGCCTTGAGCATCCGGCTGGCGTCGTGCGCGCGGGACTCCGGCGTGAAGTCATAGCCGTTGACGATGTCGCCGCGGTAAGCCGGCAGCGTGACGCCGTCGCGGGTTTCATCGTTGGACGAGCGCGGCTTGGCGAACTGGCCCGCCATCCGGCCCATCTTGATCACGGGCATCGCCGCGCCATAGGTGAGCACGACGGCCATCTGCAGGATGGTCTTGACCCGGGCGCTGATCTTGTCCGCCGTGGCGGCTTCGAAGGTCTCCGCGCAGTCACCGCCCTGGAGCAGGAACGCCTTGCCCTGCGCGGCCGCGGCGAGCCGTTCGCGCAGGATGTCCACTTCGCCGGCGAAGACGAGCGGCGGCAGCACCGAGAGTTCCTTGACCGAGGCCTCAAAGACTGCCGCGTCGGACCAGCTGGGCTGTTGCGAGGCAGGCAGCTCCCGCCAGTGGTCCAGTCCCGGATAGTTGGCGGCGCCGCTCTGGGCCGTGCTCGTGAAAGCAGAACCGGCAAAAGCGGAGCCTGCGGGGGCGGGGCCCGCCGGCGTGGAGTTGTTCAGGGACGTCGAAGGCGCAGATAGCTCAGTCACCCTCTAAGGATAGTTGCCTCCGCGTTGAACGGCGGCGCCCGGCGTCATTGACCGCAGGCGCCCCGTCACACAGTTCCGGGCGTCTCCGGTTCCTGGCCGGCGCCGGCCTCCGGTGCCTCGGTGGCTTTTCCGGCGAGACGCAGTTTGACGACGGCGGCGTACTCGTCGACGTATTCCTGGCCGGAGAGCCGCATCAGTTCGTACATGATTTCGTCCGTTACGGAACGCTGGATCAGGCGGTCGTCTTCCATGCCGTAGTAGCGGCTGAAGTCCAGCGGTTCGCCGAAGATCATCCCGATCCGGCGGATGTTGGGCATCCGCTTGCCGATGGGCTGGACCTTGTCGGTGCCGATCATCGCGACCGGGATCACCGGGACCCGGGCCTGCAGGGCGAGCCGGGCGACCCCGACCTTGCCGCGGTACAGGCGGGCGTCCGGACTGCGGGTGCCTTCGGGGTAGATGCCCAGGAGCGAACCGTTCTTCAGCACATCCATGCCGGCATCAAGCGAGCGGGCGGACGCCGCTCCCCCGGACCGGTCCATCGGCAGCTGGTTGGTCAGCCGGAAGAAGGCGGCGGTCAGTTTGCCTTTGATTCCCTTGCCGGTGAAGTACTCGGATTTCGCCAGGAACACCACCGGCCGGGGCACCATCAGCGGCATGAAGATGGAATCGGAGAAAGAAAGGTGGTTTGAGGCCAGGATCGCGGCGCCCTCGGCCGGAACATTGTCCAGGCCTTTGACCCACGGCCGGAAGAGCGTCTTCAGGACCGGCCCAAGGACGAACGTCTTCATGAACCAATAAAACACGTGGTGTACCTCTCCGGCAGGCGTCTGGCCGGCCCTTCTTCGGACCCGGCCAGGACTTCAGTGACACCCTACTCTAGTGAGTTTTGTCGGGAACAGTGACACGATGGGCTCATGAGCGAAAGCAGCACTCCAGTGGCGCCTGCCGCTTTTCGCTACCCCGGCCACGGCGCCAATGCGGGCACCGGCGTCGCGATCTGCCATGGCTTTACCGGTAGCCCCCTGAGTGTGCTTCCCTGGGCCGAGCACCTGGCCTCCCTCGGGTTCGCCGTCTCCGTCCCGCTGCTGCCCGGCCACGGCACCGACTGGCGGGATCTCGCCCGGCACGGCTGGCAGGACTGGTACGGCGCCTTCGAGGCCGCGTACCTGGACCTGGCCGCCGGAACCCGCTCTTGCTTCGTGGCGGGCCTGTCCATGGGCGGAACCATCGCGCTGCGCACCGCTGCCCGCCACCGCGTGGCCGGCGTCGCCGTCGTGAACCCCGGGCTCAGTTTCTACGACCGCCGGGTGCGCTACATCGGGGTGCTCAAGTACCTGCAGCGCACCACCGTCCCGCTCCAGGAGACGGAGTCGACGGCGGCCGCCACCCAGGACGGCGACTACTCACTGACCCCGCTCGCGGCCGTCCACCAACTGCGCAAGCTCTTCACCGCGACACTGCGCGAACTGCCCGCCGTCGACGTTCCGGCTATCGTGTTCAAGTCCGACACGGACGCGGTGGTGCCGCCGACCTCGCTGGAGCTGCTCCGCGGGCGCCTCGGATCGCCGGACCTTACGGTGGTCCCGCTGCCGTCCAGCGGCCACGTTGCGACGCTCGACGTCGACGCTCCCGTAATCTTTTCGCAGTCCGCCCGCTTCTTCCGGGAGCACGCGGCCCCGTCCCCAGCCCAGTCCACTGTCCCCGCAGGCCCTCAGCAGCCAGTAAAAACTGAGCAGCCATGAACCACGGAGCATCCATGAGCACAGCCGCCGACCACTCGCCGTACAGCAGTCCGTTCACCGGATCCGGTCCCCGGACCGGCGTCGTGGTCTCCCATGGGTTCACCGGCAGCCCGCACGGCGTCCGGGCGTGGGCCGAGTCCCTGGCCGCGGCCGGCTACGCGGTCCGGATGCCGCTGCTGCCCGGGCACGGCACGAGCTGGCAGGAACTGGCCCGGACACGCTGGCAGGACTGGCATGCCGGACTCGACGCCGCCTACCTGGAACTGGCCTCGGAGTGCGACCACGTCGTGGTGGCGGGGCTCTCGATGGGCGGCGCCCTCGCGCTGCGGCTGGCGGCCACCCGCCCCGTGGCCGGGGCGGTGCTGGTGAACCCCGGCCTGGTCATCGATGATCCCCGCGCGCCGCTGGCCGGGATCCTGAAATTCATGCTGAAGAGCACCCCGGCGATCGCCAATGACATCCTCAAGGAAGGCGTGGATGAAGGCGCCTATCCGCGGACCCCGGTCGCGGCGGCCCACGAGCTGAACAAGATGTTCAAGGACACCCTGCGGCTGCTGCCCCGGATCACGGCCCCGGTCCGGGTCTACCGGTCCACCGTGGACCACGTCGTTTCCGACGCCAGCCTGGCCGCCCTGCGCCGCGGACTGAGCAACGCCCCGCTGGAGGTCATCCGGCTGGAGAACAGCTACCACGTGGCTACCATGGACAACGACGCGCCACAGATCTTCCGCGGCACAGCGGAGTTCATCCGGTCTGTCGTGGAAGGGCCCAACCCGGGCGCCGCCGGTGCCAGCCAGAAAGAAACGGCAGATGACTAGATTCGACCCGGGCTCGCCGGACCCCGATTCCCCGGACTCCAGCGCCAACGAGGACGACGCCGTCTGGCTGGATCTGGTCGCCAGGCTGGAGGGCACCGACTCCGGTCCGGCCGGCAGCGCCGACGCCGGAAGCCCCGCCGCGCGGACGTTCCGCGACTTCGACCCGCTGGGCCTTGCGGCACCGGCACCGGCACCGGTCGAACCCCGGGCCGGCGGCCGGGCGGCCTCGCTGGGCGGGAGTGACGACGCCGCGGCCGGCCAGGGCGCCTCCGGCCCGCGGGACTACGAACCGGACGACGACGACGGCGCGTTCGTCCCCGAAGAGCCGCCCAGCCTGGCCGGGTCCGACCCGCTGACGATGCTCGCATGGCTGGGCGCCGTCGGCGGCCCGATCGCGCTGATGCTGTCCGCCATTTTCTGGCGGAGCGCACCGCTGCTGGCGGTCGTCGGCATGGTGGTCGCCTTCGCGGCGTCGGTGGTGTTCCTGATCATGAAGCTGCCGCAGGAGAAGGACGAGAACGACGACGGGGCCCGCGTTTAGCCGGATGCTGTCCGGCTGGCGGCTGCGGAGCCGCCCGCGCGCCGGCTAGCTGCGCATGCGGCTGCTGACCCGGGAAAGGTCGGCCGCGCCGATCAGCCCGGCATTGGGGCCCAGCGCGGCCAGTTCAATCGTGGCCGCCGGGCGGAACCCGCGGCCGGTCAGGTTCCGGGCAAAGGCCTTCCGCGCCGGTTCCACGAGGAGTTCGCCGGCGTCGCAGAGCCCGCCGCCGATGACGAAGGTTCCCGGGTCCAGGGCCGCCGCCAGGTTCGCCAGTCCCAGGCCGAGCCATTCCCCCACGTCTTCGAGGAGTTCACGCGCGGTGGGATCGCCGGCCTTGGCGAGTTCGGTGACGACCACGCCCGTGATCCGGTCGGCATGGCCGTGCACTGCTTTGAGCAGCTCCTGGGCCACCGGCGAGTTGGCTGCGGCGAGTTCCCGGGCCTCCCGGCCAAGGGCGTTCCCCGAGGCGTACTGCTCCCAGCAGCCGCGGTTGCCGCACTCGCAGCGGTGGCCGCCGGGCATGATGATCTGGTGGCCGAATTCACCGGCCACGCCGAAGCGCCCACGTTCGAGCCGCCCGTCCATCACCATGGCCCCGCCGATTCCGGTGCCCAGGGTAATGCAGACCAGCCGGCTCTCGCCCTTCCCGGCGCCAAAGCGCCACTCCGCCCAGCCGGCGGCGTCGGCGTCGTTGGTCAGCAGCACCGGACGGCGGAGCAGCCGCTGAAGGTTCTCACGCAGCGGTTCGTTGCGCCAGGCCAGGTGCGGGCTGAACAGCACGGTGGCGCCGTCGAGGTCCATCCACCCGGCCGCGCCGATGCCGACCGACCAGATGCGGTGGCCCCGGCCCAGTTCCTCCACGAGTTCGACGATCACCTGCTCGACGGCGCGCGGATCGCTGCCCGGCGTTGACCGCTTGGCCTGGCTGAGGATGCGCCCTTCCGCGTCCACAACGCCGGCCGCCACCTTTGTGCCGCCGATGTCGACGCCGATCGCGAGGCCCTTGCGCCCGAGCCGCAGGTGTTCACGGAAACTGCCGGCCTCGGAGGCGCCGGAAAAGCCCTGCATCCGGCGCCGCCAGGCGGCCGTCCTGCGCTGCGGTCCGGGCTTCTGGCCGGGTGTTGGAGTATGCATCGTTCCCCATTCTAGGGCCCTCAGCGAGCGGCGCGGCCGGGCCGCCGGCCCTCTCCCGGGTGGCGCAACACGGGCCTTGTCCGTAAAGTTACTCGCCAGTAGGTGAAGTGGAACACACCCCGCCGGGGCCACATACTACTGTTAGTCGTACCCCCCTTGCGGGCCAATGGATATCAAAGGAGCTATCGTGCGAGAAATCAGTGTCCCGCCCCTGGTCACCGTCCCACCGGAGACGAACGTAACGGACCTGGTCCTGCGCCAGGCCGCGAAGGCGTCCAACCCGGCCCTGTTCTCACGGCTCGACGCCGCAGGCCAGTGGCAGGACGTCCGGGCGACCGATTTCCTGGCCGATGTCTCCCTGCTCGCCAAGGGCCTGATGGCCAGCGGCGTGGCTGCCGGCGACCGGGTCGGCATCATGTCCCGCACCCGGTACGAATGGGCCCTGATCGACTTCGCGATCTGGTTTGCCGGCGCCGTCTCGGTCCCGATCTATGAAACGTCCTCCCCCTCACAGGTTGCCTGGAACCTCGGCGACTCCGGCGCCGTCGCCGCCTTCGGCGAGTCCGCCCACCATGAGGACATCATCCGGCAGGCTGCCGGCTCCGAGGGCCTCACCGGGCTGAGGCACGTCTGGCAGCTGGAAGGTGACGCCCTCGACGAGGTCCGCGCCGCCGGCAGCGGGATCAGCGACGAGGAACTCGAAGCCCGCCGCAGTCAGGCCTCGCTCAACGATCTCGCCACCATCATCTACACCTCCGGCACCACCGGCCGGCCCAAGGGCTGCGAGCTGACCCACGGCAACTTCGTGGAGCTCTCCGACAATGTGCTGGCCACGTCCCTGGGCCAGATCGTCCACGAGCAGGCGCGGACCATCATGTTCCTCCCGCTCGCGCACGTCTTCGCCCGCTTCATTTCTGTGCTGGCGGTGGCGGCCGGCGTTACCGTGGCGCACACTCCGGACATCAAGAACCTGCTGCCGGACCTGCAGAGCTACAAGCCGACCTTCATCCTCGCGGTGCCGCGGGTCTTCGAAAAGGTCTACAACTCCGCTCTGACCAAGGCCGAGGACGGCGGTAAGGGAGCGATCTTCCATCGCGCCGCGGAAACCGCCATCGCCTATTCGCGGGCTCGCCAGGCGGGCAAGCTGGGCCTGGCCCTGCGGCTCAAGCACACCCTGTTTGACAAGCTCGTCTACGGCAAGCTCCGCGACGCCATGGGCGGCCAGGTCGCGCACGCGGTGTCCGGCGGCGGCCCGCTCGGCGAACGCCTCGGCCACTTCTTCCAAGGCATCGGCCTGCAGATCCTCGAAGGCTACGGCCTGACCGAAACCACCGCCCCGGTCACGGTCAACACGCCCGGCCTGATCAAGATCGGCACCGTCGGCGCGCCGATTCCCGGCAACGCCGTGAAGATCGCCGACGACGGCGAGATTCTCGCCAAGGGCGTCTGCGTGATGCGGGGCTACTTCAACCGGGAGGACCTCACGGCCGAAGCCTTCGTGGACGGCTGGTTCCGCACCGGCGACATCGGCCAGCTTGACGGGCAGGGCTTCCTGACCATCACCGGGCGGAAGAAGGAAATCATCGTCACCGCCGGCGGCAAGAACGTGGTGCCGGCCCTGCTCGAGGACCAGATCCGCGCCGACGCGCTGGTTTCGCAGGTCCTTGTGGTCGGAGACAACCGTCCGTTCATCGGCGCCCTCGTGACGCTCGACGAGGAGGCGCTCCCGGGCTGGCTGCAGCGCCACGGCCTGCCGGCGTCGACCACGGTGGCCGAGGCGACCGTAAACCCCGCCGTCACGGCGGCGGTCCAGGAGCTGATCAACCGTGCGAACCAGTCCGTCTCGCAGGCCGAGGCCATCAAGTCGTTCCGGATTGTTCCCTCCGATTTCACCGAGGCCTCCGGCCACCTGACGCCGTCCATGAAGGTCAAGCGCGCCCAGGTGATGAAGGACTTCGAGAACGTGATCGAGGAGATGTACTCCGCGAAGCGCACCACGCACGCCTAAGACCCGCTTCAACGCGTTGGCATAAACCAGGAAGGGCTCCCCCGGCCGTGGCCGGAGGAGCCCTTTCTGCTGTGCTGCCGTGTCCGGCCGCGCTACTCCACGACCAGCAGCAGGTCGCCGCCCTGGACCTGCTCGACGGGGCCGACGGCGAGCCGCGACACGGTCCCGGCCACCGGCGTCGTGATCGAGGCTTCCATCTTCATGGCCTCGATGGTCGCGACCGTGTCCCCGGCCTTGACCGCGTCGCCGGCCTTGACGGTCAGGGTGACGGCGCCGGCGAACGGCGCGGCGACCTGGCCCGGCTGCGAGGCGTCGGCCCGCTCGGCGGCCTTGACGTTGCTGACCACGGAGCGGTCACGGACCACCACGGGCCGGGACTGTCCGTTGAGCGTGCACATCACGGTCCGCATGCCCTTCTCGTCCGGCTCGGAGACGGCCTCGAGCGAAGCGATCAGACGCACGCCCTTCTCCAGCTCGATCTCGTGCTCGGCGCCGCGCTGCAGGCCGAAGAGGTAGTCGCGGGTGTCCAGGACGGAAAGGTTTCCGTAGGCCTCGACACTCTTCTGGTAGTCCTTGGTGGGACCGGCAAAGAGCAGCCGGTTGAGGGTCTGCTGCACCGTCCTGGAGTCGCCCTTAAGCGCGGCACTATCTTCGGCGCTGAGTTCGACGTCGCGGACCTTGACGCTGCGGCCCTGCAGGGCCTTGGTCCGGAACGGCTCGGGCCAGCCGCCGGGAGGGTCTCCCAGTTCGCCGGAGAGGAAGCCGATCACGGAGTCCGGGATGTCGTACTTCTGCGGGTTCTCGTTGAAGTCCGCCGGGTCCGCGTTGAGGCCGACCAGGTGCAGGGCGAGGTCGCCCACCACCTTGGACGAGGGCGTGACCTTCACGAGCCGGCCCAGGATGCGGTCCGCTGCGGTGTACATGTCCTCGATCGCTTCGAAGCGTTCGCCCAGCCCCAGCGCGATCGCCTGCTGGCGCAGGTTGGAGAGCTGGCCGCCGGGGATCTCGTGCTGGTAGACCCGGCCGGTGGGGCCCGGCAGTCCCGACTCGAACGGGGCGTAAACGCGGCGCACAGCCTCCCAGTACGGTTCCAGGGCGCACACATTGGCCAGGCTCAGGCCGGTGTCCCGCGGCGTGTGGGCCAGCGCCGCGACGAGGGCCGAGGCGGAGGGCTGGCTGGTGGTGCCGGCGAGCGAGGCCGAGGCGACGTCGACGGCGTCCACGCCGGCGTCCACTGCAGCCAGCAGGGTGGCCAGCTGGCCGCCCGCCGTGTCGTGGGTGTGCAGGTGTACCGGGAGGTCGAACTTCTCCCGCAGGGCCGTCACGAGGCGGGCTGCCGCCGCCGGGCGCAGCAGTCCGGCCATGTCCTTGATCGCGAGGATGTGCGCGCCGGCGTCGACGATCTTCTGGGCCAGGTCCAGGTAGTAGTCGAGGGTGTACAGCTTCTCGTCCGGATCGAGCATGTCCGCGGTGTAGCAGAGGGCGACCTCGGCCACGGCGGTGCCGGTGGCGCGGACGGCGCGGATGGCGGGGGCCATCTGGTTGACGTCGTTGAGGGCGTCGAAGATGCGGAAGATGTCGATGCCGGTCGCGGCGGCCTCGTTGACGAAGGCCACCGTCACCTCTTCCGGGTATGGCGTGTAGCCGACGGTGTTCCGGCCGCGGAGCAGCATCTGCAGGCAGATGTTCGGCAGCGCCTTGCGCAGCGCGGCCAGGCGGTCCCAGGGGTCCTCGCCCAGGAAGCGGAGGGCGACGTCGTAGGTCGCGCCGCCCCAGGCCTCGACGGAGAGCAGTTCGGGCAGCAGCTTGGATACTGCCGGTCCGGCCGCCACGAGGTCCCGGGTCCGGACGCGGGTGGCCAGCAGGGACTGGTGCGCGTCGCGGAAGGTGGTGTCGGTGACGGCGACGGCGTCCTGCTCGCGCAGGGCCTTCGCGAAGCCCTCCGGGCCGAGTTCGAGCAGCCGCTGCCGGGACCCCAAGGGGGCGTCACTGTCCGTCAGGGCGGGCAGCTTGTCGGCCGGGTCGGTGTGTGCCGTGAGCTCGCCGTTGGGCTTGTTGACGGTGACCTCGGCGAGCCACGTCAGCAGCTTGGTGCCGCGGTCCGCGGAGACGCGGGCCTTGAGCAGTTCGGGGCGTTCGTCGATGAACGAGGTGGCGACGTCACCGGCGACGAAGTCCGGGTCGTCCAGGACGGCCTGCAGGAAGGAAATGTTGGTGGAGACGCCGCGGATCCGGAACTCGGCCAGGGCGCGCCGGGCGCGGGCGACGGCGGTCTTGTAGTCGCGGCCGCGGCAGGTCAGCTTGACCAGCATCGAGTCGAAGTGCGGGCTGATCTCGGCGCCGGAGTAGACGGTGCCGCCGTCGAGCCGCACACCGGCCCCGCCGGCCGAACGGTAGCCGGTGATCTTTCCGACGTCGGGGCGGAAGCCGTTTGCCGGGTCCTCGGTGGTGATGCGGGACTGCAGTGCGGCGCCGTTGAGCTTGACGGTCTCCTGCGAGAGGCCGAGGTCGGCGAGGGTCTCCCCCGAGGCGATCCGCAGCTGGGCCTGGACGAGGTCGACGTCGGTGACTTCCTCGGTGACGGTGTGCTCGACCTGGATGCGCGGGTTCATCTCGATGAAGACGTGCTGGCCGGCCCGCTCGCCCACGGTGTCGACGAGGAACTCCACGGTGCCGGCGTTGACGTAGTTCAGGGCCTTGGCGAACTTCACGGCGTCCCGGTAGAGCGCCTGCCGGATGCCCTCATCGAGGTTCGGCGCGGGGGCAATCTCGATCACCTTCTGGTGGCGGCGCTGGATGGAGCAGTCGCGCTCGAAGAGGTGCATGACGTTGCCCTCGGCGTCGGCGAGGATCTGCACTTCGATGTGCCGCGGGCGCAGCACCGCCTGTTCCAGGAACATGGTGGGGTCACCAAAGGCGGCGTCGGCCTCGCGCATGGCGGCCTGCAGGGCCTCGGGCAGCGCGTCCCGGGTGTCCACCCGGCGCATGCCGCGGCCGCCGCCGCCGGCGACGGCCTTCGCAAAGATGGGGAAGCCGATTTCGTCCGCGGCGGCGATGAGTTCGTCGACGTCCTTGGACGGTTGGCTCGACTTGAGCACCGGGACGCCGGCCTTGCGGGCGGCCTCCAGTGCGGCGACCTTGTTGCCGGCCAGTTCAAGGACTTCTGCCGGCGGTCCAACGAAGGTGATGCCGGCGGCAGCCGCGGCGCGCGCCAGGTTGGGGTTCTCCGAGAGGAATCCGTAGCCGGGGTAGATCGCGTCGGCCCCGGCCTCCTTCGCCACGCGCACCACCTCGTCGACATCGAGGTACGCCCGGACCGGGTGCCCCTCCTCGCCGATCAGGTACGCCTCATCCGCCTTCTGGCGGTGGATCGAGTTACGGTCCTCGGTCGGGAACACTGCAACGGTCTTGGCACCCAGCTCATAGCTGGCGCGGAAGGCGCGGATGGCGATTTCGCCGCGGTTAGCCACCAGAATCTTGGAAAACATACTTCTCCTGCATCATCGCGGGTGGTTCGGTAAGTCGTCACAGTTTCTAAGACTGGTGTGCGCAAACACAAATCATTGTGGCGCCCATCACAGCATTATGCGTCATTTCGGCGGCATTGGGCAGATCGCTGTCGCGCGGGGGGCTCCGCCGCGGTCCGGGCACCCGCCGGCCCGGATAAGTCGGGCCGGATGAGAAAGGTTTCGGTGCCTGGTCAACATATGATGAGTTGGTGGGTGGCGCATGCACGCCCCGGTCCGAAGGAACGCACGGGCCGGCATGACCCAGTCTCGGCAACCGGCGTTAGGTATTGGTTTTTCAAGTGCAAGTAGTCAGCATCAGCAGCCTCAAAGGCGGTGTCGGCAAGACCTCCGTGACAACCGGACTGGCGTCGGCCGCACTCGCAGCCGGCATCCCCACCCTCGTGGTCGACCTTGACCCGCACGCGGATGCCAGCACCGCCCTCGGCGTCCGGCCCGATGAACAACTCGACATCGGCCGGATGCTCAAGTCCCCGCGCCGGGCCCGCCTCGCCGACAACGTTGTCCCCAGCGGATGGGTGGAGCACAGCGCTTCTTCCAAGAGAACAGCAGCGTCCGTACTGGATGTCGCCATCGGCTCGGCCTATACCGGAATCTACGACCGGCCCGACCTCGGCCGCCGCGACCTGCGCCGACTCTCCGCCGTGCTGGCAGGTGCCGGGCAGTACGAACTCGTGCTGATCGACTGCCCGCCCTCGCTGAACGGCCTGACCCGGATGGCCTGGTCCGCCAGCGACAAGGTCGCCCTGGTCGCCGAGCCGGGACTGTTCTCCGTCGCGGGCACCGAGCGCACCATGCGCGCCATCCAGCTGTTCCGGCAGGAATTCGCGCCAGGCCTCTCCCCCGCAGGCATTGTCGCCAACCGGGTGCGGACCGGCTCCTCGGAGCACACCTTCCGTCTGGCCGAGATGCAGTCCATGTTCGGCGAACTGCTGCTCACCCCGCACATCCCGGAGCAGGCGAACTGGCAGCAGATCCAGGGCGCGGCCCACTCGGTCCATCACTGGCCCGGGGACTCCGCCAAGAACGCCGCGGCGTTGTTCGACACGCTGCTAGGCAACCTGATGGGGGCCGGCGGTACCGGGGAGCTGGCGGCTGCGGGCATGGTCCGCAACCGCAGCCAGCGTTAGCTGTACTGTTCCGGTTCGAAGTCCGGCCTCCCGGATGGAGGACAACAAGA